>NZ_CP035417.1:800713-1113927 GCF_004123675.1 Leisingera sp. NJS204 | reverse complement strand
GTCAGTGCGCTGCCTTTGACTGGCCGGGCGGCTGCGATAGGCCCGTAGACCGCGCTCACTGACATCCAGCACATTGCACATCCGCTTGGCGCTGAAGGTATCAGTGTGTTCTTCGATGAACCTGAACCTCATGGCTTTTGGCCCGCGAAGAACTGCGTTGCCTTTTTTAAGATCTCCCTCTCCTCCTTGAGAATGCGGTTCTCCCGTCGAAGCCGTTCATTCTCTCGGGCAAGGTCGAGGTCTTTGTCGGATACCACCTCGGTGTCGCGATGCGCTGTGATCCACTTGTTCAGGGTCGAAAGGCCAACACCCAAATCAGAGGCCACTTGCTTCCTGCTCAGCCCGCTCGTCAGCGCAATCCGCACCGCATCGGCCCGGAATTCTTCTGTCCGTTTCAGTCCCATAGTTCGTCTCCTTTGCTGCAATAAATGCTATCAAAGGAGCGGCATCAAACCGCGACACGTCCATTCGGCCGCTGCGGCCAGGGCTGCCGACGCCGTAACTGCGGTGCCAAGGGCAAAACGTAATATGCGCTTCATGACCCAGCCTCACTCCTCACGGAAACGGGTATGGCAGGCAGAGCAGGTTTGGCTCAGCATCATGAACACGCCGTCGGCAGGCATCTGGGACAGGGCCTCGGCACTTGGACTGCCGCCCATCATTGCGCCGCCGCCCATCATGCTGCCGCCCATCATGCTTCCTGAACCCATATGAGATGATCCCATCATTGTGCCGTTGGACATCATGCCTGTCCCTTGGGTTTCTGACATCATCAACCCGCTCTCCGCCACCGAGGCCAGGCCATCAGAATAGGTCTGCAATCTTTCCGCGAGATCGCTAAAACCTTTCCAATCGGTCCATATCTCAGCCTTGGCTTCAGATGGATGCCCATTTGAACCCTCCGGAAAGAGCGTCGTCAGGACCTCACCTGCATGGGCTCCTATTTTTTTCAGCTTCTCTTCGAACTGCCGCTGCATCATAGGCTGTTTTCCCCTGCATCATCGGAGCCAGCACTTTCATGCTGTCTTTCATAACTCCCATGCCATCCATCCGTTCCTTTACGATGCCTGTTGCACCGCTGTGGGCATGAGCAGCTACAGCAATGAGCGACGCCAATGCGGCGCCGGAAACCAGTTTGGAAAGTGTCATCTTGTTTTCCTGAAATAGTTTGAGATTGCGCTTTGAAGGCGCAGGATCAGTGTTCAGGAAAGGTAACGGGGAGGCGGCGGATCAAAGCCAGTGATCGTAAACGGCCTCAATAGGGCCAGCGGCATATCATGACGAGAGATCTGCATGCTTGGCCGCATTGAAAGGCAATTGCCTATGAGAACAGCAAAACCACCACAGAGCGAACTGCCATGACAGTGTTCAGTATGGCCACTGCCCGCCTGTTCTTGATCAATGTCCTGAACAGTGACAGCGATATGCGCTCCGCCGCCAGCCCCGTGTGCATTGGCCTGGCTTGCAGACAGGAAGATAACTGCGACGAGTAGACCCGCAGCCAGCAGCAAATACCCAATTTCCAGTCTGGTAAAGAGGCGCACTGCTCAGTTTATCCCGTTTTCGTGGCTAAGTTCACGGACACATACAACGATGCCTTTCCTACCCATCCGGGTCAAGCGGCCGACCGTCGCAATTCACTCTGCCGGACAATACGGCTCGTTCATGTGGGT
Source organism: Leisingera sp. NJS204 (assembly GCF_004123675.1). Classification (NCBI taxonomy): domain Bacteria; kingdom Pseudomonadati; phylum Pseudomonadota; class Alphaproteobacteria; order Rhodobacterales; family Roseobacteraceae; genus Leisingera; species Leisingera sp. NJS204. The sequence goes on along the minus strand of NZ_CP035417.1, from coordinate 1,112,254 downwards.
CCTTAAGTTAATGCACTCGCAGATAAGCAAGAAAGCTCTTCTGCAAGTCAGGTAACCTCACACTGCTCGCTCGCTGCTATGTGTTTTCATTACTGCGCAAACAGAGAAGCAAGCGAAGCTGCCTCTGATACACTTCGCGACAAATCTCTCTCGAACCTTGCTGCAGTGTTCGTATATTTCAAACAAGTATGAGCAACACCCCCCATATTCTGGTGGTCGACGATCACCGTGAAATCCGGTCAGCGGTCACACGTTACCTGGAGAAAAACGGCCTGCGGTCCTCCGCCGCCAAAGACGCCAAAGAAATGGATGCGATGCTCACCTCCGGAAGCTTCGATCTGGTTGTTCTGGATGTGATGATGCCAGGTGAGGACGGGCTGTCCGTTTGCAAACGCTTATCTCAAGAAGGGCAATTGCCTGTGCTGCTGTTGACCGCCTTGGGCGAGGAGCACGACCGGATAACCGGGCTGGAAACCGGTGCAGACGACTACTTGGCCAAACCCTTTAACCCGCGCGAGCTGTTGGCCCGCATCCGGGCCATCATGCGCCGTACAGCAAAGGAAGAACCACCCGCAGGCCGCTTGGCAGGAAAACGTGTGAAGTTCGGGCAATGGGTTTTGGATAGCGACAGGCGGGTGATCCTCGACAGCGCAGGACAAGAGACGGCGTTGACCGGCTCCGAATTCAAGCTGCTAGTCGCGCTGCTAGAGCGAAACCGCCTGGTACTGAGCCGCGATCAGTTGATGGATCTGACCGCTGGCCGTGCAGCGGCGCCAATGGATCGGACAATTGACAATCAGATCAGCCGCCTCCGCCGCAAGATAGAGAGTGATCCCTTGCGCCCGCGCCTGATTACTACGGTTCGCAACGGCGGATACTGCCTGTCCGTAGATATTGAGGTTCTGGATCAATGAGTTTTATTCCGCGCAGATTGCGGTCGCAGTTAGTGCTTTTGGTCGTGCTGGCGCTGGCTGCCGCACAAGGCGTAAGCCTGTTTTTCTTGTCTGGGGAACGCAGCTTAGCGATCCGGGCTGCGATGAGCACCGAAGCCGCCGGCAGGGCAGCCAATGTCGCAAGGCTGATTGAAGAAGCTCCCCCGTCCCTCCATCCCTCGATACTCCGGGCTGCCAATTCTCCCCTGGTGCGTTTCGAACTTAGCGGCAGCCCGGCCGTAACGCACACTTCACATGACACTGATGGTGCTGCGGAGGCGCGGGTTCGCGCGCTTCTGGGCGGAGACACCAACCGGGAGGTCCGGGCTGAACTGCACGAGACTGATAGTGCTGGACTGCCACTTCCCTATCTGGAACCAGAGATGGCTGAGATCCATCGGGAAATGATGCGCGGCCAGATGCTGGCAATTGAATTGAACCTGTCAATTGCGCTGAGCGATGGCCAATGGCTGAACGCAGCCACATTGTTCGAGCGGCCGCCGCTGCAATGGTCTTTGCAGCCGACGATCACCTTTGCCCTCAGCACAGGCTTCATCCTGGCTGCAATTTTTCTGTTTGTGCTGACCCGTGTCACGGCTCCCCTGCGCATGCTTTCCTCAGCGGCTGAAAACCTGGGGGGGGAGGAAGCTACTGAACCGCTTCCCGTAGATGGGCCTCAGGAGATACAAGAGCTCATTCATGCGTTCAACAGGATGCAGCATCGAATAACCAGCCTGGTTGCCGAGCGCACCCGGATGCTTGCCGCCTTAGGCCACGACCTGCGCTCGCCGCTGACAGCCATGCGGGTGCGGGCAGAGTTTGTGGAAGACGATGAAACCCGCAGTAGCATGATATCCCTTATCGGGGAGATGCAGAGCATGGTCGAAACAACACTCTCCTTTGCCCGTGGTCTGGCGGACGCAGAGAAGCCTGAAGACTGCGAGCTGGGCAGTTTTCTCCAGGCTTTACGAAACGACATGCTGAACGGTTTTGAACTGCTGCCTGGGGATCCCGTCCAGATCTGCCTGCGGCTGAACGCCATGCGCAGGGCTCTGCGCAATGTGATTGAAAACGCGCTGAGGTATGGCGGCGCGGCGCAGGTTGAATATCGATTACAGGACGGCGCCGCCGTAATCACTGTGTCGGACCCAGGACCGGGTATTCCGGAAATTGACTTGGAGCGTGTATTCGACCCCTTCACGCGATTGGAAGACTCTCGCTCGCTTGAAACCGGCGGACACGGGCTGGGGTTGTCGATTGCCCGCACCATCCTGCGCGCGCATGGCGGCAGCCTCACATTGCGCAACCAGCCAGAGGGCGGTCTCTGCGCCGTGCTGAAGCTGCCGCTTGGGCAGTGAGACCGGACAAATTCGGATACATTCCGATACAAATCACGGGCCGTACAGGCGTTGATCTTCCTGCTCTGGAAGGCCGCAAACCTAATGGCCGCCAGGACAGCTCCCGCAACGGTGGCGACTTTGACAATTGGATGGGGAAGACATGAACAGAACGGGCCTTTTACTTGCAATAGCAGTGATTGCCGTCGGCGGATTTGCCATGTGGGGCGTTTCCCGACCAACAGAGCAGAAGCCGGGAGCAGCGGAAGCCATATTGGAGGGCGTAGCTATTGTTGAGGTGAAGCTGCCCGAGACCCTTTCTGAAAACGCGCAGATCGGAAAACACATCTTTGAAGCCAAATGCGCATCCTGCCATGGCGAAAACGCCGCTGGTCAGGAAGGGGTTGCCCCACCGCTAGTTCACAAGATCTATGAGCCAAGCCACCACTCCGATACCACATTCCTGCTGGCTGCCAAAAACGGCGTTCGAGCACATCACTGGCGGTTCGGAAACATGCCGCCAGTGCCCGGGGTGACTGATGGCGAAGTCAACCTGGTGACACGCTACGTGCGAGAGCTGCAACGCGCAAACGGGATCCACTGAGATCGGACGGACTTGTTTGCATGGCTTCTTCCGCCAGAAGGCTGGGCAGCAGCGCTGCTGGATGTCAGCTTTTCACTGCCGGCTTTAAATCCGCTTGCTGCTGTTCCAACAGAAACCCCAGGATCTCCTTGTAGCGTATCCGGGTATCTTCGAGCTGCTGGTAAAAGCGGAACAGCTCTTTGAGCGGAGCTGAGAAATCCTTATGCGCCGCCAATACCGCGATCAAAGCGCCCAGAGTGATGCGTTCCTCAAGCACAAAGTACCCGCCTAGCGAATAGAAGAGGAACGGCGTCAGCGCGGTCAGGAAATTGTTCAACGCCTTGGCAAAGAACTTCACTCGGTGGATCCGCCTGCGGATCGCCTCCAACTGCCGCAACGAGGCCATTGTAAGCAGCACATCTCTGGGGCGGTCCTGCGCCGGGTTCAGCTGTTCCGTTAGACCGCGGGTGAGTCTCCGCATCTCTTGAATACGTTCCCGGCTCAGCCGGTTCAAGATCCGCTGCAGAAAGGGCAGCAGAAACAGTTGCAGCGGCAGAATAGTCAGCGCTGCAGCACCAAGGATCGGATCCTGAATGAACATGAACAGCAGGATGGTAAGCAACGTTCCGCCCTGGGTCACCGGAAGCGCAACCAGATCCGCTGCAAAGCCGCCAATCGGCTCTGCTTCCTGCCCCAAAATTTGCGGAAGCTCGCTTTTTCGCAGGTGACCGGCTTGTTTGCGCCAACGACAATAGATGAGCAGCCGGAGACGTCTGAGACAGCGTTCGGCAAGCCGCCCTTTCAGCACATTCAGCAGGTACTTCCCGACACCGTTCAGCGTGATTGCCAGCAGAAAAACACCGCTCAGAACTGCCAGATGCTGTGTAGCAGTCAGGTCAAATCCCAACAGGCTCAGCGGTGCGTGCGATTTGCTCAATACGTTGTTCACTATCTGCTTGGGCAGTTCCAACGATAGATACAACACAGGCAATAAAGACAGGCTCAGAAGCAGCAGGAAAAACTGCTGCCGGCGCGTGGTCCGGGCAATGTGGGTAATTAGGTTCCGGTCTAGACCAGCGATGGACACGGCCGTAGGAGGCACCAGGCTAGCGGAGGAACGCGCAAGCCGCAGATGGAGCGCCCGGCCAAGCAGCGTAGCCGCGGAGATTGCCAGCAGAGCCGGGGCCAGCAGCAATACGAGATGCATCGCCGGATGCACCCATTCCGGAGAGGTTTCACCGTAGCTGAAGCCCAGCCAATTCGCGGTCTCATGGGCAAAAGAATGGTAGTGCGGGAACCTGTGCTCGGGCGGCATTGAAATAAGTCTGCTGAGATAGAGGGAAATGCGGCAGCCCCATTGGAGCTGCCGCGCCGCGGTGCTGCTGCCTGAGGGGGTAGGCAGCGGCACTCAGCAGATCATTGGACTGCAACCTGGCCGTACATGCCGGATTCATAGTGGCCCGGGATCAGGCAGGCGAATTCGAATGTTCCGCCATTGCTGAAGTTCCAGATGATTTCGCCGCGCTTGCCGGGGGCCAGGGTGACGGCGTTCGGCGTGTTGTGCATTTCCATCTGCTCCGACATGGCCTGCTTGTGCATGGCGTTGCGCTCCGGCGTGTCCAGGACGAATTCGTGGTCCAGTTCGCCTTTATTTACCACCAAAAAGCGGATGGTTTCGCCCTGCTTGAACTCCATGGCAGAGGGCGTGAAGATCATCTCGCCGTCGTCGGTTTCCTTCATAATCACTTTCACTGTGCGGTTGACCTTGCTGCGGTTCCCCGGCATGCCGGCCGCCATCTGTTCGCCATGGCTGCCATGGGCGCCATGGCCGTCGCCGTGGCCTGATACACCGGCCAGAACAGGGGTGCTGGCCAGGGCGGCCAGCGCCGCGGAAAGGAAAAGCTTCTTCATTGGTATCTCCTTGATCTAGAGAAGGGGAGTTGCCCTTCTGCCGCCGAAACAGTGGCGGGAAGGGTTTGAGCCAGGCCAGGCTGACCCGGCCGGGCGTAGTAGCTTCAGAACATTAGTCTGGTCCCGAAGACGACTGAGAACACGCCGTTCTCTTCATCGCTGGCGCGCAGCAGATCCGCTGTGCCGCCAAAGGATTCCTCGTAGTTGACGCCGATGTAGGGAGAGACCGCCCGGTCGATCAGGTCGTAGCTCAGCCGAAGCCCGGCTTCGACCGTGGCGCCGCCAGCCGCTTGATCGTAGGCTGGATCATCCTGCAGCGGCACTGTCAGCTCGAGGTTCGGAGACAGGATCAGGCGGTTGGTCAGCGCAGCCTCATACTCGCCCTCGAACCGGAAGAATGAGTTGTCCGAGAGGTACAGGTCGGCGTCGATTTCGAACCACTGCGGCGCCAGCCCTTTGAGGCCCAGAACCGCATTGTAGCGGTCCGGAAGACCTTCCGGCATGCTGGCTTGCACCCCGGCCACCGCATCAAAGAAGGTGGAAACCGGGAACTGCAGCCGCAGTTGGTTTTCCAGGGCCTCGAACCCGCCTGCGCCCTGAATCCGCTCGCCTTCACTGCGCCAGACAAGCTTCAGCTCATCGTTGCCGATCAGGGCGTCGAAATCCCAGACGAACGTGTCCGCGCCGTCGCTTTTCCGGTATTCCAGCTGCTCTGCCTGAAAGCCGTAGATCTGCTGCTCTGCTCCGGCAGGGGCGGACCAAAGTGCCGCCGCGCCGGCCGCGGCAAAGGCCGCGTTGCGTGTTTTGCTCATGTTTGCGTCTCTTTCTGATCTTGCAGGGTCAAGCCGGGCCGCCTTCGACGATTACTTTGCGGAACATGCCCGCGTCGGCGTGGTAGGAGAGGTGGCAGTGGAAGGCCCACTGGCCAGTCGCATCGACTTCGGTTTCGGTGTAGACGGTGGTGCCTGGCGCGATGCTGACGGTGTGCTTGATGGGATCCCTGCGGCCTTTGCCGGTATCCAGAATCGTCCACATGCCGTGCAGGTGCATCGGGTGGGCCATCATGGTTTCATTGACGAATTTGAACCGGACCCGTTCGCCGTACTTCAGCCGCAGCGGCTCGGCCTCGGACAGCTTCTTGCCGTTGATCGACCAGATGTAGCGCTCCATGTTGCCAGTGAGGCGCAGCTCGATCTCCCGTGTCGCCGGACGGTCCCTATAGAACGGCCGGCGGGCGCTGAGATCTTCATAGGACAGGAATTTTCCACCGTTTGCCGCGCTGGGAGTCAGCCCGCTGCCCGCCGCGTAAAAGCCTTCCTGTTCGCCAGCCATCATCATTTGATGCCCGTCGTGGTTCATCCCGGCCATTGCGCCGCCTTTGGATTTCTTGGCCCCGCTCATATTGTGCTGGCTATGGTCCATTTCAGCCATCGGTTCAGCTTTGGTCGGCGCAGCCATGTTGTGCTGGCCATGGTCCATTCCGGCCATGGACGGGCTGTCAGAGGCGGCCGGCATCTCGTGCTGGCTGTGATCCATGCCCGGCATCATCATGACACTGTCCGACATGCCGGTGTCGCTGCGCATCACATGGCCTTCCATGCCCATGTCACCCATCATGCCGGCCATATCGGCCATAGTTAGCCGCGGCTTGGGGCGCATTTCGGGGACCGGTCCGACCAGCCCCTCGCGCGGCGCCAGGGTGCCGCGCACCATCGCGGTGCGGCCCATGGATTCCGCGACAATGCTGTAGGGCCGGTTTTCCCGGGGCTGTACAATCACGTCATAGGTCTCAGCCACCGCGATACGGAGCTCATCCACTGCGACTGGCTTCACGTCATTGCCGTCTGCCTGCACCACGGTCATTTTCAGACCGGGAATCCGCACATCGAAATAGGCCATCGCAGACGAGTTGATCAACCGCAGCCGGACTTTCTCGCCTGGCTTAAACAGGCCAGTCCAGTTCTGCGCGGTGCTCTGGCCATTGATCATCGGAGCAAAGCCCTGAACGTCCTCAATGTCGGTCGGCATCATTCGCATCCGGCCCCACATCTTGCGGTCTTCCAGCGCCGCTTTCAGCCCCATGCTGCCGGAATCCTGGATCAAGTCCTGCAGCGTGCGCTGCGAGCGGTTGTAGTAATCCGCCGACATTTTGAGGTTCCGCATGATCCGCTTGCCGCGGTGCGGATGTGTATCAGTCAGCTGCACTATATAGTCGCGGTCCGCCCGCACCGTTTCGCCGCGTTTCGGCTCGATAACGATGGCGCCATAGGCCCCGTCCGGCTCCTGGAACCCGGAATGGCTGTGGAACCAATAAGTGCCCGCCTGCACGATCGGAAATTTATAGGTGAAGGTCTCGCCCGGCTTGATGCCGTCGAAGCTGATCTTCGGCACCCCGTCCTGGTCAAACGGCAGGATCAGCCCGTGCCAGTGAATCGAGGTGTCTTCGCGCAGGTTGTTGGTCACGTTCAACGTGACCTCCTCGCCTTCCCTAAAGCGCAGGATGGTCGGGGTCTGGCTGTTGTTGTAGCCGACACCAGACTTGCGGAAGTCCCCGGCGTTAATGCGGATCTTGTCCACGGTGATGTCATAGGTCGCGGCCTGGGCGGCGGCAGCCGCGGACAGGGCAAGGGCGGCGCCGGCAACGGCCGCGCGCCAAGGTGCGATGGGTGGCATCGTCAGTCCTTTGGTCTGTTGAGATGTTGATCAGTTGGCCCCTGCAGGCATCCGCAAGCGCAGCTTCTTACTCGCTAGGATCACCCGAAGCAGCATTCACTCATAGAACGGTGCAATTGCACGCTTCTGCAGTTCTCAAGCGAAGGGAATGGCAAGTAGTGGGCTCAGGTGCTTGGGATCACGTTTTGGGAGGTGGAAGGTGCGCTTCAGGCGCCACAGAAGCCAAGCCGGAATCATTCAGGGCGACCGCCAGCTTTCCTGCTTTTTCGGTGATGGAAACTTGCTGACAGGGCTGCAGTGCAACCGGCACCTCACAGGCCGCAGCCTTGTGGCATAGGCCAGGGCTGGAATGGCTGTGCCCGTCTGCCGTTTCATGCTGGGCAACAGGAACAGCTTCAGCCCGATTGTCTACTTCTGCAGTCAGGGGCGCGAAAAACGCGGACAGCGCCAGCAACAATACCAGCGTCAACGATGTCCACAATTTTCCCGCTTTTGAGCGCATGAAACAGCTCCGTTTGCTTTCGCTCTATCTAGCTAGCCAGTGCGGGTCTCCAACTCAAGGATACGTTTTGATACATTTGCGAACCGGGTGCGCTTTCGTCAGTTCGCCACAAAACGTTCAGTACCTTTGCGGCCTTTCTGAGCAGAGAGCGATCATCAGTGTTTCTAAGAAGACGAACTGCTGAAGAGAGCCTAGATGATGTGCAGGGAAGCGATTGCCTAGGCTTGGGAGACAACGCGCCCAATGAATTACTCCAGTATTATCAGCTCAGAACTAAGGAACCTGGAGGCCTTCATTTCGCACGGGGAGGGGTTGCGCCGAAGAAAATTTTCATTATGTGCCACGCTATGGCAGTTACTGGGTTCAGGAGTGACTTTGGTCGGTTGATACGCACCGTTGCGTCAACCATCCTTGTTGCTGTGGTTTTCCTGAACACGCTTGCAGCAATTTCTGCTCACGCATCGCCTCCCGCAAAAACCACCCTAGCTGTTTCTGACGCACAGCACGAGAATTGCACTTTGCACAAAGTGGCAAAACGAATGCAGCACGGGCACCATCAAAATGGCGACTGTGAAACCCTTGGTGAAGAACGGAATGCCACTTGTTCAGTGGCTGTCTGCTGTTTTCATGAATTCAACGCAGCACCAATTCTGTCTGTTGAGCGCCGCCTGGTATCTGTTCAACTCGTGATAGCGAGCTCGGCTGGAGTATTTTCCAGGTCAGAGCTCCCGCATGATCGTCCTCCCCGTTCAATCTGATTGAATCCGCTTGGCGCTCAATCGAGTGCGCCATCTGTTTCTGATCAGACAAGGCTTGCATGTCGCAAGCCAAAACGAGGTTTTCCATGCGTGGACGCTATTTAGCTCTCGGTATTCTTGCGCTTGCTGCAGGGGTTGCTGGAGGCATCTCTCTCGAAAGACTTTTCCTCAACCCGTCGTCAATGACCGGGGCAAACGAGGCCGAAATCTTGTATTGGGTTGCACCGATGGATCCGAAATTCCGGCAACCGGGGCCGGGTAAGTCCCCCATGGGCATGGATCTTGTCCCTGTATATGCAGGCCAAGAGCCTTCCGGCGATCCTGCAGAAGTGCAGCTATCTGCGGCAGAGATTAACGCCATTGGCGTCCGTACCGCGATTTCACGCATGTCCGAGGTTTCCGGCAAGATCGAAACCGTTGGTTTCGTCGGCTATGACGAGCACCGGACAAGCCATGTTCACACTCGCGTGGACGGTTGGATCGAAATGCTGAATGTGCGCGCTGTTGGAGACCCCGTTCAAAAGGGCGATGTCTTGTTTGAGATGTTCTCTCCTCAGATCGGCTCGTCAGCCGGTGATCTGGTTCGCGCCATTGAGGCGGGAAACCCTCAGATCATTGATGCTGCCCGTAACAAACTACGCAGTCACGGCATGTCTGACAGGCAAATCGAGCGTATTGCAACCAGCGGCATTCCCGAGCGCAACATTGAAGTCGAGGCTCCTCAGGACGGCGTTGTGATTTCACTTGAGGCTGCGGACGGAATGTTTCTGCAGCCCGGTACACGCGCTGCATCGCTGACAGAGCTTTCAACCGTTTGGCTAATTGTCGATGTTTTTGAGCGCGACATTGCAAAGCTGACTGACAATATGCTTGCTGAAGCGCGTTTCGAGCATCTGCCCGGCCGTGTTTTCAAAGGTTCAGTTGACTACATCTACCCTGAACTTGACGCAGTAACCCGGACTCTTCCCGTTCGCTTGCAATTTGACAACTCCGACATGCTGCTACGCCCGAACATGTTCGGCACGGTCAGCCTGATCCCGTCAGAAAACCGCATGGCGCTCACGGTCCCGACCGAGGCTGTTATCCGAACCGGCGCCGCAGAACGGGTGATACTGAAAACCGGCGACGGCACTTTCAAACCCCGTCTCATCACCGCGGGGCTGCGTGACAATTTCGGCGGCGGCGGGCGGACAGAAGTCGCACAAGGGCTGGCGCCGGGGGAAGAGGTTGTTGCCTCGGCCCAATTCCTGATCGACAGCGAAAGCGCACTGAGCGCCGGGCTCATGCGCATGGCGCCGACTGACGAGGCCCCTGCACGTGGGTCAGGCGAGCTGGCTGCGCTGGATCCTGAGGCCCGGACCGCACAGATCCGGCACGGAGCCCTGGACAGCCTCGACTGGCCGGAAATGACGTCTAGTTTCCCGATCCGGGCTGATGTTTCTCTTTCGCGTTTGGCTGAAGGTCAACAGGTGTCGTTTCGGCTGTCTCGTGGAGCAGATGGCCTGCTCGGGCTCATTGAGCTTGGTCCAGACGACAGTGTTGCTGCCACAGGCACCGGCATTGTGAGTGGCGTGACAACGGACGGAAAGCTGTCGCTCTCACATGAACCTATTCCGGAACTCGGCTGGCCTGCAATGCAAATGGATATGCCAGTGGCAGGCCTAGACACTGCCGAAGTACCCCTGGATGTGCCAGTCGAGTTCGATCTCTCAAAAAGTGATGACGGGATGTTCACCATTACCGCTGTCCGGGCTGCAGGCTTCCAGCCCATTGCAGACACACCTCCAGAGACCAATGAGCCAAACACCTCCGAGGGAGCTTCAGAGGTTCTCGTTTCAGGAACCATTGACCAGGTCGACGCGGAAACCCGCATGGTCACGATAACTCACGGCCCTATCATGGAAATTGGCATGCCAGACATGACCATGAATTTCCAAGTGGGTGAAGAGCTGGAGATTACCAGCCTTCCGGTCGGCAAAGAATTGGCGCTGACCTTTGCGCGGCCGGACGGCATGACCCTGGTGCTCACCGGGGTGGAAACGGTCTCACCGCCGATGGAGGTGTTGGGCAAGATCAATAGTGTCGACTCCGCAACGCGGACGGTGAACATCACCCACGGTCCAGTGACGCAGATTGGCATGCCGGGAATGACCATGGACTTCTCGATTGATCCAGCCCTCGACTTAACTGGATTGCCGGATGGACAAGAAGTGACTCTGCTTTTCACCCAGAATGCAGACTTCTCAATGACCCTGGTAGGCACAAAGCCGGTTGAGGTGACTCAATGATCGCTTCTGTAATACGGGCTTCTGTTGCAAATCGCTTCGTAGTTCTAGCACTTGCAGTCATGATGGGCGTGATCGGTGTCTGGGCGGTCCGCGAAACTCCCGTAGATGCTATTCCCGACTTGTCGGATGTTCAGGTCATTGTCCGCACGCCTTATGCCGGGCAAGCCCCCCAGGTCGTTGAAGATCAGGTCACTTACCCCATTGCCACTGCCATGCTTTCTGTGCCCGGAGCCAGTGACGTGAGGGGGTTTTCCTTTTTCGGCGACAGCTACGTCTATGTCGTTTTTGAGGACGGCACGGACCTTTACTGGGCTCGCACCCGCGTTCTCGAATATCTGGGTCAGATTACTGCGAACCTTCCAGAAGGGGTTTCGCCCCAGCTCGGGCCGGATGCAACCGGTGTCGGCTGGATCTACCAATATACGCTTATTGACCGGACAGGCGGGCACGACCTGGCCCAGCTGCGGACACTCCAAGATTGGTTTCTAAAGTATGAGCTGCAAACCGTCGATGGTGTGTCCGAGGTCGCAACCATAGGCGGGATGGTCAAACAGTATCAGGTCGTTGTGGACCCGAACAAACTGCGAGCCTTTGACGTCACCCTGCCGCAAATCCGCAGTGCCATTCAAAACGCCAACCGCGAGACCGGCGGTTCTGTGATCGAAATGGGCGAGGCGGAATTCATGATCCGCTCTACTGGTTATGTTGATGAACTGGCGGACCTGGCCAAAGCACCGCTTATGGTCAACGAACGCGGTGCAGCACTGACAGTTGGCGACGTGGCAGACATCCGCCTTGGGCCGGAAATGCGGCGCGGCGTCGGGGAGTTTAACGGCGAAGGCGATGCCGTTGGCGGTGTCGTCATCCTGCGGTGGGGCGGGAACGCCCTGGCCACGATCAAGGCTGTTGAGGCGCGTATCGAAGAGTTGCGGGCAAACCTGCCTGAAGGCGTTGAGCTTGTCACGACCTACAACCGCGCGGGCGTTATCGAGCGTGCAATCGAGAATCTCGAAACAAAGCTGACCGAAGAATTTATCGTTGTCATTCTGGTCTGTGCAGCCTTCTTGCTGCACATTCGCTCGTCCCTGGTGATCCTTCTGTCACTGCCTCTCGGCATCTTTGCAGCCTTCATCATCATGAAGCTGCAGGGGGTGAATGCCAACATCATGAGTTTGGGCGGGATTGCCATCGCCATCGGCGCGATGGTGGATGCGGCCATCGTCATGATCGAAGCCATGCATCGAAGGCTAGAGAAGGAAAAGCTGACCAATCAGAACCGCTGGCGCCTCGTCACCGAATGCGCAACCGAAGTAGGGCCAGCACTTTTCTTTTCCCTGGCAATCATCACCGTGAGCTTCTTGCCGGTCTTTGTTCTGGAAAGCCAGGAAGGGCGGCTTTTCAAGCCGCTGGCCTTCACAAAGACCTACGCAATGGCAGCGGCGGCGATCCTTTCCATCACGCTAGTACCAGTTCTGATGGGATACTTTGTGCGCGGCCGGATTCTTTCGGAGCACAAGAACCCTCTGAACCGTATCGTGATCTGGATCTATCGACCCTTTCTGGATGCTGCTGTCGCGTGGCCCTGGGCCACGACGTTGCTTGCCGGTGTGCTCGTCGCTTCCATGTGGTGGCCGCTGCAGCGTATCGGAACCGAGTTCATGCCAGAGCTGAACGAGGGCGATTTCCTCTACATGCCGACACTGTATCCCGGTGTTTCCATCGGCAAGGCACGCGAAGTGCTGCAGCAATCTGACCGGCTGATTGCTACGGTCCCTGAGGTCGCGACGGTGCATGGTAAGCTTGGACGCGCCGATACCGCCACGGATCCCGCTCCGCTCACAATGATCGAGACGACGATTCAGCTGAAACCTGAATCCGAATGGCGCGAGGGCATGACGATGGAAGGCATACGCGGCGAGCTCGACCGCGCCGTGCAAATTCCTGGTGTGACCAACGTCTGGATTCAGCCGATTAAGAACCGCATCGACATGCTTGCCACAGGGATCAAGACACCCGTCGGCGTCAAAATCTCCGGCGCTGATTTGAGCGTCATCGAGCAGATTGGTGTCGATATCGAGCGCGTGGTTGCAGGTATCGACGGCACGGCATCAGCCTATGCAGAGCGGCCAGTTGGAGGACGCTTTGTGGAGATCGACGTCAACCGCGATGCCGCTGCGCGCTATATGATGAGCGTGCGTGAAGTGCAGGATGTCGTTCAGACCGCCATCGGCGGGATGCAGGTGTCGGAATCCGTGGAAGGTCTCGAGCGGTTTCCAATAAACCTTCGCTACCCCCAGGAGTGGCGAAACAGTCCCGAACGCCTGCGCGACCTTCCGGTGGTCACACCGTCCGGTGCGCATATCCCCTTTGGCAACCTAGCAGAGGTTAAAGTGGTGGATGGGCCCGGTATGATCCGGTCTGAAAACGCACGCCGCACTGGTTTTGTCTTCATCGACATCGCGGGCCGGGATCTGGGAGGCTACGTAACCGAAGCCCGTCAACTGGTCGTCGACGAAGTGGAATTGCCGCCTGGCTACTCGATCACATGGTCCGGTCAGTACGAGTACATTGAGCGCATGCAGGAGCGGCTGAAGCTGGTAGCACCGGCCACGCTGCTTATCATCACACTGATGTTATTTTTGGCCTTCAATCGAGTAATCGAGGTTGGGATCATCCTTGCTGCCTTGCCGGTTGCCCTCGCAGGAGGTGTCTGGTTCCTGTGGTACTTAAGCTTCGACATCTCTGTCGCTGTTCTGGTGGGGTTCATTGCGCTGGCCGGTGTCGCGGTTGAAACCGCGATTGTTATGCTGCTGTATCTCAATCTAGCTTGGGAAAAGCGAAAAAACCTCGCGGCTGAGGCACAGCGCAAATTGACAACCGATGATGTCGAAGAGGTGGTATTCGAAGGCGCACTTCTACGAGTACGCCCCAAAGTGATGACGGTGGCGACAATCTTCGCCGGTCTAATTCCGATCATGTATGGCCAAGGCACCGGTTCGGAGATCATGCAGCGCATTGCAGCCCCGATGGTAGGCGGGATGGCGACTGCCACGCTGCTAACCCTTTTCGTCATTCCTTCAATCTTTGTGATCTGGAAGCGATTGGCTCTTACCCGGGTCAACCGAACCCTGCTGCAGGAACCCGGCCGAGAGGCATCACCAGTACCGGCAGAATAGTCAGAAATGTGAAATCACCCCAAGAGGACAATTCAATGAAAAAACTTGCTGTAACCCTTGCCGCCTCGCTTTTGGCTGCACCAATCGCTTCCGCTCAGACGAGCCATAGCACTATGGACCATTCCAACATGGGGATGAGCGATGCTCAAATGGAAGGTGCTGTTCATACAAAGGCGACCATCAATTCGATTGACGAAAACTCTGCAAACGTCAGCCACGAGCCGATCCCTGAAATCGGTTGGCCTGCAATGACAATGGATCTCACTCTAGCCTCAAATGTTCAAATGATGGGTGACATATCAGACGGTGCTTTGGTCACGCTGATGCTGCTCAAGAACAACAACGGAATGTACGAGATCGGCGCTATCATGCCTGAGTAAGAAGAAAGGTGAGTGGCAGGTGACATTGTCTCTGCCACTCGCAAAAACTGCACAATGCGGGGCTGCAACTTTTCCATTTTTCTTTACAAACCAAAATTTTAACCGCAAAGACCTAATCATCAAAGCAATCCTCGCGAAGATGGTATTGAGAGCTCTTCGCGCATCCCTCTACGCTTAGAAGACTGATTTCTACTTGAAGGCTAGTAGTGTATAGCGCGTTGTAGAGTGTCAGCTTCCCGCTCGCCGGGCCTGAGACAGCCGTTCCTTGTCGCGTCTATTGCAGCTACGGCGATTGGTCGGAAATTCCAGTCAGCCGCCTTTCCTAGACGGGTCTTCCAATGGCCGCTTAGCGCGGCTCGCGTCGTGCTGCCCTTGCGAAGAGTTGGCACGCGATAAAGACCGCTATGGGCCCGAACCGTCCGTCAGCTGCAGGCGGCACAAAAGTCGGCTTCCGGGAGCAGGTTAAGGGGCGGATACCCAACTCAGTTTCAGGCGCACAATTATTAGTGGTGATTTGAAGCAAGAATACCGCTATCCGTTACTTAACCGCCCCCGGAATTCTATGAGCGTTCTGATGCCCAAGAACATTTTGATCTTCTCAGATGGAACAGGACAAGTGGGCGGCCTACGTCCAGACCAGCGCCTTTCAAACATCTACAAAATGTATCGGGCGATGCGCCCCTGCCCATCCTCACCAATCAAGCCAAGCGAGCAGGTTTGTTTCTACGACGCCGGCCTGGGCGCGGGGGAAGTTGGCGGCTTTACTCTGAAGCGGCTTCGCAATGTCCTGTCTGCCGCTGTCGGAACCGGTATCGATGAAAACGTCATTGATTGCTATGAGAAGATCATTTCGTACTACGAACCTGGCGACAGGATCCTGCTCTTTGGCTTTTCACGCGGAGCATACACTGTCCGTGCTGTAGCCAATGTAATGAACCTCTGCGGCATTCCCACAAAGATGCCAGACGGTTCACAGGTACCTCGGTTCGGGCCAAGACTTCGCAAGCTCGCCTCTGATGCCGTCAACTACGTTTACAATCACGGCAACGGCTTTCCCCGGGGGCAGCAACCGTATTACGAGAGAAGGGAAGAGCTCGGGCGCCGGTTCCGGCAAAAGTACGGCAGCTACGTTCCGGATACGGAAAAGGATGTGCAAGGCAACGTGCAGCCAACATTCATTGGTGTCTTCGATACAGTAGCAGCCCTAGGCAATGCGCAAGTAGGAATTGCGGCTGGAACGGCGGTAGTCGCTCTATTGGCTGCACTAGTAACGGCACTGTGGCTCTCCTGGCCGTGGATCGTATGGGCACCACTTGTCATTCTTCTGGGCGTCATTGCTTACTGGTACGGCAAGCTGAAGTGGTCGCAGTGGAAATTTTTCTCGCCTGACGAGGATCGCCCATTGAGGCTCTCCAGGATAGCGGACTGGCCGTTGATCTGGAGATATGGCCATTACGCCAAATGGAACCTGAAGAATTATGACAAGTGGCTGGACTCAGATGTCGGCTTTGCCCGGCACGCGCTCGCTATCGACGAGCACAGGAAAAATTTTCCGCGCGTGAAATGGGCAATGCAAGCAGAGGCAAAAAAGACAGAAGGACGTAACCCGCCATGGCTGAAGCAGGTCTGGTTCCCAGGCTGCCACAGCGACGTCGGTGGAAGCTATCCCGAACCGGAATCCCGGTTGAGCGATATTGCCCTTGGCTGGATGCTTGAAGAACTGGAGGAATGCGTACCAGAAGTCCAGATCAATGCCGACAAGCTCTACGTTATGCCAGATCCTCTCGGTATGCAGCACGAAGAGGCTTTCATGTTCAGTTTTGGCCCGCTGAAAAAACGCTGGCCTAAAAAGCCACGGATTGTGAACCCCATTTTTCCCTTACATCCTTCAGTAATCACCCGGCTGGAAGCTGAAACCGTCTCTCATCTCGGTGAGATGCGTGCCTACCGGCCGGAACAACTCAAGGATCATCCTGAAGCGGAGAAGTACTATTCGAAATAGGGTGCCAAGCATCAGGGCACTGACTGCTCAAGACCCAACACACCATTCGAGGCAGGCCACTTGAACCAAATCTGGCGGATGCGGCTAGCATCTGTCAGCTCCGCCCCTCCCAACGCTTAAATACAAGCCCTGATTACAACGCACTACTTCTCCATTGAGGCCTAGCGCGGACACAATCTAGATTACCTTACTTCCCAGCTTTCCCAGTCAAATCGCGCCTTACACCACCTGTAGCATTTGGTATCCAAGTGATATGAACCAGCACCTGTCCCTTGTCCCGGAGCTTGGCAACCGCGAGCCAGCCTTTTCCTTCGCTTCCCGTGTTGCTGCCTACAATGGCGTCAGCACCCAGGATTTCACTGCCGACATGGGGCTTTCTTTCACCAGGATCATCGACGGGGCAACAAAGGACTTGGCGCAGCTTGCGATACTCTGCAGCCAGTCCGCGGAGGCGATCGAAGCCTGGTCTCCGAAATACCTTGGCTCCAGGCGGCATCGGTTCCGCGGGCAGGACATGCATGCCAAGGCGATCAGAGAAACGACAGTTCGCGGCTGCCCTCTATGCCTGCGCGAGGACGCAGAAGGTCAGGATGTGCCGCCAGAACAGGCAATGCATCTACGCGGGGACTGGCTTTTCCGGCCTGTCATGCTTTGCCTTGATCACCTTCACCCGCTTGTCCCGCTTTGGAAGGCTGCATCCAAATCAGACAGGTACGATGTAGCTGCTCGCATGGCAGAAATCGCTCCAGCCATCTTTTCAGGCGAACTGGACGAACCCACGCGTGAACCCAGTGATTTCGACAAATGGATTGGAGCGCGGCTGCGCGGCGAGAAATCCGGCATCTGGCTGGATCAGTTTTCCCTCTATCCTGCCGCACATTTCTGCGAGTTGTTGGGTAGAACCCTTTGGACCCAAAAGTGGCCGAAATGGAGAAAATTCCCACCTGAAGATGCCTGGCTCGTCTTTAGCGCAGGATTCCAGTGGACATATTGCGGCGAAGAACGCATACGCGATGCTCTGGGCCAGATCCAGGACCAGGTTGGAGAACCGACAGAGGGCCCCAAGAAGAAGTTCGGAGACCTCTACGACCGGTTGGCGTTCGATTTGCGTTCTGAAGAGTACTCACAATTCAGAGCTATTCTGCGTGACCACATTGCGACAACCTGGCCGTTGGGGCCTGGAGACGATCTCATGGGCGAACCTGTATTGGAGCGCCGCGTCCACTCGGTTATCACGGCTTCGCGGGAGGTGGGAATGGACCCCCGCCGGTTGCGCAAGCTCCTTGTCGAAGCCGGATACGTCCGGCCTAGGGAAGCTGGCGACAAGGGCAAGTGGGAGGTATTTGACGCTGCTGCGGCCAAACCATTCCTTGATGGTTTGAATTCACTAAAGTCAGCAGGTGAATTCCAGACCGCACTGAGTATTCCAAGGTATCAGATCGAACTTCTTAGAGAAGACGGCTATTTTCAACCCTGTCTCGATGGGGCGGATCATAAGCCCCTGTGGGATGTTCGGGCTGGCCGGGCCTTCATCGAAAAACTGTTGACCGGAGCAGAACCGATCTATGTGCCGATGCACCAATGGTCTGACATTCCAAAGGCTGGACAGCGTCTTCAGATCAGGCCTGGCGCGATCATCCAAATGATTGAAACTGGCCAACTGCGCCGCATTGGCAAACACATGACCAAGGACGGCTATCTTTCTCTTCTCGTTACGACTGATGAAGTTGAACGCCTAATGCAGCGACCCGATGCACCAGGCATCAGCCTGGAAAAGTTTGCACAGCAATGCGGTCTCGTGAGGGCTGCCGCGGTTCGTTTGGTGAGGAGAGGCCACACCCCTTCAACCGAAGGGTTGAACCCCAAAACGGGCGCAATGCAACGCTTTCTATCGCCAGCAGATATCGAGGTATTCCACAAAAGGTTCGTCACGCTGCGCGGCCTCGCCGTCGAAAAGGGAATGACTTGGCAGTCCCTGCGGGTCAGATTGAAAGAGAATGGTGTTCTTCCGTTCAGTCCGGATGGCGAAGACTATGGGGCTATTTTTGAGAGATCAGAGATTGACCTCCTGCTCGACGAAGCCTGAGCTGAAGCCAGTTCGCCGAGATGCTCTCGGTAGCGGTCTTTTCCATTCCACCCGATCTGAGAACGGAAATGGCTTTTGCGAAAAATCATTAAAAACCAGGCGCCTAGACTCCACCCCGGAAACGTGCATGGATGTTAAGGGCGATCCAAGAAAGCCAGCCAGAGCCGAAGCACCGAAACATGACCACCACCCGTACCCCGATCGAAATTTCCCGGAAGACGGGCAAGGTCGCAGTTCTCGCCGACCTCCACCACGACAGCTACAAGAAAATCGGCAGGGGGCCATTTGAGTCGCATGGCCTGGATAACAGCCTGCCTTGGGCTGAACTCGATGCCTTGATCATTGCAGGAGACCTGGCAAACGCTCCATTCACAAACTGGCCGACAGCCTTTGCCTATCTGCGCTGCTTCGTAGACCCATCCAGGACGATCATTTTCCCAGGCAATCACGACTATTACGCTGAATATCTGAACGCTGATGACGAGTTGGAAAAGCTGGCAATCGCGGCCGGAGGCCACTTCGCGCAACAGCGCGAGGTGCGTCATGGCGATGATCGGTATATCTGCACGACGCTCTGGACAGACTTAGCACTGCTCGGCGACGTCCAAATTGCCATGAACGTGGCGCACCAGCACATGAACGACTATGCGCAGATTTCCAAACTGCTAGCAGTTGACCCGCTCTCGCGATCCGAATTGCTTGGGCGCCCGCAACGCGTTGCCATAACTCCAGAGGATATCCTGGCACTGCACAAGGCCCAGCGGCGTTGGCTGGAGGACCAGCTTGCTAAACCTCACTGGGCGCCAAACGGACGAAACTTCGTGATCACGCACCACGGCCCCCATCCCGACGCCGCCAGCCAGATCGACGGCCTCACCCCGGCGTTTCACCCTGACCTCACGCCTCTACTCGATCGGTGCCGAATTCACGGATGGTACTTCGGGCATTCTCACCGTCGGCTGGCGGCCCAAATCGGAAGCACCGCCGTACGCAATGTCTCTGTCGGCTTTCCCTATGAAAAGCACAGTCCAGAAGAGCTTCCGCCCGAGGAGCTGTGCCTGGTCCCGTTGCCGGGTGCTTCAGGGTGAAATTGGAGGATGGAATAGTTTCCCCTAAGAACCGCTAGGACCGTGCCAGGAAAACATCTCAGGTCATTCACCTCCGTCCCCAAAAAACAACAATCAACCACCGTGATCGAACATGCCGCAGACCCGAAATTTCAGCCTTCCGCAGCGCCCTCTGCCCGGCACCCTTCCGCAAGGTATCGAGCTTGTTGTCATCGGAGATGTGCATGGGAGAGCGGACCAGCTTGCAGCGATCCTTGAGGCAATTCGCGTCATGGACAGAACTGCTGAGAAGCGGGTGCTGGTCTTTCTCGGTGACCTGATTGACCGCGGCCCTGAGAGCTTGCGCGCCATCCGGTTGGCACTAGAAGCGGGAAGCCTGGCAGGCGCAGACGAAAAGCTCATTTTGCCAGGCAACCATGAGCTGGCGCTCCTCAATGTTCTGAACGGCGGCGATCATCATCTCTGGCTGGCCAATGGCGGCCGGTCACTCCTGGCGGAAATCGCCCCGGACATGGCTCCAGAGCCATTTTCGGATGTGAGGGAGCGCCTTGCCGTTTCCATTCCGGAGGCATTCATTCGCGCGATCCATTCCGCACCATCGCATGTGAGGATCGGTGATCTCCTCATGGTGCATGCCGGTCTGGATCCGGATGCCTCTCCGGAAGAGCATCTGGACCGGCACCGGCCTCTCTCTGATAGCCACTGGGCAGGGATCCGTCACAAGTTCTTATGTTTTACAGACGGATGGGACTATGACGAAGAGGGTTATTTCAAGGGGGCAACTGTCGTTGTCCATGGACACACACCGGCCGTGCGAGAGGATTTGAACCTGCGGGTGGAGTCCATGGGAGAGATGGACGGGATCGATGACTACCGGGCCATTTGCCTGGACGCCGGGGCTTCAACACGGCCTCAAATAGGCTGGGCTCACTTCTATTCCAGCGACGGAAAAACTATGTGCCAGATCTTCGCTGCAGCCGGTTCCTGCTAAGAGGGGTGGAAGCAAAATTCGATCCTGGAACGGGGTTCAAGTGTATCGGCAACTCCTGCCACGGCACACGTTGAGGAAAATGGCGAAGCGGAAATCACGGCAAGCGAGCAGCTTTGAAAAGGAGCCACAGCCCCATGGTGCGCTGACTTTGCGAAAACGGGAAATTCTGACAAGCACTTGAAGTGGCTAACTTATTCCTTGTGTCTCGCGGCGGAAAACGGCAGCCTTTCCAGAACAGGCAGGCAGTACTGCGCTGAGAACGAGGGGATCACATGGCTGTTTGGTTTACCGCTGACCCGCACTTTGGCCATGAGAACGCCATTCGTTTCTGCAACCGGCCTTATGCCAGTGCTGAAGAAATGGATGCGCACATCCTTGAGAGGTACCGGGCGCGCGTGCAGCCCGATGATGACTTTTGGATTCTGGGCGACTTTGCCGTTGGGAAGGTCACCAACCAGGAACGGGAAAGACTGCGCCAATTATTCGAGCAGATCCCGGGCAAAAAGCACCTGATCACGGGGAACCATGACCGTCCCTGGGTTCGAAGGCTGCAATGGGACAGCGTCAGGGACATGGCTGAGATTCTGGTTGATGGCCGGAGGTTGTTCCTATGCCATTACCCAATGATCACCTTCCCGAGCGCCCGCCGCAAAGCGCTCCAATTGTTCGGCCACGTCCACAATAACTGGCAAGGTACGCGCAACAGCATAAACGTGGGTGTCGACGCTTGGGATTTCCAACCGGTGAGCCTGCCAGAGATTGAGCAACGGGCCCGAAGGTTGCCTGTAAACCAGTACTGGAATGCGGTGGAACCTGGGTACAACCTGTGAACCGCTACTTACGTGAATTAGCCTCGATGTGATCTGACACCGCCCCCATTTTTTCAAATTGGATTGGGGGCGGTGGTTCCCTTGAAGGGAGATGGTTGTCCGTTTTGATGGTGGTGCCAACCAAACCATCGAAACGAGGAAACCACGATGTTGAATACTACCGACAAGATCATCAAACACAAAACCGGCCTGCTGAATCTGGCCGAGAAACTGGGGAATGTCTCGAAAGCCTGTCAGGTGATGGGCTATAGCCGGGATACTTTCTATCGCTACAAGTCAGCCGTTGAAGAAGGCGGCGTGGAAGCGCTGTTTGAGCGCACCCGGCGCAAGCCCAATCTGGCAAACCGGGTGGACGACGCGACCGAGCAGGCCGTCATCAAATCCGCCACTGATTTCCCGGCCTACGGTCAGGCCCGCACTTCGAACGAGTTGCGTAAGCTGGGTGTCTTCGTCTCACCCTCGGGTGTCCGGTCGATCTGGCTGCGGCACGATCTGGCGAACTTCAAGGCCCGGCTGAGGGCGTTGGAAGCCAAGGTGGCCGAGGACGGCATGATCCTGACCGAGGCCCAGGTGCAGGCGCTGGAGAAGAAGAAGCTCGACGATGAAGCCTGCGGCGAGGTGGAAACAGCCCATCCCGGCTATCTGGGATCACAGGACACGTTTTATGTCGGCACCCTCAAGGGCGTCGGGCGGGTCTATCAGCAGACTTACGTGGACACCTATTGCAAGGTGGCGCATGCCAAGCTCTACACCACCAAAACACCGATCACCGCAGCCGACCTGCTCAATGACCGAGTGCTGCCATTCCATGACGAGCACGACCTGCCGGTGCTGCGGATCATGACAGATCGCGGGACGGAATACTGCGGGCGCGTCGACAAACACGATTTCCAGCTCTTCCTGGCGATCAACGATATCGACCACACCAAAACCAAGGTGAAATCACCGCAGACCAATGGCATCTGCGAACGGTTTCACAAGACGGTGTTGCAGGAGTTTTATCAGGTCGCGTTCCGCAAGAAGCTCTACGACAGCATCGAAGCCTTGCAGGCCGATCTGGACGAATGGCTGCACCACTACAACCACGAGCGCACTCATCAGGGCAAAATGTGTTGCGGCAGAACGCCGTTTCAGACCATGATCGAGGGCAAAGAAATCTGGAAGGAAAAGTTCCTGAACCAAACTTGACCTGACAGACGCCGCCGGAAAAACGGCCAACTGTCAGATCACATCGGAACCACTACAACTTACGAAATGCCATGCTCTGCCTCTCTGCCGCTAAGCTTGAGAAGCGAGGCTACTATGGTTCGTAGTTCCTTGTGCTCACCAAAGACATAGTCGGCCCTTTGCGGACATTCGTCACAACCCTCCACCGCAATGCAGCGGTCGCTAGAGCGGCCATTGGCAACCGAATGCAGCATTTCATCCCAAGCAAGGCCTCCGCGGGACTAGCCGGACTTTCGTCGCAGGTGCAGCCAAGACGTCCTCCCGCGTTCGCTTTGCGCAGGAAGCTGCCAGTGCAAAGTTATGAACTGAGGGCGCTCTTCGGAACCTCGTCGGCCTAAACCGAACATCCAAAGCGATCAATATCTTACAGGCCTACATCTCGATACCAGACATTCTTCGTACTAGAATTGCGCGGCATGACATTAGTCGTCTTTGCCAATCATCAGCCCTTGAACACTCTCAATTTCGGGCATGGAACGTCCTGCGATTCCTTGCAAGTCACCATGCATCCCAACAGTAGATATAATTACCAGATCAATCTGTTTTGCCCGCAAGGCCCATTGCTTTTCCATGAATACGCGTTCTTTGCGTAGGTTGTCTTGCATGTCCTCGAAACGCTCAACAATCGCATCGACACGCTGTTTGAATTGAGTGCCAGTCAAATAGTCGTAGATCATCTCCATCTTGGTTTCTTGCCCCATAGCGCGGCTCTTTGCTCCCGCCACATCGATCAAACCCTGCCGCAAGGATGATGCTAACGGTACTGCATAGCGTGGCGCGCAAACCCAAATGCCATCTACCATCCCGAAACTTTCAACTCCCTCGGGTAATGCTTGAGACGTGATAACCGCTACCTCGCATCCCGATGTCCTCTGGTCGTCGCGCAGTTTGGCGAGCCAACCGGCGGTCCAATTTTTAGTGCGCTTGCTTTCCCAAAGGATGCTCCCCGCGATTCCGTTGGATCCGGTTACATTTTGGCGGACATCCGCTCCGCTGACTCCCTTCGCAACCGGTACAAAACCATCCATAGGAAATGCAGCCGCTAGAGTTTCTTCAAGAACTATCTCAGCTGCTTCCCCTTGGGTTTGCATGGAACCTTGTTCGGACTTCTGCTTAAGGGCTTCGATTTGGCGTTTCATGCCCTCCATTACTTGCGCTTGCTCCGCAAGTTTCAACGCCGCTCTTTCATCCGCCTCGCGGGTCAGTTTCTCAGCCAACACCGGTCGTTCTTCGGCAAGCATCTTTTGAAGCGTTAAATCCATCTCCGCTTCTTTGTCTTTAAGCTCTTGCTCACGCTTTATCGCAACAGCTTGTGCTGCCTGGGCATGTCTCAACTTTTCGTCCTGGGCATCAAGACGCTGCTTCAAAGCCGCTTGCTCAGCCGCAATTTCAGCCTGTGCAGCCTCTTTGGCTTGCGCCTGCGCAATAGCCAGCGCTTCTGAAGCTTGCTCTTCCCGCTTGGCCAGTTCGTTATCGAACGATGCTCGCAGATCCGCCAACATTGGGCCCGCCAACTGCTCAGTAAGCTCAATTTCATTGGAACACTTCGGACACTGGATTTTTAATTCAGACATTACCTAAAATACTCCTAGAGGTGCTTGAGTTGACCCTCAGCAAATCGCCTCACTACAGTGATAGCCTCTCGCGCAGCTTCAATGATATCGTCTGATTTGTGTGGCTGATCATCAAATTTCCCGCCATGCGATAAGTCGTTGATGAGTACGCTTTTCAACTCAATCTCACATTCGTCGATTAGAAATTCAGAAAACGATCCAAAATCAACTACATCTGGTCGGCAAAACTTCCACATGCTTTCGACGACAGACCGGATTGAGTTTGGGGTCATGAAATCGGGCTCTACTTTCCCAATACTAACATCATGAACATGCTTGAGCTGTTGTTGATGCGGCGTAGCAAAGCCCTTCTGACTCGCCAACGTATGCTGAGTTGTCCCGGGCACCAGTTGGAAAAGGCCAGATTTAGGTATTGCACCGTTGCTGCTAGCAACATTGTAGAAATAGTTGTTATGGGTCAGGATCAGCATTCGAGGTCTTGGATTCCCCGATTTAGGGTTGAACTCGATTTCTCCAGCCGCGCTGATCCTCAAGAGTTTTAGCGTTTGTACAATTGAATAAACATAGTCGGACGACATCGAAGTTACTGGATCATCAAAGACAAAATACAGCCGTTCATAGTCATCGTTGCTATTTACTCTCAGGTGACTCTGTGCAATGAAATAGCAAAATGCCATCACGGACTTTTCGCCGTCGCTCAAGGTTCTATCGCCTCCGCGTACCATATTTTTCTGTTCGCGTAAAACTTTGAATGTTGTGGCATCAAATGAGTATTTGACCCCAAAGAACCGCTTCAGGAGCAGTGTGAAGGTTTCTGCCACCCGAGTTCGCGCGTCTGCTTTATCGCCCTGTGTTCGCCGGAGTTCGTCGATCTCGTCTTGTAGGTTCAGAGCCTGTTGACCGAGAAGTATGATGGCGTCGATATCTGCTGATTTGTTCTTGCCAAATTCAATTGAAAACGCTTTGCACGCCTCGTTCTGAATTGATTTCCGCTCGCTGGAAGAATTACTCACTAGGCTATATAAGTCTGCGAAAAGTTTTCTATTGCGTCCACAAATTTTAACAAGCCGATCATATTCAGATGCAGCATTCTCGATAGGTATCGTTTGATCGCATGACAAATCCAACTGCTTAGACGCCAAAGCCTTTAGTATCGAAACGAGAATCGCATCGATTACTTCGAGCACAGCGCTTTCGTCTTCTACGTTTTTATCCTGTAACGATGGAAAGAAGGCCTTCAAATCATCAAAGTTCGATTTCGCCGTCAGGTACAGTGTCCTCCAAGCTGTCAACTTCGAGCGAGCGGTCTTTACGCTTCGTTCCAGTAGTGCAAGAGTGTCTTTTTCCGTTGCTTCTGCATCTTCAAAGTACTCTTGGTACTTTGACAGAGCCAGCTGCGCAGCTTCTGTCAAACTTTGCGTACAAAATGGGCAGGCGTTCGCGCTAGTAGTTGTGAGCTTTAGGCCCGAACGAAAAAAGCTTGGGTCGGCTGCTATTTTGGACTTCACTTCCTCCGCCACACTCGATGGGCTCGTGATTTTCTCTAAGGATGAACTTATCGCAACCCAATCCAATCCAAGTCCATCCAGCTCGGTTGCCAAGGGCATTTTGGGATCATTTGGAAGCGATTTAAACTTGTTGAAGTCCGCGAGCAGCTCAACCAAGGTCTTTGATGGTTGCTCATCTGAAGATTGAGACGGGGTAAGAAACACATTACTGGTCAGAGACTTAAAGCCGCCTAAAGAAGCGTTGATGCTAAAATCATCCTGCAGCTTCTTTTTTTGCGCCGCGAAGTCCTCATCAAAATTCCTTCGGGCTACTTCCAGATTCTGTTTCTTCGAAACCACTTCGCTTTCTTTCGCATCCAGCGTTAGGTTCTCTTGACCAACGATTATCTCATGCGTGATTTCCCCGTCTAACTCGAAGGAATTCTGCCTTAGGTGAAAGTCAATGTAGTCCTCTGAGAACACGTGAAAAATGTAGCGCGGGACTGAAAAGCTGACAGACTGACTAAGACAGTTCAAGCCAATGCTACCGATGCAATCCTGATCCTCGTAGAGCAGGAACGTGCCCTGCCCGGCGTGCGCTTCCTCTGAGACGAGAAGCTCAGGCATCTCTTCGGGTGTAACTCCTTCTAACGAAGCTTCATCCAAGAGGCGAAGGGAACGTGCCAGAAACGATTTTCCGGTCCCATTCCGTGCAAAAATCAAGTTTTGCTTGTTTTTGGAAAGCGGTGCATCCAAAGACATGATCGGGCCAATGTGCGTGGCCGATATTTTCAAGGTGGGTTTGGGAGTGGGTGGTGTATTCATAACGCTCAAACAATTCTTCAGGACGATCAAATATTTTTGAATCAGATGTGGAATTATCAATCTAAACTTGTTCATCGTCCAGACTTTTCACGCGCTCTTCTTCCGGGTCGAACGCGATCAAAGTTCGCTTTTACTCCAGGATGTGGGAATGCCCCCGCGGCGAATGGTTGTTTCCCACCCGACCTGCATGTGCTGACCCGCTTGGCTGGCCACCAGGCATAGGGCCGCTTTGGGTTGCGAGTGATCTTCTTCGCCCACAGCATCCGAGCCGGGAGGCCAAGGCTGCATAGGCTCTTCCATCCATCTACACTCACTGCAGCCGACGCAAGGATTGCGCCCCAACGGTTCTACAGAAGACGTCGCAGAGTGAATGTAAGCGGGTCTTGAGTCTGACATCGGGGTCGAATTCACCATAGCTCTTGTGTGCTTCTGCTATGGCAAATTTGGGATCGGAATGTGGAATTGCCTATGAAGCGTCAGCACCTGCCATTGAAGCAGTTTCTCTTCGCCATTCAATACAGGTTTCGAGGTAGCTTCGGCTGTCGGCCACTAAGCGGTTAATGCCTGCCAGACGTGACAAATCGCGAGCCGGATCATCGCTTTCATCGAGCGCCTTGGCATTTGCATCGCATAGCCAGGCGATCTCGGCTCGTGAAATGTCGCGGATGCTGCGACTCAGATCAATCTGGAACGGCACACGGTCTGAGTGGCTGCCCTTGCTCCAGGCAAAATCGACGCCATTTTCGTCATGGATATCGATACGCGCTAAAGCCGAGCACACCTGTTCAACGATACGCCGGCCAGTACGTTGCCACCCGTGTTGTTGGGCAACACGCCGCGAAAGGAGCGTCACTGGAAGTGGCCCTTCGGTTCTGACGATGTCCGCAATCAAACGCTCAAGACGCGGGATGTAGGAAGGTTCGTAGAATTGCACCGGGTCGGGGATAAGGTCATCCGATTGCGTGATGGCGGCTACGTCTGTTTCATCATGTTCCGGTGCTATCACTCCTGCAACAAGAGGCCCCTCGCGGTGTTCAGGCGCAGGCATGCCTGGTTCAGGCCGTTGCTCCATTTCCACCGGAACCGTTGCCCTTTCGGCTGCAAAACGCCGCTCGGCGGGTAGGATATCGTCGGCTGGAAAAGCCTCTTCGAACGATGCAGTTCGAGCGCCGCGCTCTTCCGCGCGCCTTTCCCTATCTGCCTCCAGATGCTCCGTCAGCGCATCATGGATGCGCTCCACGACGGCTTTTGGGTTCTTGAACCAGTCGGTAGACCAGATGCGCAAGATCTTCCAGCCGAGGTTTTCCAGAACGGCTTGCCGAACCTTGTCCCGGTCTCGTGCCGTGGCAGAGCCGTGATAAGTCGCCCCGTCGCATTCGATCCCTGCAAGGTAGACGCCCGCATGATCCGGATGCACGACGCCCAAGTCGATGCGGAAACCGGAGACGCCGATTTGTGGTCGCAGCTCCCAGCCCTTTGCCTCGATGGCCGCCTTGATCGCCGCCTCAAAGACATTCTCCACAGGGCCGAGCGATCCATCGTCTTGCGAGGGCAGTGCAACCGGCCCACGCGCCGCGAAGTCGAGGAAGCCCTTGAGATGTTTGACGCCAAGCGCCTTCGTGCGGGTCAAATCGATCTGATCCGCGCGGATCGAGGCGAAGATGTGTAACTCCTGCCGGGCGCGGGTGATCGCTACGTTCAGCCGCTTTTCCCCGCCATCACCGTTGAGCGCGCCAAAGGCCATGGACAGCTTGCCCGCGTGATCCGGACCGAAGGTAATCGAGAACAGCATGACATCGCGTTCATCCCCTTGGATGTTTTCCAGATTTTTAACGATGACGGGTTCTTCGCGATCATCCTCGAAGAACCATTCCAGATCGGGGTTCTTGCGGCGTTCTTCGTCCAGCAGGTCGAGGATCAGCCCTTGTTGCTCACCGTTAAAAGTGATGACGCCGAGCGTAAGGCGCTCTTCTTCGGGTAAGGCGAGCCATTCCGTCAGGCGACGCACTACCATGCGGGTGATCGCGCGGGCTTCGTCCTCGTTAGTGCGCCCCATACCACGGGCATAGGTGCCATCGACCTGGTGCAACTGCACCGCCTGCGACTCTGTGGTTGGAGACGGGAAGGTCACCAGTCTTCCGCCATAGTAATGCCAGTTGGAGAATGCGATAAGGGATTCATCCCGGCTGCGGTAGTGCCAGTCGAGTTGCTGGGTCGGGATGCCAGCGGCAGCCACCTCGTCAAGGATCGAGGCGAGGTCTTTTTCGCTTTCCGGCAGGTCTACTTCGGTGTCTTCGGTGCGGCCAAAGAAGTTAGTTGGGGGCAGCTGCTTGGGGTCGCCGACGATGATAGCTTGCCGTCCCCGTGCGATAGCCCCGATCGCGTCCCAGGTCGTGATCTGAGAAGCCTCGTCGAAGATCACCACGTCAAAGGCGGCTTGCCCGGCGGGCAGGTATTGCGCGACAGACAGAGGCGACATCAACACGCAAGGTGCGAGTTTGGTGAAGGTATCCGGCATCTCAGAGATCAGCGTTCGGATCGGCATGCTGGGGCGTTGCAGGCCGAGCTGGTGGTGCAGGGTTCCCAACTCGGATTTGCGGGCCACGCCGTCGCGGGCTGGCAGTCCATGCCGGATGCGGTGAAGGACTTGCTCTGCCGCCATCTCGGTAGCGCGATCGTCGAGGGCGCGGAACTTGGTGATCGCGTCCTCGTGTGACCAATGGGAAAAGCCCCGCAGCACGGGTTCTGCGTCCATGGCTTGCGGCAGCCACCACTGAGCGTAGGCCGTGGTGAACGCTTCTTCCGCCGGGCCAGCCATAGTTCGGGCTTCAACAGCTTCGACCAGGGAGGTCATTCCCGCCCCGCAGGCTTGATTGCGCACGTTCATCCAGCGCGTCCAATCCTCCAAGGCTTCGCGGTTTTGTAGCGTCTGATCAAGGAGCTGGGCGAGGTCATTGAGGGAATGCTGTGTCGGGTCGGTTCCTGCAGTGTCCCGGAACGCATTCGCCTGCGTTGCCCAGCTTTGAAAAAGCACGCGGAAACGATCCAGGGCTGCCCGCAAGTCGCCAGCCTCGCGGCGGGCCAGTGCGGCTTTGGCCTTCGTCCATCGCGAGTGATCCGAGACCTGCGGTGTCAGCGGGTCAGTCACCGCACGAAACTGCTGCGCCTCTCCGATGAGCTGCGTCAATCGGATGGCGTCCGTTGCAGCCTTGTCGAAAGCAGGACAGCCGGACAGTGCAATGGTGTCGATATCGCCGTTGATCCGACGCAAGGTATCCAAGGCGGTAATGTCCGTTGCCGGATCGGCCTTTCCGTCCGTGGCATAGGTCTGAAGCAGCTTCCGCACGGCAGACTTGGCGAAGATCGAGAATGGCCAGATTTTTGTCTGGGCACGCCGCCAGTCGGCGTCCATCTGATCGAGCGGTATCGAGCCAAGCCGATCCAGAGGATAGCTTGCCGACAGCGCCCCGGTCGTGTCCCGATGCGCGTCCAGCAGTGGGCCAAGTCGTTCGCTCTCCTGCTCCGCTTTCGATAGGTCCGCATCCAGGCCCCAGCTGACATCGGACCCGCTTGCCGGCCATCCGGCGAGCGCCACGAGTTTTCCGAGCCGATCCCGGGTCAGCGCATCATCAGGCAACCCGCACAGTGTAGACAGAGCGGCTGCGCCCTCTGCCAGGTCGCGGGAGGCTTTGCGCAAATTCTCAGCCCGCTGTAACAGTTCCGCCTGCCAGCCAAAGGACCACTCTTCGGCACCGACCAGCGGCAAGTCGGGGCGATCCTGGACAATCTGATGGCACCGCCCGACCGCCTCGGCCAAGTTGTTCAAATGCGCATAGCTCTCGGCATCGTGGGCATCCTTGTTGTCGAAGGCCAGGCTAAAGGGCACCTCGGCGCGAGCAGCATGGCCCACGGCGTCGTAGACGCTGAACCCCTGGGTTCCCTTGCGGTGTAGCGTGGCCACGTATTGATTCAGCTGAGTGCGTGTGATCGAGAGATCGTCGGTCACGCGAATCCATTCTGCCTCGAACACCTCGCCCTGCCGGTTCCAGCTGCGCCCGAGTTGGTCAAGAACGGACTTTCGGTCCGCCTTGTTGGAATGTAGCTCCAGCACTGCATCGCCCAGCCCGTGCGCCGATAGACGGCGATGAACCACGTCCAGCGCAGCGGATTTCTCGGCAACGAAAAGCACCGTCTTGCCCACTGCAAGGCACTGCGAAATGATGTTGGCGATAGTCTGGCTTTTACCCGTACCAGGCGGGCCGATCAGGACAAAGTCGTGCCCCTCCTGTGCGGCAAGCACTGCCGACAACTGCGACGAATCCGCAGGCAATGGCGTGAAGAGATCCCGGGGCGCCACCCGTCGATCCACATCTACGGCAGATGGTAGGGTCGCTGCGCCTTCGGCAAGGAACGGCTCTGTGGGATTGTCGACGAGGTGCTGCACCAATGCACTGTTGCGTAGGCTGTCCGTCCGGTCGACCAGGTCTTTCCACATCAGGAACTTGGCAAAGGAGAAGGTGGACATGGCCAATTCTTCCACCACCTCGAACCCGGCCACGTCACGCACTTTGCGTCGCATGATTTCGAAGATCAGCGGCAGGTCGTAGCCGCTGTCATCACGCGGCAACTCACCCTCAAGTTCTGGGATGTGCAGGTCGAAGTCGCGCTTAAGGAATTCGAGCAAGGTCGCGTTCAGGCGGACATCATCCTCGTGATGCTCGATAATGAAATCGGATTGGGCCGAGCGGCGCGAAATCTTGACGGGAATCAACAGCAAAGGTGCGCGGTAGCTGCGCGTATCGGTTTCGGTCTTTTTCCAGCGCAGAAAACCTGCCGCAAGGAACAACGTATTGGTGCCGCCTTCCTGCATGTCGCTCTTGGCCTTGCGAAACAATGCCAGGAGGCGGTTGTTGGTATCCTTTCCCGTCAGCGGAACCGCCACTTGTCCCTTGGCGAAGGCATCACGCGCGACCTCTTCGAGCAGCTTCGGTTCTTCCTTGTTGAGCAGGTCACGCTGCCCAACCGGGTCTTCGTCCTTGAGTGCAAGGGCTTTGAATTTCTTGCCGTCGGCCAGTTGGTCTTCGAGGCTCGATACGTTAGGACAGATGAACGGAAGTGTCTGCTTGGTATCACGGAAATTGAGCAGGCGATTACGCAGGGAGAGGTCGAGCAGCTTGCGTTGCCAGCGGGAAATCCGATCCTGCGGCGTTTGGGGCTCTTCGTCCACCAGATCACCCGGCAGGAAATCGAAAGCCAGCGGTTTCGGCAGGGCTGGCGGCGCGGCCTCGATCTGCTCGGCGTCCTGGCTTGTCTCGGTGTTGTGGGAAGCAAGAGGCCGAATACGCGCGACGCGTGCCCGGCGAATATCGACAGCCAGCTGGAACGTGTGTTCGTTGCGCTCCGCCGTCAGATCTCGGCCCGCGCTGACCGCCTGTTCAAAGCCAATTGTCGGTCGCTTTGTCAGAAGCGTAGTTTCCATCGTGACGAACTCAAGCGCGTCAATTGCCTTGCGCACGGTCATCACGTCAGGTTCCGTCACCTGGCCGAAATCGCGCTCCGTGAGCCATACGCCCGTCCAGGCGTGGCCCTCGGAAAACAGGACCGCCGGGTTCAGGCCGGCAGCTTCGAAACACGCTGCCAGCAGCAAGGCGCTGTCCAGGCAGGTAGCCAGCCCCTCGGACTTGATGCGCGCAGGGCTGCGTACCTTCTGTCCGCGGGTCTCAAAAGAGGCCGGCGGAAAAGCATAAGTGAGCCCGAGCGCCGTTGTCGCAGACCAGATCGCTCCTGCCAACATCCACGCCCGTCCCGGGTCTTTCGACTGGTAGCCGTCAATTGCGCCACTCTGCCCGCCACGCTCCAGCAACCGACCCGCTTCCTTCAGGATCGCCGCCACCACGGCATCATTGGGCGAGACATAAGCGGCCAGCAGATGCGCCATGTCACCGATCCCGCCCCACTCATCGCGGGCCAGCATTTCGATCCGGCGCTCTTCGCGAAACAACTCGGTGTCATTGGCGGACACCTTCAAGGTCAACTGGCCAAATTCCGCTTCGTTCAGCCCGGATAGAAGCGTGTCATTCAAGGGCGTTTCGAGGTCTGACAGGTTCCTCTCTTCGCCGGGGCCGAGCCGATCCATCGTCCAAGTTTTAGGTTTGATGACGGAGGGGCTACTCTCGATGGAAATAGCGAGGTTTTCCAGCGGCGCATCTGTCCCATTGATCAAGGTAATCTTGCGCAGGATCGAAACACCGTTCTGGGCAGAGGAGAAATTGACCTTATCCGTTGTAGAGAACGCTACTCTAAGGTTCTGACCTTCCTCAACTGTAGCTCCCTGATCAATGACTTCTGACATAATGCAACCCTTGGTGAATTTGGATCGATGCTGCACACGCGCCGCTGCATGTCAATCCGTAGTGAACGAGCGCATCATGAAGATTGGACTGGGATCGGCTACTTTCCGTGATGGACCTTGCAATGGCCGCTTAGCGCCGTTCGCGGCATGCTGCACCGGCGAGAGGCTGCCAGGTGCTAACAGCCGATATGGGGCTGTTGACCTGCGGCGATGCAGAACAGAAACCTAATGCGGCGTTGCCTGAAGGTCGGCTTCCAACGTTTCACCATGTTCGGCTCGCGCCTGCGGAGAAGGTCCGATTCCCGCCCTGTTTACACGAGTACCGCGAACGACCCTTTGCCATTTCCCGAATCAAGCTTTCGCTTGTGGCCATGCAGCTGCCCCAAATCAACCTTTCCCATGACAGTTACCGGAGCAGCCTATATTTTGGGGGCAGGGAGACCCGGATGACACGTTTCGAAGTTTTGCAGGAGCAGCGCAGGCAACTGCATCTGAAGGCGGCAAAAGCCGCCTGGCAGACGATTCATTCGGAATTGGCACGCAAAGGGATCGCACATGAGCTTTTCGGATCCCTCGCTAAGGGGGACTTCCGAGAGCACTCGGACATTGACCTAATGATCCTGGGCAAGCTGTCTTGCTGGGAGCGCGCAATGGTCCGCAGGTTCGCGGAAGACACCGCGTCGAACGCCCGGGTCGAACTGGACCTGCACTTTGCGGAAGACCTCACTGAAAGGACGCTGTCGGCCCTTCTTGAGCATTGAACTTCAGGCTAGGTCGCGTTGACAACAGGAGGTCATACTGGGTTGAGCGGCAAACAATATTGGGCTCAAGGAATTGCAAATGACTGCGGAAAGCAGTCCAGTTTCGCAAGTACCCACCCAGAAAGCGAGGAAGGCGGAGCACTAGCTCCGCCTTCTCTGATTGGTGAGGTACTTTGCCGCCCAAACGGACAGTTCTACAGCGCCGTAGAAGCCTAGATCAAAAACCCGTTTTTTGTCGCAAAGACGCAGTTCCGCTGTCGGACGTCAACCGACAAAAAAGCCCCCATGCCCCCTCAGCCGCACTTCGAGTGGCCGCAGCTGCGGCAGGTCATGCAGCCTTCAACCATCTGCATGTCGAACTGGCCGCAGCTCGGGCAGGCCTTGCCGCGCGGGGCGTTCAGGTTCACCACCTGCGCCTGCGGGTCGGATTTCAGGCCCATGCCCTCACCTTCCAGAAAGCCGGTCTTGACCATATGCGTCTCGATCACGCCGCCGATTGCAGCCAGGATCGACGGGATATACTTGCCCTGAACCCAGGCGCCGCCGCGCGGGTCGAATACCGCTTTCAACTCCTCGACCACAAAGGACACATCTCCGCCGCGGCGGAACACGGCTGAAATCATCCGGGTCAGCGCCAGCGTCCAGGCATAATGCTCCATGTTCTTGGAGTTGATAAACACTTCGAACGGGCGGCGGTGGTGGTTGATGATGATGTCGTTGATGGTCAGATAGATCGCGTGCTCGCTGTCCGGCCACTTCAGCTTGTAGGTATGGCCCTCCAGCGACTGCGGGCGGTCCAGCGGCTCGGACATGTAGACCACTTCGGCACTATCGCTCTCATGCGGTGCCTGGGCGGTCTCGCCCGGCGCGGTGTCGGCGCTTTCGCTGACCGACAGAACCGAGCCGGTCACGTCATTCGGACGGTAGGTGGTGCAGCCTTTGCAGCCCTGATCCCAGGCCTGCATGTAAACGTCCTTGAAGTCATCAAAGGAGATGTCTTCCGGGCAATTGATGGTCTTAGAGATCGACGAGTCGATCCATTTCTGCGCCGCTGCTTGCATCTTGACATGGGCCGCGGGCGGCAGGGTCTGGGCGTTGACGAAGTAACCGGGCAGCTTGGCATCGGCGCCGAATTTCTCGCGGTACATCTGCACTGCGTAATCGACCACTTCCTCTTCGGTGCGCGACCCGTCCTTCTGCAGCACCTTGCGGGTGTATGCATAGGCAAACACCGGCTCGATGCCTGAGGATACGTTGCCTGCATAAAGCGAAATGGTGCCGGTCGGCGCGATCGAGGTCAGCAGCGCGTTGCGGATGCCGTGCTCGCGGATTGCGTCGCGCACATCGTCATCCATGTTCAGCATGTTGCCGGAGTTCAGATAGGCCTCGGCGTCGAACAGCGGGAAGGCGCCCTTTTCCTTGGCCAGATCCACCGACGCCAGATAGGCGGCGCGGGCTATGCTATGCAGCCATTCGTCGGTCTGACGCGCCGCTTCGTCGGAGCCGTACTCCAGACCAAGCATCAAGAGCGCATCAGCCAGACCCGTGACCCCCAGGCCGATCCGGCGCTTGTTCTTGGCTTCCTGCGCCTGTGCCTCCAGCGGGAATTTGGAGACATCGACCACGTTGTCCATCATCCGCACCGCGGTCGCGACCAGCTCCTGCATCGCCTCCTGGTCCAGATGCGCGTCTTTCTCAAACGGGCTGGCCACCAGCCGCGCCATGTTGACCGAACCCAAAAGGCACGCACCATAGGGCGGCAGCGGCTGCTCGCCGCAGGGGTTGGTGGCGCAGATGTTTTCGATATAGGAGAGGTTGTTGGCCTTGTTGATCCGGTCGATGAAGATAACGCCGGGTTCGGCATAATCATAGGTCGCCTGCATGATCTTGTTCCACAGATCGCGCGCCTGCACGGTGTGATAGACCTTGCCGTCAAACACCAGTTCCCAGGACCCGTCGGCCTTGACCGCGTCCATGAAAGCATCGGTGATCAGCACCGACATGTTGAACATGCGCAGGCGGGCAGAATCGGATTTGGCAGTGATGAAAGCCTCAACATCCGGGTGGTCGCAACGCATGGTGGCCATCATCGCACCGCGGCGCGAGCCCGCCGACATGATGGTGCGGCACATTGCATCCCACACATCCATGAACGACAACGGGCCGGAGGCATCCGCCGCCACGCCTTTCACATCCGCACCGCGCGGCCGGATGGTCGAGAAGTCATAACCGATGCCGCCGCCCTGCTGCATGGTCAGCGCTGCTTCTTTCAGCATGTCGAAAATCCCCGACATGCTGTCCGGCACGGTGCCCATCACAAAACAATTGAACAGGGTTACCTGACGCGCGGTGCCGGCGCCTGCGGTAATCCGGCCCGCGGGCAGGTATTTGAAGTCTTCCAGCGCGGCAAAGAACTTCTCCTCCCAGGCATCCGGCGCCTGCTCCGCCCGCGCCAAATCGCGCGCAATGCGCCGCCAGCTGTCCTCGACGGTGACGTCGATCGGCGTGCCATCGGCCTGCTTGAAACGGTATTTCATATCCCAGATTTGCTCGGCGATGGGGGCGGCGAAGCGGCTCATATGGCGAATCCTTTGAGTCGTGTGGCAGCACGAATGCAGCTTGAATGGCGGCTTCGATACTACAGGCAAGGCGGATTTCTCAACGCTGAAAACGTACATCGTTGAGAATTTATTACCGAGTGTACCACAAGACCTTGCTAGCGCCAAACTCCGAACTACTATATAAAGGTGCCGCTCTGGACGACTCTGTGGGGAACCTGTGGATAAACGCGTGAACCTTGTGAAGCTTTCGGTTGGCACCGAAAGCGTTGAAAGCCTGATGGCCTGGCAGGAGATGCGCCGCCGGGAACTGCCGGAGGGCCTGCCACGCCACGTCACCCGCATGTGGCCCAAGCGCGAGGCGGAGATCCTCAATGGCGGCTCGATCTATTGGGTGATCAAGGGGCTGATCCAATGCCGCCAGCGCGTGCTGCGAATGGATGAGGTGACCGGCGAAGACGGCATCCGCCGCTGCGCCATCATTCTGGAACCGGAATTGCACCGCACCCACACTGCACCGAAACGCCCGTTCCAGGGCTGGCGCTATCTGAAGACTGAAGACTCACCCGCCGACCTGCCTGCCGGCAAAAGCCAAGAAGAGCCGCTGCCGCTGGAACTCTCGCAGGCACTGGCGGAAATCGGAGTGATCTGAGGCTTTCCGCCCCCCCCGCGGCGTGCCTCGCCAGCGCCGGGCGTCAGCCCGGCGCCCGGCCCAACCGGAACGGCGGCATCCTGGATGCCGCTGCGCCGGGCGGGAGAACACTGGCTCAGGGACCGCTTTGGGTTCAAAAAAGAGGATCTCCCGCCGCCATTGCAGGCATCAAAGATGCCCGAATGGCGGCGGGCGCAGCCCGCGCTAGCGCGCGGGCGGTCCCGCCTGCTTTCGGCCTTCCAGCAGGTCCAGCAGCGTATTCAGAGCCGCCTTCTCATCCAGCCCGTATTTCGCCACCCGGCTGCGCCACAGCGTCGCCTGGGACTTCAGCACCAGCCCGTCCGCCAGCAGCTTCAGATGGTTGGCCCGCAGCGTTTCGCCGGTCGAGGTAATGTCGGCCACCATCTCGGCGGTCTCGTTCTTCACCGTGCCCTCAGTCGCGCCCTGGCTGTCCACCAGCTGGTAATCCGCCACCCCGGCATCGGTCAGGAATTCCCGCACCAGCCGGTGGTATTTGGTGGCAATCCGCAACCGGTGCCCATGCGCGGAGCGAAAGGCAGACGCCACCGCATCCAGGTCATCCAGCGTGTCCACATCAATCCAGAACTGCGGCACCGCCAGGATCAGGTCGGCATGGCCAAAACCCATTTCGGCCAGGCTCTCTAGCTGCTGCTCGAACCGCGGCAGCTTCTCCTGCACCAGATCGGTGCCGGTGACGCCCAGATGGATCCGCCCCGCCGCCAGCTCGCGCGGGATTTCCCCCGCCGACAGCAGCACCAGCTCCATGTTCGCAACACCCTCGACCGCGCCGGCATATTCCCGGTCGGACCCGGTGCGCGCCAACGTCACGCCGCGCTTGGCGAACCAGTCGAATGTCTTCTCCATCAGCCGCCCCTTGGACGGCACCCCCAGCTTCAAACTCATGCGCGCACCTCCTCAAGCTGCAGCATCAGGTCCGGGCGCAGCACACCGCCGACCGCCGGGATTTCCTTGCCCCCGCCCAGCCGCCGGGTCAGCGCATCATAGCGCCCGCCGCTGGCGATCGGCGGCAAATCAGGCCGCGCCTCGGCGTAAAAGCCGAACACAAACCCGTCGTAATACTCCATCGAGGTGCGCCCGTAAGAGGCCTCGAAATCGAGGGTCTCCACATCCACTCCGCGCGCTTTCATCGCCGCGGTGCGTTCATCCAGGCGGTCCAGCGCCAGATTGATCTGCGGCAGGTCCACGGCGATGTCGCGCATCTGCTCTACCGCGTAGGGAACCGTTTCGCGTACCGCCATCAGCGCTTCCAGCGCCAGCAGCTCATTCTCGGCAATCGGCGGTGCCTTGGCATCTTCGCGCAGCGCTTCAACCCGCGCCTGCACCTCTGCCGCGCGGCGTTTGCCAAGCTCCACCGCCGACCCGGTCAGATCGCCCTCGGTCTCCAGCAGCTTCTTGCGGTTCTCCGGAACCGATGCCCGGCCCGCGAACCGGTCCAGCAACGCCCGGAACCGGCGCGGCCGCCAGATATGGCGCATCAGCGCCGCCTTGCGCTTCTCACTGGTTTTCAGCCCTTGCACGGCGGCCATCAGAATGCCGATATCGCCGGTTGCCGCCCGCAAAGGCAGCCCGCGCACCTGCAGCGCAAACAGCGCAAACACCTCCGCATCCGCTGCCGCCGCATCGTTGCGCTCAAACACCTCATAGCCGACTTGCAGGTATTCGTTGGGCCGGTCAGGGTCGATCTCCTGCCGCCGGAACACCTCGCCTGAATAGGTGTAACGCGCAGGCTCCGCCCCGTGGCGCATATGCGCCTCCACCACCGGCACAGTGAAATCCGGGCGCAGCATCTGCTCGCCGTGCAGCGCATCTGAGGTCACATAGGCGCGCGCCCGGATGTCCTCGCCGTAAAGATCCAGCAACGTGCCGGCCGGCTGCAGCAGCGGCGTGTCCACCACCTGCGCGCCTGCGGCCTCAAAGCGGACCCGCAGCATCGCAGCGCGGGCCTGAATTTGCGATTGAGCCGCCATGATCAGTCCTGCCCGTCCAGAATTTCCCGCACCTTGGCGGCCAGTTCCTTGCGCGGCACTTCAAACTGGCTCGGACGTTCCTTCCACTCTTCCAGGGTCGCACTCTCAGCGATCCTGGCACCCAGGATCAGGTCCTTGATCTGCACCACGCCATTGGCTTTTTCATCGCCGCCTTCGATCACGGCCACGGGCGAATTCCGCTTATCCGCATATTTCAACTGGTTGCCGAAATTCTTGGGATTGCCCAGGTAAACCTCCGCCCGGATGCCCGCATTGCGCAGCTCTGCCACCATCGCCTGGTAATCCGCCATCCGGTCACGGTCCATTACGGTGACCACAACGGGGCCGGCAGCCTCTGCCGAAAGCCGCCCCTTAGCATGCAGCGCCGCCAGCAGCCGGTCAACGCCAATGGACACACCCACTGCAGGCACTTCCTGCCCGGTAAAGCGCTTGACCAAACCATCATAGCGCCCGCCGCCCGCAACCGATCCGAACTGCCGTTTGCGGCCCTTCTCGTCAAGGATATCAAAGGTCAGCTCCGCCTCAAACACCGGCCCGGTGTAATAGCCAAGCCCGCGTACAACCGACGGGTCGATCTCGATCCGGTCCTTGCCATAGCCGCCCGCGGCCAGCAGCTCGCCGATCTGCTCCAGTTCGGCAATGCCCTCCTGACCCACCGCACTGTCGCCCACCGCAGCACGCAGATTGGCAATGGTGCCCGCCGCCTCCGCCGCCTTTGAGGTCAGAAACGCCAGTACCGGCGCGGCCTGATCATCAGACAGGCCAACCCCGTCGATGAAAGCACCCGACGCATCCAGCCGCCCCTTGGTCAGCAGCTCGCGTACGCCGGCCTCACCCACCTTGTCGAACTTGTCGATAGTGCGAAGAACGTTGTCACGTACAGCAGGGTCGTCACCGATCCCCATCACCTCCAGCACGCCGTTCAGAACCTTGC
Source organism: Leisingera sp. NJS204 (assembly GCF_004123675.1). Taxonomy (NCBI): domain Bacteria; kingdom Pseudomonadati; phylum Pseudomonadota; class Alphaproteobacteria; order Rhodobacterales; family Roseobacteraceae; genus Leisingera; species Leisingera sp. NJS204. Next base: position 1,072,338 of record NZ_CP035417.1, on the reverse strand, counting down.
GGTTGTTCACCCGCACCAGATAGTCGCCGCGCGGAATGCCGACGGTCTCCAGCGTGTCCGACAGCATCGCGCAGATCTCGGCGTCAGCGGCCATCGAGGCGGTGCCAACAGTGTCCGCGTCACACTGATAAAACTGGCGGAAGCGGCCCGGTCCCGGCTTTTCATTGCGCCAGACCGGTCCCATCGCATAGCGGCGGTACGGCGTCGGCAGATCATTGCGGTGCTGGGCATAGACCCGCGCCAGGGGCGCCGTCAGGTCATAGCGCAGCGCCATCCAGTCACCGTTTCCATCGTCCTCGGTCTCCTGCCAGGCAAACACACCCTCATTGGGGCGGTCCACATCGGGCAGGAACTTGCCCAGCGCCTCAACGGTTTCCACCGCCGCGGACTCCAGCGCCTCGAACCCGTAATGATGATACACACCCGCAATGGCCCGCAGCATCTCGCTGCGCTGGGTCACCTCCGCACCGAAATAGTCGCGGAACCCCTTGGGCGTTTGTGCCTTGGGGCGGGGCTGTTTCTTCACTTTGGCCATGTTCGGCCTCCTCACGGGTAGCGGTTTCACTTGCCCGGCGGTCTAGCGGATGCCAGCCGCAACAGCAAGAAGGAGCCGGGCGCACACAGGAACGCAGGAACCCAACGGCCCTAGCGCCGCGCCGCCTTCTTCTGGCGGAAACATCCCCGCCGGAGGCCCGCTGGTTTTCCACCAGAAAACCCTCGTCAGCAACAGCCGCCCCATGGACCCAGGCAGGCAATGCCCCTATGACAGGCCAGCCGCGCACAGGAGAGCCCCATGCAGCATCTGGAAGAGCAAATCGCCCATCTGACCCGCAGCGTGGAGGAGATGAGCGACGTGATCGCCCGCCAGCAGCAGGAGATCGACACCCTGACCCGCCGCGTCGCCATGCTGATGCAGCGCGAGGCCACCCGCGAGCAGGACAGCACCGGCGGCGCAGTCTTTGGCGACGAACGCCCGCCGCACTACTGAGAAAATCCCGTCATGACGGACCTGCGGCAGCCCGTGGGCTGGCGCCTCAACAGGTGTTCGGAGCAGTTTATCCCGGCCAAACCCGTACGACTTCTCCGGCGGAGCACCCGGCCTTGCCATTGCGCCAGCCCGCCCGACGGGCTGCCGCAGGCCCGGGGCGCTCCGCGCCGTTGTTCCGGGCAAAAGTTTCTAAGACTACCGGAGACATCCTCAAAGACGGTTCACTTAGCGTACACATCAGACTTGTTCTTTTGCTCTACGGACAAAGCAATTTTTTCAAGTGCAGACACCATTCTCATTTCCGGAGACTTATCCGCTCCAAGCTTTGCCATCTCTCGTATGTCGAGCACAAAATTGCTACGATATTCCCCTCCTGCTAAATCTTCATACACTAATGAAACAGCAAAAGGAGGCAGAGGTTTTTCCCCTAACAGCCGCCACCCCACCCCTAAACTGAATTTCACCGACTTGTTATGCGGGATGACCGTGAAAATGTGATGCTTATCAAAGATGTTAACAAATAAATCACGTTTCAGCAGATTGTCGGCCGGCTCTTCAATGTCCAGTGCAACGTTAAGTGCCGCGCCCGCGCCAACATTTGAAACGTTGAAGGTAATCACTTCGCGAGCATCTTCTCGCTGACCAAAGTGTGCGATGAGAACTGGATCCGTAGCCGCTTCCCGCGCTTTGCTTTGCTCAGTGAGTGCTTTCGCGGCTAGAGTTGTTGATGCCCCTGCAACCAACAAAGAAACTACAATGGGAATGACCCTTAGGCTATTTTGAGCACCAAAGCCGGAAATCTCCTGCTGCCCAAAAACAAAAAACAAGATCGCACTTAACAGACCGATAGTGAGACCCAGCGCTACTTTTCCATCGGAAAGAAAACCTCCGTGAACTTCGGTTTTATCATGCCGAACACTGTACTTTGCCATTTACATTATTCCTAAAAATTACCACCTCAAATCTCCTCCACATCCAGCACCCCGTCCAGCGACTTCAGCGCCCCTTTGATCTGCGGGTTGATCGGAAACGCCTGGCCCAGATCCATCTCCACATCGCCGGGCAGGCCCGGATCCTGCAGGTACATGTAGACCTCGCCGCGCGCGGCATTGCGGGCCGCCGCCTTGGCGTCCTCCAGCACTTGCGCCACGGTGCCAACCGCCGCGGCATCACTCAGGTAAACCCGCAAAGAACTGCGCCCGGCATCGGCAATCGCGCTGTCCACCGGACCAACCGAGCGCACCAGCAGTTTCAGCTGATCGCTCTCCATCGTCGCCTCGGCGGTGATCACAACCTTGGCGCCGGTCTCCAGGAACTCGCGGGATTTCTCCAGCACTTCGGAAAACAGTGTCACCTCAAAGGCACCGGAAGGATCCGATAGCTGGGCAAAGGCAAAGCGGTTGCCGCGGGCGGATTTCCTCTCCTGCCGCCCGGCCACCACGCCCGCCATCTTGGCCATGAACGGGCCGCGCTCGGCCTTCGCCGTCACTTCGTCCAGCGTCATCACATCCTTGCGCTTCAACGCGGGCATGTAGTCGTCCAGCGGATGGCCTGACAGGTAGAACCCGATCGCCTTGAATTCCTCGCTCAGCCGCTCGGCCGGCAGCCAGTCCGGTACGCTCGGCAGGCGTGGTTCGGGCAGATCCTCGCCCGCCTCGCCGAACAGCGACACCTGGCTGGAATTGCGCTGGTCATGCACCGCGGCAGAGTAATCCACCAACGGGCCGAGGCTTTCGAACACCCGGCGGCGGTTGGGGTCGAGCTGGTCAAACGCCCCTGCCCGCGCCAGCATCTCCAAGGGCCGCTTGCCGACGCGCTTCAAATTCACCCGGCGGGCAAAATCGAACAGGTTCACAAAAACCCGATCATACCCGCTCTCATTGCGCGCCTCGGTGACCAGCCGCATCACGTCAACACCAACGTTCTTCAGCGCGCCCAGCGCATAGACCAACTCGCCCTTGACCACATTAAACGTCGCCATCGACCGGTTCACGCAGGGCGGCACGTATTTCAGCCCCAGCCCTTTCTTCACCTCTTCAAAGTAGATCGCCAGCTTGTCGGTCAGATGGATATCGCAGTTCATGACGCCGCCCATGAACTCCACCGGGTGGTTCGCCTTCAGCCAGCCGGTCTGATAGCTGACCACCGCATAAGCCGCCGCGTGCGACTTGTTGAAGCCGTAGTTGGCGAATTTCTCCAGCAGGTCGAAGACTTCCGAGGCCTTCTTGGCAGGCACGCCATTCTCCGCCGCGCCCTTTTCAAACTTCGGGCGTTCGGCGTCCATCGCCTCCTTGATTTTCTTACCCATCGCCCGGCGCAGCAGGTCGGCGCCGCCCAGGCTGTAGCCGGCCATCACCTGGGCAATCTGCATCACCTGTTCCTGATAGACGATGATGCCTTGGGTTTCCTCCAGGATATGATCGATCAGCGGATGCACCGATTGGATCTTCTTCAGCCCGTTCTTCACCTCGCAATAGGTCGGGATGTTCTCCATCGGGCCGGGCCGGTACAGCGCCACCAGCGCCACGATGTCCTCGATGCAGGTCGGCTTCATGCGCTTCAGCGCATCCATCATGCCGGTGGATTCCACCTGGAACACCGCCACCGTCTTGGCCCGCGAATAAAGTTCGTATGTAACCTTGTCGTCCAGCGGAATGGCGTTGATTTCATTCACCGCGCCTTCGGGCGGATCGTACAATTGCGTGCCGTCCTCGCCGGTATGCAGATCGCGGCCAGACTGTTTGATCAGGTCCACCGCATTCTGAATGACGGTCAGGGTTTTCAGGCCAAGGAAGTCGAACTTCACCAGCCCGGCCTGCTCCACCCATTTCATGTTGAACTGGGTGGCCGGCATGTCGGACCGCGGGTCCTGATAGAGCGGCACCAGCGCATCCAGCGGCCGGTCGCCGATCACCACCCCCGCCGCGTGGGTCGAGGCATTGCGCAGCAGCCCCTCGACCTGCTGGCCATAGGTCAGCAACCGGTCCACCACCGGCTCATTGCGCGCCTCTTCCTTCAGCCGCGGTTCATCCACCAGCGCCTTTTCGATAGAAACCGGTTTCACCCCTTCCACCGGGATCATCTTGGACAGCCGGTCCACCTGGCCGTAGGGCATCTGCAGGACCCGTCCGATGTCGCGCACCGCCGCCTTGGACAGAAGCGCACCGAATGTGATGATCTGCCCGACTTTGTCGCGGCCGTACTTCTGCTGCACATAGCGGATCACCTCTTCGCGGCGGTCCATGCAAAAGTCGATGTCGAAGTCGGGCATCGATACCCGCTCCGGGTTCAAGAACCGCTCAAACAGCAGCGAATAGCGCAGCGGGTCAAGGTCGGTAATGGTCAGCGCATAAGCCACCAACGATCCCGCGCCCGAGCCCCGCCCCGGCCCCACCGGAATGCCCTGATCCTTGCCCCATTGAATAAAATCCGCAACGATCAGGAAATAGCCGGGGAATCCCATGCCCTCAATGATGCCCAGCTCAAAATCCAGCCGTGCCTGGTACTCCTCCAAACTCACCGCGTGCGGGATCACCGCCAGGCGTTTCTGCAGGCCCTCATTGGCGATGCGGCGCAGTTCTGAAACCTCATCATCAGCGAATTTGGGCAGGATCGGATCCCGCAAATAGGCCTTGAACGCGCAGCGTTTGGCGATCTCCACCGTGTTTTCAACCGCCTCGGGCAGGTCGGCAAACAGCGCCACCATTTCTTCCTGGCTTTTGAAGTAATGCTGCGCGGTCAGCCGGCGGCGCGGCTCGGACTGGTCGACATAGGCACCCTCAGCGATGCAGATCATCGCATCATGGGCCTCGTACATTTCGGTGTTCGGGAAATAGACGTCATTAGTCGCGACCAGCGGCAGTTCCATCGCATAGGCCATCTCCACGTGGCCGCGTTCGGTCTGCTTTTCCGCCTCCGGCTGGCCGTGCTCGCCGGGGTGGCGCTGCAGTTCCACATACAGCCGATCCGGAAAAATCCGCTTCAGCTGCTGCATCAGCACCTCTGCCGCCGGCCGCTGTCCCTGCTGCAGCAACAGCCCCACCGGCCCGTCCGGCCCGCCGCTCAGGCAGATCAGCCCCGCGCTGTTGGCCTCCAGATCCTCCAATGTGACCTGCGGCAGCTGTCCGCCATTGTCCACATACAGACAGGACGACAGCCGCATCAGGCCCTCATACCCTTCTTCGCTCTGCGCCAGCAGCACCAGGGGCGCGGGCAGCTTGGGCTTGCCGCCCGGCTCCGCCTGCTGAAAGGTCAGATCGACCTGGCAGCCCAGGATCGGCTGGATGCCTGCACCGGACAGCGTCACAGAAAATTCCAGCGCCGAGAACATGGCATTGGTATCGGTCACAGCAATCGCCGGCATCCCGTGTTTTTTGCACAGGTCCGGCAGCTTTTTCAGCCGCAGCGCGCCTTCCAGCAGGGAATACTCGGTATGGCTGCGCAGGTGAATGAATCGGGGAGAGCTTGTCATACCGCCACGCTATCTTATTGCCGCAGCACGGTGAAAGAGCGAACTGCAAAGCCTGCTTCCCGGATTAGCGAAAGGATTACCCGCCATTTTCAGGATTAATTTGAAGCTGTTTCGCCCCGCAAAGAGAGACCCGCCCTAAACATACAGCTAAAAGGCATAAAAAATAACAGCATAGCCGCCGCATTTGGAATTTAATTGCGCCGCGGAATACTGCAGCGCAGCAGCGGTTTTCCTTGCTTTGCCAAGGGGCTGCTCCCTAGGCTGGTATCAGCAAGCAACACACAGCCCGCCTTTCCTTCTACGCCGCATCGAAGGGAGGCATACCGGGTCAACAGGGTAACGCGGCCGGTCTCGGGAAGATGGCACTCGCCTTTCGTCTGAATGGTGAAGACGTTCTGATCGAACACGCAGACCCATCGTCCACGCTGCTGGACTGGCTGCGCGGCGCTAAGGGTCTCACCGGAACCAAAGAAGGCTGCAACGAAGGCGATTGCGGCGCCTGCACCGTCATGGTCACCGACGGGCGCGGATCGAAAGCGCTGAATGCCTGCATTCTGTTCCTGCCCCAGCTCAACGGCAAATCTGTCCGCACTGTCGAAGGTGCCGCAGGCCCGGACGGCAGCCTGCACCCCGTGCAGCAAGCGATGGTCGATCATCACGGCAGCCAATGCGGTTTCTGCACGCCCGGCTTCATCATGTCGATGGTGACCGCCCACACCAACGGTGCGGCGGATTTTGACGACCAGCTGGCCGGCAACCTTTGCCGCTGCACCGGCTACGCCCCGATCATCCGCGCCGCCGAGGCCGCCAACGGCGCCCCGGTCCCGGAATGGATCGCGGATGAAACCTCTTTCACTTTTTCCGAAATACTCCGGGGGGAGACCGCAGGCCGGGGGGCAGCGCACCCCTCCGGCACCCCTGCGCCAACGCCCCCGCTGCTGCCCGCCTCCGCAGACGAACTAGCCGAACTCTACAGCGCCAACCCGGATGCAACCCTCGTGGCCGGCGCCACCGACGTCGGCCTCTGGGTCACCAAGCATCTGCGCCACCTGCCGCAGATGATCTTCCTGGACGGCTGCACAGACCTGAAGGACATTGAGGTCACAGACACCGCCGTCCGCATTGGCGCCATGGCAGACATGAACGCCCTGCGCACCGCAATGGAACCGCTGCACCCGTCCTTCGCCGAAATGCTCCGCCGCTTCGCCTCCCAGCAGGTGCGCGCCGCCGCGACAGTCGGCGGCAATATCGCCAACGGCTCCCCCATTGGCGACACCCCGCCCGCATTGATCGCGCTCGGCGCCACCCTGCATTTGCGCAACGGGGATGATCGCCGGGATTTGCCGCTGGAGGATTTCTTCCTCAGCTACGGCAAACAGGACCGCCAGCCCGGCGAATTTGTCGAGACCGTCAGCTTTCCCCGCCAGCCCGGCACGCTGAAGGTTTACAAGCTATCGAAACGCTTTGATCAAGACATTTCCGCCGTGCTCGGTGCTTTCAACGTGACAGTCGAGAACGGCCGGATCACCACGGCCCGCATCGCTTTCGGCGGCATGGCAGGTATCCCCAAGCGCGCCGCGAACGTCGAAGCCGCCCTCACAGGCCAGCCCTGGGGTGAAGCCACGATCCAAGCCGCCGCCGCGGCCTTTGATCAGGACTTCACCCCGATGAGCGACATGCGCGCCTCAGCCGAATACCGGCTGGAAACCGCGCGCAACATGCTGATCCGCTATTTCACAGAGGTGAACGGCGCGGCAGTTTCGGTGCTGGAGGTGAAACCATGAGCGTTTCAAAACCCCTCCCCCATGACGCCGCCGAACTGCATGTGACCGGCGCCGCGCGATATGTGGATGACATCCCCTCGCCCGCCGGCACGCTGCATCTGGCCTTCGGCCTCTCCCCCATCGCCCGCGGCCACATCACCGGAATGCATCTGAGCGAGGTCCAGCACAGCCCCGGCGTGGCGGCAGTGCTGACCGCCAGGGGGCTGCCGTTTTCCAACGACGTCTCCCCTTCGCTCCATGACGAGCCGCTGCTGGCGGCGGGCACGGTCAACTATGTCGGCCAGCCGGTGTTCCTGGTGGTTGCCGACAGCCACCGCAATGCCCGCATCGCTGCCCGCAAGGGCCAGGTGGACTATGCCGAAGAACCCGCCCTGCTGACCCTGGACGCGGCCCTTGCCGCTGACAGCCGGTTCGAGGAAGGCCCGCGCATCTATGCCAAGGGCGACGCCGCTGCCGCCATCGCTGCCGCTCCGCGCATGATTGAGGGCACATTCGAACTCGGCGGACAGGAGCATTTCTATCTCGAAGGCCAGGCGGCAATGGCCTGGCCGCAGGAGGATGGCGGCATGCATGTCTTCTCCTCGACCCAGCATCCGGCCGAGATTCAGCACAAAGTGGCGGACGCCATCGGTCTGCCAATGCATAGTGTCAGGGTCGAAACCCGCCGCATGGGCGGCGGCTTTGGCGGCAAGGAAAGCCAGGGCAATGCTTTGGCCGTCGCTTGTGCCGTTGCGGCGCGGCTGACCGGGCGCCCTTGCAAGATGCGCTATGACCGCGACGACGACATGATCATCACCGGCAAGCGCCACGCCTTCCGTATCTCCTACCGCGCCGGGTTTGACGGCGACGGTCAGCTGCAAGGGGTCGAGTTCCTGCATCTGGTGGATTGCGGCTGGGCGCAAGATCTGTCGCTGCCGGTGGCTGATCGCGCCATGCTGCACGCCGATAATGCCTATCTGATCCCCGGTATCAGGATTGAGAGCCACCGCCTGCGCACCAACCGGCAAAGCGCCACCGCCTACCGCGGTTTTGGCGGACCGCAGGGCATGATCGGGATCGAGCGGGTGATGGACCATATCGCCCATGACCTCGGGATGGACCCAGCGGAGCTGCGGCAGCGGAATTATTATGCGGCCCCCGAGGAGGGGGGCTCTGCCCCCCCGCCCCCCCGGGATATTTCGGGCAAGAGGAAAGACAACACCACGCCTTATGGCATGGAAGTCACGGATTTTGAGCTGCAAGGGATGACGGCGGATCTGTTGCGCTCCTCGGATTATGCGGCGCGCAAGGCAGCAATTGCGGAGTGGAACAAGGGTCAAACCCACCTGAAACGCGGTATCGCCCTTTCGCCGGTGAAGTTCGGGATTTCCTTTACACTGACGCATCTCAATCAAGCCGGCGCGCTGGTGCATGTCTATCAGGACGGCTCGGTGCATCTGAACCACGGCGGCACCGAGATGGGCCAGGGGCTGTTCCAGAAGGTGGCGCAGGTCGCCGCCAGCCGCTTTGGCATCCCGCTGGAGAAGGTCAGGATCACCGCAACCGACACCGCCAAAGTGCCCAATACCTCCGCCACCGCGGCCTCGTCGGGGTCCGACCTTAATGGCATGGCGGTGAAGGCGGCCTGCGACACCATCCGCGACCGCATGGCCGGGTATCTGGCGCAGCAGCATCAGGCACGCCCCGGCGATGTGGTGTTTGAAGGTGGCATGGTGCGCATTGGCCAGGACGAAATGAGTTTCGATCAGGCCGCCATGGCCTGCTACCAGGGCCGGGTCAGCCTGTCTGCCACCGGCTTTTACAAGACACCCAAGGTGGAATGGGACCGGATCAAGGGCCAGGGCCGCCCGTTTTACTATTTCGCCTATGGTGCCGCGGTGACCGAAGTGGTGGTGGACGCCCTCACCGGCGAGAACCGTATCCTGCGTGCCGACATTCTGCATGACGCCGGCGCCTCGCTGAACCCTGGCATCGACATCGGCCAGATCGAGGGCGGCTATGTGCAGGGCGCCGGCTGGCTGACCACCGAGGAGCTGGTCTGGGACGGCGCCGGGCGCCTGCGCACCCATGCCCCCTCAACTTACAAAATCCCTGCCTGCTCGGACCGGCCCGATGTGTTCAACGTTGCACTTTACGACGGGCAGAACCGCGAGGACACCATCTACCGCTCCAAGGCTGTGGGGGAGCCGCCTTTTATGCTGGGCATCTCCGCCTGGCTGGCGCTCAGCGATGCGGTTTCGGCTTTTGGTGATGCCTACCCGGCGCTGGATGCCCCCGCCACAGCGGAAGAAGTCTGGTGCGCAATCCGGAGGGTACGTGATGGGGTTTGATGTCCAGGCCCTCCGCAAGGCGGTCGAGGATCATGGCCGCGTGGTGCGGGTGGTGATCGCGGCTGTCCGCGGCTCCTCCCCGCGCGAGGCCGGCACTGCCATGCTGGTTTGGAAGGACGGTCAAAGCGGCACCATCGGCGGCGGCACATTGGAGTTTGAAGCTGCAGAGGCCGCACGGGAGCAGACTTCCCCCAAACACGTCAGCACTCACGCGCTGGGACCGGACCTTGGTCAATGCTGCGGCGGCGCCGTCACCCTGCTCAGCGAGATTTATGAGGCTTCGGATCTGGCTGCGCTGGACCAGGAGATCATCGCCCGCTCCGCCAGCCCGGCGCCGATGCCGATGGCGGTGAAACGCATCCTCGCTGCCGCCCGCAGCCAGGGCCTGCCCCTTGCGCCGCAGCTGGTGGACGGCTGGATGATCGAACCTGTTCACAAACCTAACAGCCCGGTCTGGATCTGGGGCGCAGGCCACGTGGGCCGCGCACTGGTGAACGTTCTGGCACCGCTGCCGGATCTGGAGATCACCTGGGTGGACACCGGCGCAGAGCGATTTCCGGCAGAAACGCCTTCCGGCGTCACAGTGGTTCCTGCCACAGACCCTGCGCTTCTGGTGCCGCATGCGCCTGAAAACGCTGTGCATTTGGTGCTGACCTATTCCCATGCGCTGGATCTGGCGCTATGCCACGCGCTGTTGGGCCGCGGCTTTGCCTTCGCTGGGCTGATCGGTTCCAGAACCAAATGGGCGCGGTTCCGGTCGCGTCTTGCCGCCCTGGGCCACAGCCCGGACCGGATTTCACGGATCGCCTGCCCGATCGGCGATCCGCAACTTGGAAAACATCCGCAGATGATTGCGGTCGGCGTCACGGCCCAGTTGCTGCGGCTGAGTGCAAAAGATGAATTGAGAAAGGACCGGCGCGCGTGAGTGTACCACTGTTGAGCCTGCAAGGCCTGACCAAGGCCTACCCCGGGGTTGTGGCCAATGACTCCGTCTCCTTTGACATCGGCGAGGGCGAAGTGCATGCCCTCCTTGGTGAAAACGGCGCCGGGAAATCGACGCTGGTCAAGATGATCTATGGCCTCGTGAAGCCCGACAGCGGCCAGATGCTGCTGCGCGGGGAGCCTTTCGCCCCTGCTGAGCCGCGTGCGGCACGTGCTGACGGCATCGCCATGGTATTTCAGCATTTTTCGCTGTTTGACGCCTTGAACGTGGCTGAGAACATTGCGCTGGGGATGGAGAACCCGCCGGAGTTGCGCGACCTCGCCGCCCGCATCCGCGAAGTGTCGGAAACCTATGGGTTGCCGCTGGATCCCTTCCGCACCGTTGGTGATTTGTCGGCAGGTGAGCGCCAGCGGGTCGAGATCATCCGCTGCCTGCTGCAGGACCCCAAACTCTTGATCATGGACGAGCCGACCTCGGTCCTGACCCCGCAGGAGGTGGAGATCCTGTTCAAGACCCTGCAGAAGCTGCAGTCCGAGGGTACCTCGATCCTATATATCTCGCACAAGCTGGAGGAAATCCGCACGCTCTGCGATCACGCCACCATTCTGCGGCTGGGAAAGAACGTCGGCGAATGCACCCCGGCTGAAACCTCGGCCCGCGACATGGCGGAGATGATGGTCGGCAGCACCCTGCAGACCCCGGAACGCGGCAACCGCGAATTCGGCGGTGTGGCGATGGATATCTCCGGCCTGTCGGTACCGGCGCCTTCGGCCTTTGGCACTGCACTGAAGAACGTGCATTTGACGGTGAAAAAGGGCGAGATCCTTGGCATCGGCGGCGTGGCAGGCAACGGGCAGGACGAACTGCTGGGTGTGCTTTCCGGCGAGGTCCTGACCGATGCGGATGCAGTAAAACTGCATGGGCAACCCATTGGCCGCCTTGGCCCCGCCGCACGGCGCAAGCTGGGCGTTCTGGCAGCACCCGAAGAACGCCTGGGCCATGCCGCGGCGCCTGATATGAGCCTGACGGAGAATGCCATGCTCACCGGATCGGTGCGTGAGGGGCTGGAAAAGAACGGGTTTCTGGATTGGGCTGCAACCAAGGAATTTGCCGAGCGCATCATCAAGGCTTTTGACGTCCGCACGCCTGGTCCCGGCAATGCTGCGCGCTCACTGTCGGGCGGCAATCTGCAGAAGTTCGTGATCGGGCGCGAAGTGCTGCAGGATCCGGACGTTCTGGTGGTGAACCAGCCGACCTGGGGCGTCGATGCCGCAGCTGCCGCAGCCATCCGCCAGTCGCTGCTGGATCTGGCCGCCAAGGGGGCGGCGGTGATCTGCATCAGCCAGGATCTGGACGAGCTGATGGAAATCTCCGACAGCTTTGCCGCCTTGAACGAGGGCCGCCTGAGCGCCCCGCGCGAGGCTGCGGGCCTGACCGTAGACGAAATCGGCCTGATGATGGGCGGCGCCCATGGCATGGAGGTGGCGCATGTTTGACCCCGCCCGCAGTTATTTCACCTCCCCTCTCGGCGGCAAAGCGGTCTGCCGGGCAAAGGGCGGGAGTATTTTTGGAAAGATGAAACAGGGAGCCGCTACATGATCCGGCTTGAGAAACGGCCGCAGCCGTCGCGCGCCTGGTCGATGGCGACGCCGCTGGTGGCGGTGCTGGCGACGATGCTGTTTGGCGGGCTGTTGTTTGCAGCCCTTGGCAAACCGCCGGTGGAGGCGATCCGCACCATTTTCTGGGAACCGCTGTTTGGCGAATTCTCCTTTTATTACCGCCCGCAGCTCTTGGTGAAAGGCGCACCGCTGGTGCTGATCGCCATCGGCCTGTCGCTGGGTTTCCGCGCTGGGATCTGGAACATCGGTGCCGAGGGCCAGTACATCATGGGCGCCATCTTTGGCGCTGGCGCGGGCCTGGCCTTCTATCCTTCCGAATCCTTTCTCATCTTCCCCTTCATGGTCCTCGCAGGCGCCTTTGGCGGCTGGCTCTGGGCGATGATCCCGGCGGTGCTGAAAACCCGCTTTGGAACCAATGAGATCCTGGTGTCGCTGATGCTGGTCTATGTGGCCGAGCAGTTCCTCGCCTCGGTCTCATTGGGGCTGCTGAAGAACCCGGAGGGATTTGGCTTTCCCGGATCGCGCAACCTGCAGTCCTGGGACGCCGCCCATAACGCTGAGCTGATCGCGGGCAGCGGCATGCACTGGGGCGTGGTGGCGGCGCTGATTGCGGTGATCTTTGCCTATGTGCTGCTGAACCGCCACATGACCGGCTACCACATCCGCCTGACCGGCGAGGCGCCGCGCGCGGCCAAGTTTGCCGGCGTGAACCCCACCCGGCTGGTGCTGTTCTGCCTTGGCACCTCTGGCGCTTTGGCAGGTCTTGCCGGCATGTTCGAGGTTTCGGGCCCCTCCGGCCAGGTCAGCATCGACTTCAACGTCGGCTATGGCTTCACTGCGATCATCGTCGCCTTCCTGGGCCGTCTGCACCCGGTAGGCATCCTGCTGGCAGGCGGGCTGATGGCGCTGACATATATCGGCGGCGACATCGCGCAGTCGAACCTGCAGCTGCCCGCCGCTGCCATTCAGGTGTTCCAGGGGATGCTTCTGTTCTTCCTCTTGGCCTTTGACCTGTTGACCAATTTCCGCATCGCACTCAGCAAGCCGGAGGTGGCGTAATGGATCTTTCTGCAATCAACCCGGTCCTGCTCATCGCTTCGCTGATGGTGGCGGCAACCCCGCTGCTGCTGGCCGCCATAGGCGAGCTGGTGGTCGAGAAATCCGGCGTGCTGAACCTTGGCGTCGAGGGGATGATGATCACCGGCGCCATCGCTGGCTTTGCCGTGGCGGTAGAGAGCGGCTCGCCACTCCTCGGCTTCGTGGCCGCCGCCATTGCCGGTGCCGCCCTGTCGGTCCTGTTTGCCATCCTCACCCAGTTTGCCCAGGCAAATCAGGTGGCCTCGGGCTTGTCTTTGACCCTGTTCGGGCTGGGGCTTTCGGCGCTGTTGGGACAGTCCTATGTCGGTGTGAAACCGCCGCAGATGGGCGATATCCATATCCCGGTGCTCAGCGATCTGCCCGTGGTCGGCCCGATCCTGTTCGGCCATGACATCATCCTTTACTTCGGTATCGTGCTGACCGCCGCGGTCTGGTGGGTGTTGAAGTATTCCCGCATCGGACTGGTGCTGCGCGCAGTGGGGGAAAACCACGACGCCGCCCATGCGCTGGGGTACAAGGTGCTGAAGATCCGCCTGATGGCGATCATGTTCGGCGGCGCCTGTGCCGGTCTTGGCGGCGCCTACATCAGCCTGATCCGTGTTCCGCAATGGACCGAGGGCATGACCGCCGGCATCGGCTGGATTGCCCTGGCGCTGGTGGTTTTTGCCAGCTGGAAACCCTGGCGCGCGCTGCTGGGTGCTTATCTCTTTGGCGGGGTCACCGTGGTGCAGCTCAATCTGCAGGCGGCAGGCGTTGCCATTCCGGTCGAGTATCTGGCAATGTCGCCCTATCTGATTACGATCATTGTGCTTGTTATCCTTTCGGCGGACAAAAGCAGCGCACCCGCCTCGCTTGGCCGCAACTTCCACGCCTCCCGTTGAACATGGGGGGCTTTTCACTGCCCCGGCAGACCGGGGCCAAAAAGATCCAAACTGGGGAGAAATTGATGAAACTGACCAAACTTCTGACCAGCGCCGCGATGGCGCTTGGCCTCGCCGCAGGCGCGGCGATGGCGGACACCACCAAAGTGGGCTTTGTCTATGTCGGCCCCGTCGGCGACGGCGGCTGGACCTATGAGCACGACCAGGGCCGCAAGGCGGTTGAGGCCGAATTCGGCGATCAGGTCGAAACTGTGTACGTGGAAAACGTCGCCGAAGGCCCGGATGCCGAGCGGGTGATGACCCAGATGGCGCTGGAAGGCGCCGACCTGATTTTCACCACCTCCTTCGGCTACATGGACCCGACCATCAACGTCGCCAAGAAATTCCCGAATGTGAAGTTCGAGCACGCCACCGGCTATAAACGCGCCGACAACGTCTCGACCTATTCCGCCCGCTTTTACGAAGGCCGCGCAGTACAGGGCACCATCGCGGGCCACATGACCGAAAGCAACGTAGTCGGCTACATCGGCTCATATCCGATCCCGGAAGTGGTGCGCGGCATCAACTCCGCTTATCTCCACGCCAAGAAGGTGAACCCCGACGTTCAGTTCAAGATCGTTTGGGCCTTCACCTGGTTCGATCCTGCGAAAGAGGCAGATGCCGCCAAGGTGCTGATCGAACAAGGCGCCGACGTAATCCTGCAGCACACAGACTCCACCGCGCCGCAGGCCGCCGCACAGGCCGCAGGCAACGTGATCACCTTTGGTCAGGCCTCTGACATGGCGGAATACGGTCCCAAGCCGCGGGTGTCTTCGATCATCGACGACTGGGCGCCCTATTACATCGCCCGCACCAAGGCAGTGATCGACGGCAACTGGGAGTCGGTTGACACCTGGGACGGCATCGGCGCCGGCATGGTTGGCATCGGCGAGATTTCCGATGCGGTTCCAGCGGATGTGAAAGAGGCAGCCCTTGCGATCAAGGCGTCGATCGCCGACGGCTCTTACCATCCGTTCACCGGCCCGGTCAAAAAGCAGGACGGCTCTGACTGGCTGGCTGAGGGCGAGACCGCAGACGACGGCACCCTGGCTGGCATGAACTTCTATGTCGAAGGCCTGGAAGGCGACATCCCGCAGTAACCTGCGCGTCACTCAGAGATGGAAAGGCCCGCCGGTTGGCGGGCCTTTTTCATTCGGTGTCCCCGGCCCCGGTCAGGAACAGCGCACCGGCGCTGCCAGCCGCCGCACCTGCCCGCCATCCCGCTCAGCCAGCGGCGCGCCGGTCACTGCGCAGCCTGAAATCTGCGCGACATAGGCTGTCAGCTCCTGCAGCGCGGCACTGCCGCCGGTCTGCAGCCCGGCCCTGGGCATGCTGATGGCGAACAGCACTGCAAAGCTGCTGCCGTCCACTGTAACGATCCGGAACCGGGTCTGCGCATCCCCCAGGTTGGTCTTTGCCGCATAGGGCGACTTGCGTTCAGACGCCTTGTAGGCAATTGCAGCCCCGGCGGCTTCGCGGGCGGCCAGCCGTGCGCCGCCTGCCTGGAAACCCGCCGAATGGGCCACCAGCCATGGGGCACCGGTGCGGGTCTTGTGCAGGCCCGGGCGCATCGCTGCATGGGGGGCCAGCTCAGCCTCGGCTGCTGCCCGGTAATCTGTGCCGCTTGCCCCGGCCGGCACCCCGGTCTGCCCTCCCGCCTGCGCGCTGGAACCGGCCCGCGTTGCCGACCAGTAATCGGGCTTCTCCGGTCCCGCACAGGCTGCCAGAAGCGCCGCCGCCCCGATCATCAGAAACTGTTTCACGTTTGCTCTCCGTAGCTTTGCGGCCCCTATCCTGACAAGAAAACCGGGCCGCATTATGGCATCCAGACCTGGGCTGCACGAAGGCTGCAATCCATCTTTCCCTGCCGCGCCCCCTATGCCAAGCTCCGCGCATGACGCAGAATCTGACCACCCCCGATGGCACCCCCGCCAGCCGCTTTGCCTTTGGCTGCATGCAGTTCGGCGGCCGCGCCGATGAAGCGCAATCGGCCCGGATGTATGCCGCCTGCCGCACCGCCGGCATCAGCCACTTTGACACCGCCTGGATTTATACGGGTGGCCGTTCGGAGGAGATCCTGGGCCGCCTGATCCGGGAGGAGCGCGAGCAGCTGCTGATCGCCACCAAGGCCGGCTATACCGGCGGGGCCGGCGCCGCGAATATCCGCGCTCAGTTTGACGAAAGCCGCCGCCGGCTGGGGCTCGACATGGTCGATGTGCTTTATTTGCACCGGTTTGATCCGCATACCGACCTGCGCGAAACCATGGACTGCTTTGCGGCACTGAAAAGCGAAGGGCTGATCCGCTATGCGGCGCTGTCGAACTTTGCTGCATGGCAGGTGATGAAGGCGCAGATGGCAGGCCTCGCCTCGGGCACCGCCGTGGACATCCTGCAGCCGATGTATTCGCTGGTGAAACGCCAGGCCGAGGTGGAAATCCTGCCGATGTGCGCTGATCAGGGCATAGCCGCCGTCCCCTATTCGCCGCTGGGCGGCGGGCTGCTGACCGGCAAATACGCCGCCGGCGGCAGCGGCCGCATCACCGAGGACAAAGGCTACCGCACCCGCTACGGGCAGGCCTTCATGCATGAAGCCGCCCAAGCCCTGACCGCTCTGGCAGCGGATCATGGAACCGATCCGGCCACTCTGGCCGTTGCCTGGGCCGCAGCGCATCCCAGCCGCCCTGTGCCGATCATCTCTGCCCGCACGGTCCAGCAGCTGCAACCCTCGCTGGCAGCGCTGGATTTTGGTATGGAGCCGGACCTTTACCAAGCAATTGAAGCACTCAGCCCCCGGCCCGCACCCGCGACCGACCGGCTGGAAGAACAGGATTAGACCCATGCAGGATTTCATCGTCATCGGCGGCGGCATGGCCGGCACCAGCGCCGCCGCCCGGCTTGCAGACCTCGGCAGCGTTACCCTGCTGGAGATGGAGGACGCGCTTGGCTACCATTCCTCGGGCCGCTCCGCCGCCTTGTTCGAGGAAAACTACGGCCACGGCCCCACCATCGACCTGAACCGCGCCAGCGCAGCACATTTGCGCGACGGCGGCTATCTGTCGCCGCGCGGTCTGATGCTGGTGGGGGCCAAGGAGGATGCCGAGGGCTTTGCCCGCGACGTGGATGAGCTGCAGATGGCCACGCTGGAGCTGGACGAGGCCCGCGCCATGATCCCTATCCTGAACCCTGATACCGTCGGCTTTGCCGCCGTCAGCGGCGCGGCCGAGGATATCGACACCGACCGGATGCTGCAGGATTTCGCCAAATCCCTGCGCGCCGGCGGCGGTCAGATCGTGACCAAGGCGCCGGTGACCGCCATCACCCGCACGGCTTTTGGATGGGAGGTCACTGCAGGCGGCCAATCCTATCAGGCCCGCAAGCTGGTCAATGCGGCGGGTGCCTGGGCGGATCAGGTTGCGGCACTGGCAGGCGTGGAAACCATCGGCCTTCAGCCCAAGCGCCGCTCGATGGCGCGGCTGCCTGCGCCGGGCGGGCATGACGTCAGCGGCTGGCCAATGATGATCGGTGTCGGTGAAACCTGGTACGCCAAACCCGACGCGGGCAAGCTGTTGGTCTCCCCCGCCGATACCGACCCGGTGGACCCGCATGACGCCTATGCCGACGACATGGTGCTGGCCGAGGGACTGGCGCGCTACGAGGATATGGTGACCGAGCCGGTGACGCGGGTCGAAAGCAACTTTGCCGGGCTGCGCAGTTTTGTGGCCGACGGCACCCTGGTTCTGGGCCCGGACCCGCAGCAGCCGGATTTCATCTGGTGCGCGGCCCAGGGCGGCTATGGCATCATGACCGCACCCGCCGCCTCGCAGCTGATTGCCGATCTGGCGGCAGGCCGCACGCCGGCACTGGATGCGTCCGCCGTCGCGGCCCTGTCGCCTGCAAGGCTGCGCTGATGCCGGTGCGCTCTGTCCCCGGATCAGCTTCGGTCGCGGCACCTGAGGATGGCAAGCTGTTCGCCCCTGCCGCCGTCCGCAACAGCGATGTGCTGTGCGATCTGCTGGCAGAGGTTGCCCCGCCGCAAGGCCGCGCGCTGGAACTGGCCAGCGGCACCGGCCAGCATATCGCGGCCTATGCCGCGCGCCTGCCCGGTCTGATGTGGCAGCCCAGCGAAGCGGAGGCGGTCCGGCTTGCCAGTATCCAAGCCTATGCCGAAGGGGCGAGCCTGGCGAACATCGCCCCGCCGGTGCCGCTGGATGCTACCGCCCCCGGCTGGGGTGCAGATCACCCGGGGCAGAATTTGATCGTGCTGGTCAACCTCCTGCATCTGATCAGCGAAGATGAAGCAGAAACCCTCATCGCCGAGGCCGCCGCCGCCCTCGCCCCCGGCGGGCGCTTTGTGATCTATGGCCCCTTCCTGCGTGGCGGCGAGCTGACCAGCGAGGGCGACAAAGCGTTCCATGCCAGCCTCACCGCCCACGACCCGCAGATAGGCTACAAGGACGATTTCGACACCATCGACTGGCTGCACGGCAACGGGCTGGAGCTGCTGCAGGCGGTCGAGATGCCCGCCAACAATCTGGCGCTGATTGCGGAAAAACCACGCCTCTGATCTGGATCAATGCTGCCCGCCCCTGCGGCCCATAAACCTTCTGAAACTGGAATATATTTCTGAGGGACAGGCAGATGGACTGGCACGGCAAACTGAATGAGACCCGCAAGGGTCTGCGCAATCTGAACGGCGCCATCCCCGAAGCCGCGCAGGCCTTCGGCGCACTTGGCAAAGCTGTGAAACAGGGCGGTGTGCTGGAGTTCAAGCAAAAGGAATTTGTGGCCCTTGGCATCGCGGTGGCCCTGCGCTGCGAGGATTGCATCGGACTGCATGTGGAGGCGCTGGTCAAGTCGGGGGCAAGCCGGGCGGAAGTGGGCGACGTGCTGGCGATGTCGATCCAGATGGGCGGCGGGCCGGCAATGATGTATGCGGCCAAGGCGATGGACTGTTTCGATCAGCTGACCCGCTGACCTCCGACGCGGAATTCAGCCCGGAGACCACCTGTTTTCCGGCGGAAATTCCGCACCGGGATTTTATGTGCGCACCTCCCGCAACCCTTGCAAGACCTGGCGGATCTGCTCCAGCGCCGGGTTGTCCGGCAGGTACAGCACCTTGCAGCTCAGTTGGATTGTCGGCGCGTCCTCGACCCTGTGGATTTGTCCCGCCGCCAGCGCCCCCGCCGCCATATAGGCAGGAAAATACCCCATGCCGCCCCGTTTCATCAGATAGCGCAAACCCATCGGCGCGTTACCCAAAACGATATGCTGGCGGCTGCGCTGCGGCAGCACCTGCTGCACCTGCGCCGCATATTCGCTGCCGAACTCCAGGTTGATGAACAGGGGCAATGCGTCCCGACCCAGCCGCAACTGCTGGTCCGACACCAGAACCAGCTCCTCCGGCGGCAGTTCCTCTACCCCCAGCCTTGTGCCTGCGGGAACCTCGTTCACAATTGCCAGATCCAGCAGCCTGCGCGCCACCGCTTCGCCCATGTTGAGACCGTGATCATAGTTCAGCGTGAACGGCACGGTGCCCTGCGCCTGTTCCAGCCAGACGGCCACATCGACCAGCAGAGGATCCCAAACTGACAGCTGCGCCCCCAACCGAAGTGAAACCCTTCCTGCCAGGCTTTCCCGCAAATCGCCGGAAACAAACTCCCAGGTCCGCATCATCTGCTCGGCATAGGGCAGAAACTGCCGGCCCGCCGCAGACAGCCGGGTGCCGCCCGGCCCGCGTTCAAACAGGCTGGCGCCCAGCGCCTCCTCCAGCGCCTTGATGCGGGCGCTGACCGCGGTCTGGGTGATGTGCAGCCGCCGCGCCGCGGCATGAAAACTGCCGGCGGCCTCGATAGCCAGAAAGGTCTCAAAAGCGCTGATCTGCATGATGATCACTATTTCTGCTCGGATCGAGCAAATCAATTCGTTTTTCTGCTTGGTTACGTTTCGCTAGGCTGAAACCATATCAACCAAAGGACCCGCGACATGCTGGACAAAAGCCACAAGCCCACCTGGACCAGTTTCGAAGACGCCACGCCCGAAGACTGGGCCGCGGTGGAGAAATATGAGGAGGAATACAACGCCGCCCTGCCCGACCGGATTCTGGACGCGATCCGCTCTTTGGACGAGGATTGGACCCCCTACCCGGTGAACCGGTACCAGCACTCGCTGCAGGCCGCGACCCGCGCGCATGAAGACGGCGCCGATGACGAGATCATCGTCGCCGCACTGGTGCATGACACCGGCGATATCCTGTCGCCCTACAACCATGGCGAGCTGTCAGCGGCGATGATGAAACCCTATGTCCGCGAGAAAACCTATTGGATTCTGAAACATCACTGCGTGTTCCAGGGTTTCTATTACAACCATCATTTCGGCGGTGACCGCAACGCCCGCGACAAATACCGCGGCAGCCCCCATTGGGAGGACTGCCGGTATTTCTGCGAAAAATACGACCAATGCGCCTTTGACCCCGAGTATCCCACCAAGCCGCTGGAGTTCTTCGAGCCGATCCTGCGCCGTGTTCTGTCGCGCGGCTGGGGTCATATGGAGCTGGCGGAGACGGCGCAGGAATAAACCAGACAGAAGCAATTCCGCCTCACCGGGGCCGGATCAATGGCTTCCGGCCGCCGCGCGATAACCGCATCCCAAATGCCGGCACAGGCTGCGCGCCCAGGCTTTACCCCCGGGCGCGCAGAAACAAAACCTATGCGTTCACCACATCATGACAGCCGCATCGCCTGCAGCCCAGTCATAGTAAAGGCGGATACGCAGCTTATAGCTCCGGTCCTTTATCAGCCGTACGGTGAAACGGGCGTTGCGGTTAAAGCCGCTGTCATCGTCGCCCTCCACATAGACCGGGGTGCCGTCAATATCCTCAAACAGCACCATAACCGTGTCGGACAATCCGAAGGTTGAAAACGTGTAATCACGCGAATGGTCCGGGATCACTGCAAAATTCTTCTGCTCGCCGGGCATCAGGGCCAGCTGCTCGGATTTGAACGGGATGAGCTGCGGCAGCGCCGCCGCGCCGATTGGCGGATAGAAGCGGCGGATCACCTCCATGTCCTTTTGCGAAAGCCCCGGTGCAGGCTCAAGCCCGCTGCGAAACTCCGGCGGCTGGTTGATCAGGCCGGCGGCAAAGGCATAGTGCATAACCGAGTCGGGATCCCATTCCGTTCCGTCGACCGTCGCCGGGTCGAGTTTGTTCAGAATGTTGTGGTCGGTCGTTTCCTCGTCCCAGGGCGGGTTCTGCGTGCGGGCAAAGTAGTCGTACACCGCCTGGCGGTTCCAGACGATTCCCGCGTTGGGGTTTTGGTGTTCGTGTTTCAGCCCAAGCGCGTGGCCGATCTCATGGATGGCTGTGTCCAGCCCGTTCGGGCCGGCCTGGGTAATGTCCCAGCCGAAATTCATGGTGCGCTCTTGCTGGCCCAAACGCAGCGCCACGGTGCCGATGTAGGACCATGAGCCATCGTTGCGCAGAAACCCGATGCGCAGCTCTGCATCCCGGATATCGGTCACCTCGGTGAAATTCAGGCCAATGCCTAGATCCTTCCAAACCTGAAACGCCTGCTGCACAACCGCCCGCTGGTCGCTGGCACCGCCAAACAACCCGCTGGAAAACAGGAAATAGTGAATATTGGTGCCATTGACCCATTTATCGCCGGTCGCCAGTATTGCCCGCTGCCGGTCGGAAGACACTCCGGCATCAAATGCACGTTCCGGCAGCACCGGCAACGAGCAAACCTGAGGCGCGCTGCCGGAACGGCCATAACAGTCCGGGTCCTGGCCAAGCTGTTCCTCTAAGTCGTCAATCCGGTCTTCCAGTTCCTCGATGCGGCTGGATTGGGTTTTGCGAGCGGCCATTTCAAACCTCCTTTTCGGACAATCGTTACTGGTATCGCAGTGCAGGCCGCGTTCAGTGAGCAGAGGCGGCAAAACACCTGGACGCGGGGTTGCGGATTCCTGTGCGGCACGCTTCCTTGCACATGCCGCAAGAGGCGGCGCACGGGCATTGCGCAACATGGCTCGAAACGGGAAGCCCCATAAAAAGGCAAGTTTTTCAACGCCTTGCCCGCAAGCTTAGCTGCTGCGCGGTTGCATCGCGCCAAGGTATGTTTCAGCGGCCACGCCGTGCCGTTCTGTACTTTAAAAGGTTCGGCAAACTGCGGAACTTGCAGTGTGGAAGGCCTGCATTCCGACAGCAATTATATCACACTTTAAAGGGGAAATCATCTGCGCAAAGCACGCGTGAGACATTCAGCTGACTGACACATGGCACCGAAGGCAACGACCAGGCCGCCAATGCCAGGCCGAACAAAAAATACCCCGGCGCACAGGCCGGGGTATATTGCTGTTTCCTGAGCCAGATCCGGGGCTCCGCCGCGATCTCCTTAACCCGTCCCTTGGACGGGCTGCCGGACCCCAAAGGGCCCGGACCAAAGATCACCCGTTCTGGCGGATGGTCTCGTTCTTCGGGTCATAGGGGCTGTCGCAGGTCACAACCGCGTCCCACAGCTTGTCCTGGATCTTGACCTTCAGCTTGGTGCCTTCCACCGCCATCTCGGGCTTTACATAGCCCATGCCGATGGATTTCTCGAAGGCCACCGAATAGCCGCCCGAGGTCAGGCGGCCCACACGGGTGCCATCCTCGGCGTACAGCGCCTCACGGCCCCAGGGATCAGCGTCTTCGGGTCCGTCGATCAGCAGGGTGCAGCATTTCACCCGCACGCCGGTCTCGATCAGCTTTTCCTTGCCGTGGAAATCTTTTTCCAGGTCGATAAAGCGCGGCAGATCCGCTTCGGCCGGGGTTGCGTCGCGGCCCAGTTCGTTGCCAAAGGCGCGATAGGATTTCTCCTGGCGCAGCCAGTTCTGGGCGCGAGCACCCACCAGTTTCATGCCGTGCTTCTCACCGGCTTTTTCCAGCAGATCGAACAGGTAGTTCTGCATCTCCATCGGGTGGTGCAGTTCCCAGCCGAGTTCACCGGTATAGGCCACGCGGATCGCGTTCACCGGGCACATGCCCAGTTCGATCTGGCGGGCCGACAGCCAGGGGAAACGCTTGTTGGACAGCGCGGTTTCCGGATCGGCATCGACGATGATCTCTTTCAGCACGTCGCGCGATTTCGGACCGGCAATCGCAAACACGCCCCACTGGGTGGTCACGTCCTGCAGCTCGATACGGCCGAATTCAGCTTCCTTATCCGCGATCGCCTTCTTCAGGAAGTCGGCGTCGTATTCGGTCCAGGCACCTGCGGACACCAGGTAATACTCGTCGTCCTTCAGGCGGACGATGGTGTACTCAGTCCGGGTGGTGCCGGCTACGGTCAGCGCATAGGTCAGGTTGATGCGGCCGACCTTGGGCAGTTTGTTGCAGGTGAACCAGTCAAGGAACTGAGTCGCACCAGGGCCTTTGACGATGTGCTTGGTAAAGGCAGTTGCATCGACCAGGCCAACACCTTCGCGGATCGCCTTGGCTTCGTCCACAGCGTGCTGCCACCAGCCGCCGCGGCGGAAGGAGCGGGCTTCCTCGTCAAAGTTGTCGGCGGCGTCCACGGGACCGAAGTAGTTCGGACGTTCCCAGCCGTTGACCCAGCCGAATTGCGCGCCGCGGGCTTTCTGGCGGTCGAACGCGGGCGCGGTGCGCAGCGGGCGGGCTGCCGGGCGCTCTTCGTCCGGGTGGTGCAGGATGTAGACGTGCTCATAGCACTCTTCATTCTTGCGGGCCGCGAACTCGGTGGTCATCCAGTTGGAGGAGTAGCGTTTCGGGTCGAGCGACGCCATGTCGATCTCGGCTTCGCCGTCGACCATCATCTGCGCCAGATAATAGCCGGTGCCGCCTGCGGCGGTGATGCCGAAGGAGAAGCCTTCCGCCAGCCACATGTTGCGCAGGCCCGGTGCCGGGCCGACCAGCGGGTTGCCGTCGGGAGTGTAGCAGATCGGGCCGTTGAAATCGTCTTTCAGGCCGGATTCAGCGCAGGACGGAACCCGTTCGGCCATCGCCATGTACTGATCGGCAATCCGGTCCAGTTCCAGCGGGAACAGGTCGGCGCGGAAGCTGTCCGGCACACCGTGCTCAAAACGCGCAGGTGCCCCGCGCTCATAAATCCCCAGGATCCAGCCGCCGCGTTCTTCACGGGCATAGGATTCATTGTCGGCGTCGCGCACAACGGGGTGCTCGGGGTTGCCTGCTTCGCGCCATTTGACCAGCTCGGGGTCCTTGTCCATGACGATGAAGGTGTGCTCGACCGGGATTGCCGGCATCTTGATGCCCAGCATCTTGGCGGTGCGCTGCGCGTGGTTGCCGGATGCGGTCACGACATGCTCGGCGGTGATCACAACCTTCTCGTCGCTCTCCACCAGGTTGCCGCCCTTCTCCACCATTTTGGTGCAGGTGACTTCCCAGTGGGTGCCGGTCCAATGGAATTCATCAGCCTGCAGCTTGCGAACGATCTCAACACCGCGCTGACGGGCGCCCTTGGCCATCGCCTGGGTCACGTCTGCGGGGTTAATATAGCCGTCCTCGGTGTGGTAGATCGCACCCTTCAGATCAGAGGTCTCGATCAGCGGCCAGCGCGCCTTGATCTCATCCGGGGTCAGCCATTCATAAGGCACGTCGCAGGTTTCCGCGATGGAGGCATAGAGCATGTATTCGTCCATGCGCTCCTGGGTCTGCGCCATGCGCAGGTTGCCGACCACGGCAAAACCTGCGTTCAGGCCGGTTTCCTCTTCCAGGGTCTTGTAGAAATCGACCGAGTACTTGTGGATGTGGGTGGTCGCATAAGACATGTTGAACAGCGGCAGAAGGCCGGCTGCGTGCCAGGTCGAGCCGGAGGTCAGCTCGTCACGCTCGATCAGCATGACGTCTTCCCAGCCGGCCTTGGCCAGGTGATAGGCAATCGAGGTGCCAACGGCGCCGCCGCCAACAACAAGCGCTTTGACTTGGGTTTTCATTCTCCGGCTCTCCAGCTTTGTGAGATTCTTGCCTGCGGTTATGCCCAAGCCGCGCAATCGGCGCAAAATCAGGCCGACGCAAAAACAGCCAAAACCGACCTTGCGCGCCACAGCATACAGGATTTTGATGGAAGTCCTGCCGGAAATGGCGTTTTTCTACGCAGCAAAAAGCATGCCGGCGCCCCATGTGGTCCCTTGATCAGGCTGGTTTGGGGCTGTCAGCAGTCCGCAACATTGCCGCGGCGGATGCAGACGGGCTGCGGCGCGTCCTCGTTGTTCTGTGCATCTGCAACCTGCTGACCGCCCGAGAGCAGGCTCTTGCCATAGCCGGCCGCCTCGCTCCAAATCGACTGGCCGTCCCCGGCAGCAAGACCGGCAAGGCTGGTTGCCTCCTTGGCGGCACGGGCGCGGGTAAAGCGGTCCTGCAGGATGGTGCTGTAGTCGGTGGCGCTGAGATCCCCCCAATTCAGCCCCGCGGCACGGGTCTGGATGTAGTAATCATAGCCGATCACCGCCTGGGTGCTGAACACCAGAATGCCCATTGCCTTTTTCAGTCCCATGCCGTTCTCCGGTTTTGCGAAACGCTCCGGCTTCATCCCAATTCAGGACCCGGCGCAGAATTGCGGCAGCTTTCCGGCAATTCAGGGAAGAGTGCAGTGCAATCGCCGCTGTCCGGCCAGGACCCTGCCCTGCCGGTTGCTGCCGCATTCTGCCGGTGCTGATCCTTGGGTGCTGTCTGATGCTTTGATTGTCAGCAGTTAGGAATGGCGGCGCCGCCAAGGAGGCGGAGGCGGGACGGGAGGTTCCTCCCGCACGCTCAACGTTGTCTCTGCGTGCCCTTGCCAAAGGGCCCTGTTCCAAAATGCCGGGGGTGTCAGGCCCGGCGGTGACCGCGATCAAGCGGGATCATGACAGAGCGGGTTTAAGATACGCTGAGGCAGGCGTGCGCCGGGGGTGCAACATCTTGGCGCTGCATCCTGTTGCCCCCGTTGCGCAGTGAGTATTTGAGAAAAGATGAAGCGACAGGGCAGTGCTTCAGCTTTTTCTAAATACACAAAGTCCGCCGTTGATCCAGCATGGTTCGCAGCCGGCTCCTGCGGCTCATATCTCCAGGATCTTGCCCGGATTCATGATGTTCTCCGGATCCAGTGCGGCCTTGATGGCTGCCATATAGCGGGTCGTCTCGCCCAGCTCCTTTTGCAGATAGGGACGTTTGCCCTGTCCGATGCCGTGCTCGCCGGTGCAGGTGCCATCCATCGAGATCGCCAGATCGTTCAGCCAGCCGACAAAATCATCCGCCTTCTGCCGTTCGATACCGCTGTCCATATCAATCAGCAGCAGCGCGTGAAAATTGCCGTCGCCCACATGGCCGACAATCGGCGCCATCAGTCCCATGCTCTCAGCCTTGTCCCGCGCGGCGCCGACGCATTCCGCAAGGCGCGAGATCGGCACGCAGACATCGGTCGAGATCCCCTTGGCACCGGGGCGCAGCTGCAGGCTGGCCCAATACATGTCATGGCGCGCCTGCCAAAGTTTGTTGCGTTCCTCGGATGTTGAGGTCGCGGCAAAGTCAAAACCGCTGAATTCCTCGGCGATGGAGGCAAACATGTCCGACTGTTCCACCACACCCGCGTCCGAACCGTGGAATTCCAGCAGCAGCAGCGGCGTCTCTGGCAGGTCGAGGCCGGAATAGGCATTGGCCGCCCGCACGCTGAGCGCATCCAGCAGTTCGATCCGGGCAACAGGGATGCCGTATTGGATGGTCATCATCACCGCGCGGCAGGCGTCATCCACGGTGCGGAAGGAACAGCGGGCGGAGCGGATCGCCTCGGGGATGCCCTGCAGTTTCAGCGTCAGCTCGGTGATCAGGCCTAGGGTGCCCTCGGAGCCGACCAGCAGGCGCGTCATGTCATAACCTGCCGAGGATTTCCTGGCCCGCTGCGCCGTGCTGATCACGCCGCCGTCGGCCATCACCGCCTCAAGCGCCAGCACATTGTCCTTCATGGTGCCATAGCGCACCGCGTTGGTGCCCGAGGCCCGCGTCGCCGCCATGCCGCCCAAGGATGCATTGGCGCCGGGATCGATCGGGAAAAACAGACCCTGATCGCGCAGATAGGTGTTGAGCTGCTCACGGGTGACGCCGGGCTGCACCACCACGTCGAGGTCTTCGGCATGGACGGCGATAATCCTGTCCATCCGCATCATGTCGATGCAGATACCGCCGGCGGGGGCGTTCACATGGCCTTCCAGAGAGGTACCGGTGCCGAAGGGAATAACCGGCACGCCGTATTCGGCGCAGACCTTGATAATCTCGGAAACTTCTTCCGTAGAGGTGGGGAAGACCACCGCATCCGGAGGCTGATTGGTGATCCATGTGGTGGTGTGGCCGTGCTGATCGCGGATGGCCTGGCCGGTTTGCAGCTGATCGCAGAACCGCTGGCTCAGCGTCTCGACAGCGGCGGCGATCCCGGCCTCGTTGCGGGGCAATGAGATGGCTTGCACCATAATGGGTCTCCTCGGGGTCAGGGCACAAAGCCCGGAACTTCACCTGTTAACCTACGCTCCGAACTTGCAGTTCAGCAATACCCAGAACCCCGTAGCGCTGATGCCGCCCGGCATGGCGGCCGGGCAGTAACGGGCTAACCGCCCAGCGCAATCCCTTCCCGTCTCGGGTCCGCAGCTCCCCTCAGCCCTTCGCCGATTTCAATCGCGTGCAGGCCGGAGGTCAGATCGCGGATATTGACCTCATACCCCATGTCTGTCAGCGCCTGTTCCAACCCCTCGGCGCTGGTGCCTGCCTCCAGATCATAGGTGCCGAACCGGTTAACCAGATGCGGCAGCGCCAGTGCCTCTTGGATGTTCATCCCCCAATCCGCCCATGCCACGATGGATTTCGCCACATAGCCGATGATCCGGCTGCCGCCGGGAGAGCCGATGGCCAGCACCGGCTTGCTGTCCCGCAGCACGATCGTCGGCGCCATCGAGGAGCGCGGACGCTTGCCCGGTTCCAGCCGGTTGGCAATGGGCACGCCGTCCGCATGGGTGCGGAAGGAGAAATCCGTCAGCTCATTATTCAACAGGAAACCGCCCGCCATCAGACGCGAGCCAAAGGCGTTTTCTATCGTCGTGGTCATCGACAGCACGTTACCGTACTGGTCCACAATCGAGATATGCGAGGTCGAGGGCAGCTCGATCGACTCGTCATCTGCCAGCAGCAGCGCGTGATCGAACTCGGGCGTGCCCGGCGCCACCTCGGGCAGCGCATCACCACTTTGCAGCAGCCTAGACCGGCTGGCGAGGTAATCCGCTGCCACCAGCCCATGCGTCGGCACCGGCACAAAATCACTGTCCGCCATGTAACGGCCCCGGTCGGCGAAGGCGAGCCGCGAAGCATCGCCGATCAGCCGCCAGGCCTCGGCACTGTCCGCGCCCAGCTCCGCCAGATCATACTGTCCAAGCATTCCCAGGATCTGCCCCACCGTCAGCGCACCGGAGGACGGCGGCCCCATGCCGCAGGCCTCGAAATCGCGGTAGGCGGCGCAGACTGCCGGACGTTCCCTGACCTGATAAAGCGCCAGATCGGTGGCGGACAAAACGCCCGGGTTGCCCTCGGCCGTGTTGACGGTGCGGACGATCTCTGCCGCGATGGGACCGGTGTAAAACGCCCCTGCCCCGCCCTGTGCCAGCGCCCGCAAGGTGGCGGCATAGTCAGGGTTCAGCAGCATAGCGCCTTCGGCAATGGGTGCGCCGTCCGGCAGAAAATACTCCGCCGTAGCCGGAAAACGCGCCAGCCGCTCTGCATCGCCCGCCACCAGCGCAGCCAGACGCGGCGAGACGGAAAATCCTTCCTCGGCCAGCTGGATCGCCGGTTCAAACAGCGACGGCCAGTTGGCGCGCCCCCAGCGCCGGTGCGCGGCTTCCAGCAGCGCAGGTGTGCCCGGCGTGCCGACAGACAGACCGCCGACCACCGCATCAAAGAATTTCAACGGCTCGCCGTTTTCATCCTGAAACAAGATTGGTGTGGCAGCCAGCGGCGCCGTCTCGCGCCCGTCCAGTGTGGTCAGCTCGCCCGTGGCAGCGTCATACCATACCAGGAACGCGCCGCCGCCAAGGCCCGACGATTGCGGCTCCACCAGCCCCAGCACGGTCTGCACCGCCACCATCGCATCAGCCGCGGTGCCGCCTGCGCGCAGCACGGCGGCGCCGGCCTCCACCGCATGCGGATTGGCGGCGGCGACCATCCAGTTGTCAGCTTCCACGGCTTGGCCGTTGGCCTTGGCCTCCAGCGCGGCTGCCGCGTCAGGGGAAACCGCTACAAAGCTGCCGCCAGCCGCCGCCTCCGGTGCAACCCCATCTGCGGCTTGTTGTGCAACAAGCGGGGACGCGGCCCCGAACGACAATAGAAAAAGGCCTTCTTGCCAGCGCATGCGCATGACTTTCTCCTGTGGAAATTCCGTTTGCCGGGTAATGCTGCCACCAATCCGGGGGCGCGACAATCGGTCACAACAACAGCGGGCCGCACACGCACATGTGCGGAAGTTGCCGATTGACCTTGGGATTAGTTTCTGAATTCCCTTAAAAATTCAGAAATTAGTTCTGCATATCGATCAAAAATCAGAACACATTCTCAACATACAGGATTCAGCCGGGACATCATTCGGCCACGAATCTCACAGCATCGACGGCACCACCTGATCCGGCGGCCGGTGACCATCCTCGAAGGTCTTGATATTCAACAGCACCTTCTCGCCCATCTCGATCCGGCCCTCGATTGTGGCCGAGCCCATATGCGGCAGCAGCACCACATTGGGCAGCTCGCGCAGGCGCGGGTTGATGTCGGTGCCGTGCTCATAGACATCAAGACCGGCACCGGCGATCTCTTTCGAGCGCAGCATGCGGGTCAGGGCGTGTTCGTCGATCACCTCGCCGCGCGAGGTGTTCACGATCACCGCCGAGGGTTTCATCAGTTTCAGCCGCCGCGCATTCATCAAGTGAAAGGTCGAAGGGGTAGACGGGCAGTTGATCGACAGCACATCCATCCGCGCCGCCATCTGATCGAGGCTTTCCCAATAGGTGGCCTCCAATGCCTCTTCGATTTCGGGACGCAACCGGCGGCGGTTATGGTAATGGATCTGCATGCCAAAGGCCGCCGCGCGCTTGGCCACGGCCTGGCCGATCCGTCCCATGCCAAGGATGCCAAGACGGCGCCCGGCAATCCGCCCGCCCAACAGCGCTGTGGGCGCCCAGCCTTTCCAGTCGCCCTTCTGCATCACGGCAAGCCCCTCGGGCATGCGGCGCACCACTGCCATGATCAGCGCCATTGCCATGTCAGCCGTATCATCGGTCAGCACCCCGGGGGTGTTGGATACCAGAATGCCGCGCTGGCGGGCGGTGGACACATCAATATGATCGACGCCCGCGCCGTAATTCGCAATCAGCCGCAGCCGCTCGCCCGCCTGACCCAGGATCCCTGCATCAATGGTATCGGTGACCGTGGGCACCAGCACATCGGCATCCTTCACCGCCGCGGCAAGCTCGGCCCGGGACATCGGCGCGTCATCCTCGCGCAGGCGCACATTAAACAACTCGCTCAGCCGGGTTTCCACAGGCTCCGGCAACCGTCGCGTAACAACAACACTCAGTCGGTCTCTTGGCACTTGCGCTCTCCCTTGGGCTTTTCATTCCGCACGCCTCCATGGCATCGTGGCGCAGGACGCGGGCGGGCACAAGAACCCAAGCGCAACTCCCTTGCCGCAGGCCGGATATTTCCCGGCCAGTGCAAAAAGGCGGGCAGAAGACCGGAACAAGAGGCTGGGCCTGATCCGGCTGGGCAAAAAGAGGCGAGCAGGCAGTGAAAAAAGCGGCAATGGCAATGCGCCATCTGGCAGCGGCAGCGGTATCCTTGGCGCTGGCGGGGGCTGTGTGCGCCGCCGAATCCCGCGGCCCTGTCACCAACCTGCCGCTGCCCCGCTATGTCTCGATGAAGGCCGCCAAGGGCAATGTGCGCCGCGGCCCTTCGCTGACCCATAAGATCGACTGGGTGTTCAAACGCCGCGGCATGCCGCTGGAGATCACCGCGGAATACGGCCACTGGCGCCGGGTTCAAGACCGCGAGGGGGCCGGCGGCTGGGTGCATTACGCGCTGCTGTCCGGCGTGCGCACGGTGCTGATAGAAGAAGACATGCTGACCGTGCATGCGCGCCCGGACTCCCGCGCGCCGGTAACCGCCGCATTTGAACTGGGCGTGGTTGCCCGCCTCGGCGACTGCGAAACCAGCTGGTGTGAAATCTCGGCCGGCGGCTACAGCGGCTGGGCACCGAAGAAAAAACTCTGGGGCGTTGCTCCGGAAGAGCTGCGCGAATAACCCCCTTCTCTCGCAATTTTCATCTTTCCCCAAATACTCCGGGGTGAATTGGGCCGCAGGCCCAAGAGGGGCAGCGCCCCTCTCCCGCCCGCCACTGGGCCTGCCGCGGCAATCCGCGCGGGGTGCAGATGCGCCAAACCATTGCACCCGCAGCAATCGTGTTCTACATGGGGGCCATACCATTGGCTGCCAGGCCGGGTTCCGCCCATTTTCAGGGCACCGCCGCGGCAGCACCGGAATACCCGAACCTGGCGCGGCCTGTCTGCGCTGACGTCACAAAAGCCTCCGAGATCGCTGAAAGGTTGTGAAACATGGCAGAAAATCAAACCCCGGACATATTGTATACCATTGTAGACGAAGCGCCCGAACTGGCCTCGGCATCCTTCCTGCCGATCATCCGCAAGTTTGCCGCAGCCGCTGGTGTCTCGGTCGGAACCAAGGATATTTCGCTTGCGGGGCGCATCATTGCAGCCTTCCCGGAAGGGCTGACCGCAGAACAGCGCCAAAGCGATGATCTGGCCGAACTGGGCCAGCTGGTGAAAACCCCGGACGCCAATGTCATCAAACTGCCCAATGTCTCTGCCTCAGTGCCGCAGCTGGTTGCCGCTGTCACGGAACTGCAGGGCCAGGGCTATGCCATTCCGGACTACCCGGCAGAACCCGCCACAGACGCCGAAAAAGACATCCGCGCGCGCTTTGATGCGATCAAGGGCTCGGCTGTAAACCCGGTCCTGCGCGAAGGCAATTCCGACCGCCGCGCCGCCAAGGCGGTGAAGAACTTTGCCCAAAAGAACCCGCATTCGATGGGCGCATGGTCCGCAGACAGCAAGACCAAAGTGTCGTCGATGCCGGGCAATGATTTCTATGCAAACGAGAAATCCGCCACCATCACCGCCGCGCAGGCCGGGGACGCAAAAATCGAATTCACCGCCAAAGATGGCTCCGTCACCGTGCTGAAAGACGCCTGGCCGCTGGAAGACGGCACCGTGGCCGATGCGACCTTCATGTCTGCCAAGGCCCTGGCCGCCTTTCTGACCGAGGCGATCGCAGACACCAAAAGTGACGGCACCATGTTCTCGCTGCACATGAAGGCCACCATGATGAAGGTCTCCGATCCGATCATCTTCGGCCACGCCGTCAAGGCCTGGCTGGCGCCGGTGTTCGGCAAATTCGGGACTGAACTGGACGCGCTGGGTGTGAACCCGAACTCGGGTCTGGGCGACCTGCTGGCGCGGGTCAAGGACAACGCAGAGATCATGGCCGCCATCGACGCGGTCCGCGCCGAGCGCCCCGACATGTATATGGTCGACAGCGACAAGGGCATCACCAACCTGCATGTGCCGTCCGATGTGATCATCGACGCCTCGATGCCCGCAGTAATCCGCGCCGGCGGCAAGGGCTGGGATCAGAACGGCAACAAGGGCGACACCAACTGCGTGATCCCCGACCGCTGCTATGCCACGATCTATGACGAGACCATCAATTTCTTCAAAGCCAATGGCGCGCTGGACGTGACCACCGCCGGTGCGGTCGCCAACGTCGGCCTGATGGCGCAAAAAGCCGAAGAATACGGCTCCCACCCCACCACCTTCGAGGCTCCCGCAGACGGTACCATCCGGGTGGTTCTGGCAAATGGCGGCACGCTGCATTCGCATGACGTCGAGGCGGGTGACATCTGGCGTGCCTGCACTGTGAAGAAGGCGCCGATCGAGAACTGGATCCAGCTGGCAATGGACCGCCAGCGGCTGACCGGCTCGGAATCGATCTTCTGGCTGGACGCTAACCGCGCCCATGACGCCGAGCTGATCAAATATGTGACCCCGGCGCTGGAAGCCGCTGGCGTTGCTGACAAGTTCCAGACCCTGGCCCCGCGCGAAGCGACCCGCCAGAGCTTGGAGACCATCACCGCAGGCAAGGACAGCATCGCCATCACCGGCAATGTGCTGCGCGACTATCTGACCGACCTGTTCCCGATCCTGGAGCTGGGCACCTCGGCCAAGATGCTGTCAATCGTCAAGCTGATGCAAGGCGGCGGGCTGTTTGAGACCGGCGCCGGCGGTTCCGCCCCGAAACACGTGCAGCAGCTGGTCGAGGAAAACCACCTGCGCTGGGATTCGATGGGTGAATTCTGCGCCCTGGGGGAAAGCCTGAACTTCCTGGCCGACAACAAAGGCAACGCCAAAGCAGGTGTGCTGGGCGCCGCGGCAGAGGACGCCACCCAAGGCATTCTCGACCACAACCGCTCGCCCTCGCGCAAGGTTGGCCAGCCGGACAACCGCGACAGCCACTACTGGTTTGCCCGCTATTGGGCCGAAGCCCTGGCAGCACAGACCGAAGACGCAGGTCTGGCGGCGCATTTTGCTCCCATTGCCGAAGAGCTTGGCGCCAAGGAAGAGCAAATCCTGTCCGAACTGGCCGCTGCCCAGGGCCCGGCAGCCGACATTGGCGGCTACTATCGCCCGAGTGTCGAGCTGAAGGCCAAGGTGATGCGTCCCAGTGCCACGCTGAACGCGATCATCGGCTGATCTTTCCGGACAGTCCGAAACAAAAAAGCGCCCGGGGATTTCCCCGGGCGCTTTTTTTGTTTACCTGTGAAGGTTGCCGAATGGATCAGAAATCCTGCCACATGTTCTTGGCCGCATTGCCGTCGGCCGCGGCAACAGGCTGCGCGGCGGGCTGCATGTCCCAGTCATCGTTGCCATGGGCGGACGGCACAGATGCCGGCGTGCTGGCCGCCTGGACCGGAGCAGCTGCCATACGGCCGCCGGGGATTTTGAAGTGCGCCACCAGATCGGTCAGCTTGGAGGCATCGGTCTTCAGCAAATGGCCGGCGGCCGTCGCCTCCTCCACCATCGCCGCGTTCTGCTGGGTGACCTGATCCAGCTGGGTGACGCCGGTGTTGATCTCATTCAGGCCGGTAGATTGCTCCGCCGCGCCCTCTGCAATGCCAGAAACCAGCTGCGAAATATGGGTAACCTGGCTGACGATGCTTTGCAGCGCATCCCCCGCCTTGCCCACCAGATCCACACCGCGGGCCACCTGGCCGGAGCTGTCAGAGATCAGCGTCTTGATCTCCATCGCCGCATCCGAAGACCGCTGTGCCAGCGCCCGCACTTCAGACGCCACCACCGCAAAGCCGCGCCCTGCCTCGCCTGCGCGCGCCGCCTCGACACCCGCGTTCAGCGCCAAAAGGTTGGTTTGGAAGGCAATGTCGTCGATCACCGAAATGATCTGGCTGATCTTGTTGGAGCTTTCTTCGATCTCGGTCATCGCGGACACCGCGCTCTGCACCACTTCGCCGCTGGTGCGGGCCTCTTCTTTGGCCTCGTCCATGGTAGTTTCGACGCTGCGGGCGCCGTCGGCGGCAGATTTGACGCTTGCGGTCAGCTCATCCAGCGCTGCGGCGGTCTGTTCCAGCGTGGCGGCCTGGCTTTCGGTGCGGTGCGACAGGTCATCCGAAGCCTGGCTGATTTCTGCAGCACCGCTGCGGATGCTGGCGGCCGCGGCAATCACTTGCTCAACCGTGGCGCTGAGGTTTTGCGCGGTGGTATTGAAATCCTGGCGCAGCTGCTCGTAATTCTCAGGGAAAACCTCGGTGATCTGCGCGGTCAGGTCCCCCTGCGACAGGGCTGACAGTTTGCCGCTGAGCACGGCCACGACATTGCTGCGCTTTTCATTGCGTTGCTGCTCGGCCTTCTCCAGATCTTTCTGACGGATCAGAGCCTGGCGGAACACATCGAGGCTTTGGGCAATCTCCCCCATTTCGCTGCGCGCATTGGCGGAGGGGATTTCACTGTCGGTGTCGCCATCGGCCAAGGTCTGCATGCGTGACTTGAGACCGTTCAGCGGTCCGGTGACACTGCGGGTGATGAAATAGGCGGCAATCGACAGCGTCACCAGGCTGATGCCCAGAATGATCAGCGCCTCATTGCGCATCAGCGCCACGTCCGATTCGATATCCGAGACATAGGCGCCGGTGCCGACAATCCAGCCCCAGGGTTCATAGGCCTGCACATAACCGATCTTGGCTTCGATCACGTCGGAATCCGGTTTCTTGAAGTAATATGTAAGCTCCCCTGCCCCATTAGCTGCGGCGATTTTCTCCAGCTCCTGGAACACCTTCATGCCTGTCACATCCTCGTAGGCGCCCTGGTTGGTGCCGTTCCAGGCAGGCACGATCGGATGCGCCTGCACCACCAGATCATGATCAAAGACATAGACATAGCCTGCATCGCCGAAACGCAGAGCGGTGAGCCGCTCTCGGCCGATGTCCCGGGCCTCCTGCTCGGTGAAACGGCCGGATTTCACCCCTTCTTCCAGATCGCGCAGCAGGCTGACTGCGGTGTCTGTGACGTTGTGCAGCTCGGTATAGCGCATTTCATAGGCGTTTTTGACGGATTGTGACAGCAGCAGGAAAGTCAGCACAGCCGTCAGGCTGAGAGCCAGCGCCGCCAGCGCATAGATACGAACAGGCAGACGGTAAAGAAAATCGGGGAGTCGGAGCATTAGTGCGGAACCTTCGTTACGTGCATATTGCCAGCAGGTTTAAGCTGCACTCTCTAACAATTTCCTAGCCGGATGCAGCTTTCCGCCGCATTTCGCAAAGTTCATGCCGCAATGCGCCAACGATGCTCTGGGCTGTCACCCGCAAGTGCCTGCCCTGCGGCTGCATCCCAGCCTCTCGGCCCGGCACACAGAACCGGTCCAAGATCCCGCCCGGTCTCTGTACGCGCCAGAGGCGAGGCAGGAGGCCGCAGCAGTGCTGCGCGCCTGGATTCCGGAGGTGCGGATGGTTCCGGACAATGTGGTATCCGATGGCCATCAGCTTGACGTTGTTGGCGAATTGGCCGGGATCATGCCTCTTGGAAGCAGCGGTTGCGAGAGCAGGCAACCGCCGTTGCTTACCGGCACTCTCAGAAACCGTTCAAACGCATCACTACGCCCTGTGATAGAGAATTTTGCTGTAAGTTTCTCGGACCCCGTGCGCGACATTTGAATGATGCGCGGCATTTCAGGCACGGATTTTGCGGGCAATGATGAGCATGTGCCGCCCCCACTAATAAGCATTAACTATGCCTATTAGTGAATGGGCGGCGATACACCTTAACAAAATGCGCCTTTTCAATGCATATTAATTATGGGAGGAACACTTATGCAGATATCAAAGTTCTCAGATTACGCCCTGCGCATCCTGATCCACCTCGCCACGCATGAGGAAGGGTTGATGTCGACCCGCGAGATCGCGGCGATGCAGAAACTGCCTTTCAATCACTTGGCCAAGATTTCTCAATGGCTGACCCATGAGGCGTATGTGGACTCAGTGCGAGGCCGGAACGGAGGCATGCGTTTAGCGCTTCCGCCAGAGGCAATCTCGATTGGTGCGCTGCTGCGAAAGTCAGAAAGCGGCACCCCCTTGGTGGAGTGTATGAAAGAAGACGGCGGTTGCTGCGTGATGACCCCGGCCTGCGGGCTGCTGCCGATTCTGAACGAGGCGCAAGAGGCGTTTTTTGCCGCTTTGGACAGCCGGACGCTTGAAGATGTGCTGACAGGCAACCGCGGGATGAAAAGTTTAATCCGCGCGCTGGAAGCAGAGCGGGAAGCCGAAAAACCTGCATAATCCAAAAGGTGTCATTGCGTTAAAACTCATTTCTGCCAACACCTTCCTTCGAATGCTCGAATTTGCGGCACCGGATACAGGTTCGTCCAAAACCTGCCCGTCCAAAACCCCAAACGCCATTGAAAATGCCAGGCCTTGAAGCCGGGATAGCCTGCCGGAAGGGCCAGTATCAGAAGGTACATGGCCTTTCGAAAGCGTGGATTTTCTTCAGCTTGGAACTTCTTCAGCATTCCAAAGGACGTAAAGCGTCAGCATACGGATCTGAGCATCGGTCACGCCCAAATCAGACGCCACCAGTTTGCATGTCAGCCCACTGGTCAGCGCGATCCGTACCGCATCAGCGCGGAATTCCTCCGTCCAATTCAGTTCCAGAGTTCGTCTACTTAGGTGCAATAAATTCTATCAAAGGAGCGGTATCAAACCGCAACATGACCAGTGCAAGCCGCGCGATGGGCCGGAGCGCGGGGGTTAATTGCGTCGAGACCAGCTGTGCCGAATGGCAGGCCACCGGTCATCCGGGCAATCTCCTGCTCGCCACGCGCAGGAGTTTCGATGAGCCCCTATCGCGGAGCGATATAGTGCTTGCTGAAGAAAGCGGAATTGTCAGCCCTTCAGGTTTCGACAGACGGCGCAATTGCAGATCGAATGCCAAATCGCCAATCTCTATGGAGGACGCAGCCTGCGGGGCAGACCGGCTCGTGCGACGGCGCAGGACCGCGCGAACGCGCGCCATCATCTCAGACATCGAGAACGGCTTGACGATGCAGTCATCGGCGCCAATGTCGAGAAGCGCGATGGCCGTTTCATGATCGCCAAGCGAACTCATCATAATGTTGGAGGCATCGGAATGTTCGCTGATTTCGCGACAGAATACTTTGCCCGATGGGCCCGGCATGAGAATATCAACAAGGCACAGATCTGCCTTTTCTTCGGACCAGGCCTGCCGGGCCTCGGGAACATTTGTCCGGTGCCGTGTTACATTTCCCGCGCTGGACAAGGCGGCTGCCAGATCAGTTCCCAAAGCCTTTTCGTCATCTACGATCAATACGTTTTCGTTCATCTTAACAACACCTGGTTCCATTGGGCTTTGCAGAGAACCGCGATATGCGGGGATAGTGCAGTTGCGCACAAATGCCAGCTTTAGGAGATGAACAAGATGCTGACGCTGAACCGCCTGACGCTGGGCCAACAGCTTGTAGTGTTGGTCATCGGGCTCGTCTTCGCGGTCAGGTCGCCAATGTTATTGTGGCGCGGTTTGCAGATGTCCAACAGACCACCGCGATACAGCAAAGCCAAAACCTGATCTTGGCTGGCCAGGCGTTGCGCGACGTGGCCGCGCTTCCGGAAGGCCAGAGCGCCATGTTCACCCGGGCGCTGTCGAATAAGGCAGTTCAAGTTGAGTGGGGCGAGC
Organism: Leisingera sp. NJS204; assembly: GCF_004123675.1. Taxonomy (NCBI): domain Bacteria; kingdom Pseudomonadati; phylum Pseudomonadota; class Alphaproteobacteria; order Rhodobacterales; family Roseobacteraceae; genus Leisingera; species Leisingera sp. NJS204. The sequence continues at coordinate 1,033,843 of NZ_CP035417.1, read as the reverse complement.
TGCGAACACTGCTGAGCGGCGATGCGGGCGTGCCGGTGGATGCCGTTGTGATGACAAAACGGGGGTATCCGTCGCCACCTCCAGTACCGGGAATTGCAGCTGAACGCTCTGCCTTATTGGACATTGGCGAGAGACCGCCCACACTCTTGGCACGGGAAAATGAACCTCATCGATTGCGCCATTAGGTTTTAGAGGAAGCACCAGCACCGCCGGAAAACATGCTGAACCTGTTCCGGTTCCAGCCGCGCACAGAAGTTCACCGGATCGCACTGCGGCACGAAGTGACCGGCCGCTGGCTAACGGTCTATCATTTGCAACGGCCCCCACCGGTGAATGCTGCGTATACGAAGCTGTTCACCACCAGTGTGGTATAGCTCTGTCTGGCAGTAGTTGTTTTGATCATCGGCCGCCGTGTCATGCGGCCATTGTATCGCCTCTCGCGGCAAGCCGCGCGGCTTGGGCGGGGCGAGGTTGCAGAGGTGCTGGTCGTTGATCCCCCCGGGACACCCGGGAATTTACTTTGTCGTTCAACCGTATGAACGAACGCGTGACGCAGACCGTGATTATCAGATCGGGCTCTTGCGCAGCCTTGCTCATAACCTTTTAGGGCCACTGGCAGCGGTGAACCGGTTTGTCGAGACAGTGGCCCAGGATAATACACGCGATCTGATTGAAACGTGGGTGAAAGATGTAGAGACCGTTGTGGAATCGATTATGAAATTTTCACGGGCGGTGATGCGCGACGGGGATTTTCAGTAAGTTGATATGGGCCAGCTGCTTGAAGTGGTCGTCGATGAGCGGGCGGAACTGGGTGAGGATGCAGAAATGGCTGAAGCCGCACCGGTGATCGTGTCTTGCCGTGTGAATGCTGTCCAGCGGTGCCTGTCCAACCTGGTTGAAAATGCATGCAAGTACGGTGGGCAGGCGCGGGCTGCGGTTGTCCAAGAAGGCGATGTAGCGGTCGTGACCATCGACAATTTCGGCCCAGGCATCGCAGAGGAGGATCTTGAGCGGGTGTTCCGGCCGTTTGAGCGTTTGGGGCAGGTTGTGCCCGGCAGCGGGCTGGGACTGGCGATTGTGAAGACAATCGTAGTGGATCAGGGCGGTGCCGGGCGACTGTTGAATCTTTCTGACGTCAGCGCCAATGGGACAGTTTAGACTGATTTGATAAGAGGGTTTCTGGCACATCGTAACCACCGAGGAGTGGAGATGAGACAGAAACCCGGAACCAAGCGGAGCCACGGCAAGAAGGTCGTCAAGGAAATCCGCCGTGCCACCCCAAAGCAGTATTCAGCTGAGGAGAAGATCAGGGTCGTCTTGGACGGCCTGAAGGGCGAGGACAGCATTGCAGAGCTGTGTCCCGCGAGGGCATTGCGCAGAGCTTGTATTACAGCTGGCCCAAGGAATTCTTCGAAGCCGGGAAGAAACGCTTGGCGGGCGATACGGCGCGTGCGGCGACGTAGAGCGAGGTCAATGACCTTAGCCGTGAAGCCCGAGATCGAAAGGAAGTTGTCGCTGAGCAGGACCTGGAGTTGCGGCTGCTCAAATAAGCCTGATCGCGGATGGGGATGACGGCGAATGAGGTATCCCGCATCTGAGAATCTGGAGAGCATCCGGCTGGTGGAAGGGTCGCACCTGCCGGCCAGGCGCAGGCAGGACAAGCCCGGCATCCCCAGAACGACCTTCTGCCGCTGGTATGATCGGTATTTGTCGGGCGGCCCTGAGGCGCTGGAAGATCGCAGCCCCAGGCCGTCGCGGGTCTGGAACCGCATTCCTGAGCCGGTGCGCGAGAAGATCAAGGACCTGGCCCTGCACCAAAGCGATCTGTCGCCGCGCGAGTTGGCCGTGCAATTCACTGACACGGAAAAGTACCCTCGCCCATTGTCTCTCGGACCAATGGCGCTCCAATGGCTCGATGTCAGAGGCTTCGACCTATCCACTGCCCGGCAGGGCATTGCGCAGCAATGTCCCGAGAGGGACATCCTCAAGGCCTATGAATTGATCACCAACCCGGCCTATGTGGTTCTGTCCGCATCTGACGAGTTCCGTGACAAGACGACCCGACCGAACCAGCTTTAACAGACCGACTTTACTTACCTGAAGGTCATCGGCTGGGGCTGGTTCTACCTGTCCACGATCCTCGACGATTATTGCTTCGGTATCCGATCAGAACGACGCCTTTGCGAGGAGGTTGATCTGAACCTGGCCTATCGCTGGTTTTGCCGCCTTGATCTGAGCGACCGGGTCCCTGACCACTCAACCTTCTCTAAGAACCGGCGCGGGCGTTTCCGCGATAGCGAACTGCTGCGGCACCTGTTCGAGACGACCGTCGCGCGATGCATCAAAGAGGGCCTGTCAGTGGTCAGCGCATGGCCATCAGCGCAAGCCTGGGGAAGATCAACGCCGGCCGGGCTCAGATGATCGGCGAGCATCACACTTATCATACCGGACACCGATGTGACCAAGACGAGCCGCTCCGCCGCCCGGCCGGTCATGTGGATGCAGAGCTGGCGGTCGAAATCCGTTTCCAGAATCGCATTCGGGGGAACATCCCGTTCTATTGTTCCGCCTGCGGCCGCTACACTGAAAAGCCCGGCGGCAGCAGGGCGTGGTTAAGGAGACTTTCCGCGCTTGAAAACCCGCAGGGAGGAATGTTGCGCAGGATCAGCACGGCGCCACGGGTAAGCTACACGCCTACCGCAGCCGGGGAGCCGAAGGCCGTGGCGATCCGCAGCAGAAGCAGCAGCTTGCCTGTTGGCAGGTCTGTTTCCTGTAGCCAGCGGCCCGTGTCATCGCATGCATACCCTCCTTGCCGAAAAGGTCGCCCGGCGAACGCCCTTCCATCAGCCGGCCCGACAGGTCTTTGTCTATGCTCATACGTGGGTCTCTTCAAAATTGAGCTACCACGCCAGGGCACAAAATTCAGGATAGTCCCGCGCAATCTCGTCGAGCTGTGCTTCAACAAGCTCAAGAATGCGCGCCACAGGCTACGACAAGACCGCTGAGAGCTTCCTTGGTTTCATAGACATCACGTTCATCCGGCCTTGGGTGCGCCTTTTGTCTACATTACCTAATAACATGGGAAGGTCGAAGCCACGGAAAACTTCAGCCCCATGCAATCTCCCGGCTGCAGTAGCCAGAAATTTTGCCCGGGAAGCCGCCCCATTCGGTTCGCTTCGGCATCTTCGCCTTCACGCTCATCGCAGCCCCATTGGAGGGACACCCCAGTGGTCTGCAACATCGAAAACAAGCAGTTCCCGGACGTGGGTCATATTCCGGTCAACCAAAGTCACCCGTCACCCTTCCCTACGGCGCAGTTTCCGGGCAGCCCGTAAGTCCAGCGCCAATCTGCCCTCTATGCAGCCTGTGCGTGCAACCACTGCCAGCCTGAAGAGGACTGCCAAAAGCGGCACCAAATGCACCACGATACTGGGGGCGGTTCGCCAGTCCCACAGATGGGGGACTACCGGGAAGCTGCCCCGGCGGGGATCATGCGGGTATTTCGCGAAGCTTTGAAGGAGCGTTCGATGACAGGTTATTCGGTAGACGGAACGCGGCTTTGGTCCCGGCTAATGGACATGGCCGAAATCGGTTCCACAACAGACGGCGGTTCGCACCGGCTGTCGCTCAGCCAGGATGACGAGGACGGCCGCGAGCTGTTTCTTGCATGGTGCAAAAACCGCGGCTTTGCACCGGTCTTCGACAAGATCGGCAACCTGTTCGTCCGCCGTGCGGGCCGGAACCCGGCAGCGCCTCCGGTTGTCATCGGCAGCCACCTGGACACGCAGCCCAATGGCGGCCGGTTCGACGGCGTGCTGGGGGTGCTGGCCGGATTGGAAGTGCTGGAAACGCTTGAAGATCTCGGCATTGCAACAGTAACGCCGGTAGAGGTTGCCGTGTGGTCCAACGAGGAAGGCGCCCGGTTTCAGCCCGCCATGATGGGCTCGGGCGTTCATTGCGGTGTGCATCCCCTTGCAAAGGCACTGGCGGCGACCGACGCATCCGGCATCCCGGTTGCGCAGGAACTCAAACGATTTGGCTACGAAAGCGGTATGGAGCCGGGAAACCGCGCAACCGGCAGCTATCTGGAACTGCATATCGAGCAGGGGCCGGTCCTTGAGCAGGAGGAGAAGACCATCGGTGTAGTCACCGGCGGACAGGCAATCCGCTGGTATACCCTGACACTGAGCGGCGAAGAGACCCACGCAGGTCCGATGCCCATGGCGATGCGGCGCGATCCGGTGCGGCATCTGGCAGCAGTGACGGAGCTTGTTTACCGGAGTGGCCTGTCGGATCCGGATGCCCGCGCGACCATCGGAAAAATCGAAACGCTGCCGGGTTCGATCAATGTAATGCCCGGTCAGGTTTGCCTGTCGGTCGATTTGCGCCACCCCGGCGAGGCCGCGCTGGAGCACATGCATGGCGCGTTGGCCGAGGGTATTGCGCGATTGAATGCCGCGGCCGAGGGCGTGGATATTCGTCTTGAGCAGATCTGGCACTCGCCCGTGGTGTCATTCGATCCGCAATTGATTGAGGCGGTGCGAACCGGTGCTGCAGCGCGGGGCTATCCCTCCCGGGATATGGTCTCCGGAGCCGGGCATGATGCGTTCCATCTTGCCAAACTGGTACCCGCAACGATGATCTTTGTGCCCTGCCGTGATGGCATCAGCCACAACGAGCGGGAATACACGGCACCGGAACATGTCGAGGCCGGTGCGAACGTGCTGCTGGATGTCGCGCTGCAAGCAGCGGGTGTGCAGGCATTTGCGGGGGGCACGGAATGAGGATCACCATTGCCGATTGGGATCCGCGGCCGCAGGCAAAGGCGGCGCAAGCGGACGCATTGGCCGACCATGCGGCGGCAGAGCAGAGCGACCTTGTGCTGCTGCCGGAAATGCCGCTGAGCGCTTGGCTGGCCATCAGTCCGGAACGTGACGCGGCGCTGTGGGAACAGTCCGTCCATGACCACGAGAGCGGTTTGGATGAACTTGGTGAGCAGCTGGGAACGGGTTTGGCGGGATCGCGGCCGGTCCTGAATGCAGGCGGCCAGCCCAGAAACCGTGCTTTCCTGTGGCAGGACAGCCGGTTCGCCGCCGTGCGGCACGAAAAAGCCGCCCTGCCGGAGGAAGACGGCTATTGGGAGAGCCGCTGGTATGGAGCGGGTGCGCAGCAAACGGCGCCGCTGGATTGGAACGGGGTGCGGATCGGTTTTGCCATCTGCACCGAGCTTTGGGACCCGGCGCATGGCTGCCGCCTGTCGCAGGCGGGGGCAGAAGTGCTTCTGGTGCCCCGCGCAAGCCCGGATCTGGGCACCGATATCTGGGTCTCCGGCGCCCGCGCCTTGGCGGTGCGGACCGGCTGTTATGTCCTGTCTTCTAATTTTGCCTATCCGGCAGGAAGTTTTGCTTTTGAGGGGCTTTCCGTGGCGGTGGATCCGGACGGTGAAATTCTCGCGGTGACCAGCGAAGAGCAGCCCTATGCCACGGTGTCAGTCAGCGCCGGTGCCGCACGGGATGCAAAGGCCACCTATCCCCGGTATGTGTTTGACAAAATCAAGAAACAGAAAGGTGCGACATGAAACATCTCTGCGCAGTTGCGGCGGGGTGGGCCCTTTTGGCAGGCGGTGCCGCAAATGCGGACAGTCTGGTGCTGACCAATGCCTCCATTTACACGGTGGATGAGGCGCGCAGCAGGGCCGAGGCGCTTGCCATTGATGAAGACGGCATCATTACCGCCGTTGGCAGCGAGGCTGAGGTACTGGCTGCCGCAGGTGAAGACCCGGAGATTGTGGATCTGGGCGGGCGAATGGTGCTGCCGGGGTTCCAGGACACCCACCTGCATGCGGTGGAAGCCGGGGTGAATGCGGTTCTCTGCCCGTTCGAAGCCTTCGACACGCTTGCGGGCTACAAGGCCACGGTACAAGACTGCGCCGAAAACGGCGATACCGGCGCCTGGGTGCTGGGGGCCGGTGTGAACATGGTCAACCTGCTGGAAATGCACAGCAACCCGGTTACGGTACTTGACGAAATCTCGCCGGACCGCCCGGTGATGATCCTCGACGACATCGGCCATGGCGCCTGGGCCAATTCCCTGGCGCTGCAGGCAGCGGGATATGACACGGCCAAGGATGCGGCCAACGGCAATATCATCCTGCGCGGGGCTGATGGGCGGCCCAACGGGGTGGTGCTGGAAAACGCACCGCACAACCTGCGCACACTTGCCTTCCCGCCAACTCAGGAGAACTTGGACTTTGCCTATGACAGCCTGCTGAACGCAGCAGCAGAACTGAATGCCAACGGGATCACTTCGATCAGCGATGCAGGCGGATATTGGCCGCAGGGCCATCACAAGGTGTGGGATTGGGCCGAGGAAGCGGGTGAGCTGCCCCTGCGGGCCTCGAACGCCTTTTACATTTATCCTGACCGGCCATTGGACGCGCAAATCGCGGAGATCAAGACCCTCTACCACAACGACCCGGACCGGCTGGTGCGCTTCAACGCCGCCAAGATCTATGTCGACGGCATTCTGAGTCAGGCCACCGGCGCCTTGCTGGAACCTTATGAAGCAGGGCTGGACCTGCAGGACGGCGCGGAATACGGGTATCTCTATTTCGAGAAAGACGAGCTGATGCGCGCCGCGCGGGAACTTGCCGCAACCGGCTTTCAGCTGCATTTCCATGTGACCGGGGATTACGGCGCGCGGCTGGCGCTGGACGCGATTGCCCAGGCCGCGCCGGAATCTGGACCGCATCGGCTGACCCATCTTTACCTTGCCGACCCCGCCGATTACCCCCGCTTTGCCGAGCTTGGCGCCATTGCTGATTTGCAGCTGGCTCCCAGCGCGGTCGCCGAGGACTACGAGGCCTTCATGGCAGAGTTCATCGGCGAACGCACCGATCGGCTGCTGCCTGCCGGGGCACTGCTGGAAGCCGGAGCGACCGTTACGCTGTCAAGTGACTGGGACGCGGACGAGTTGAATCCGCTGATCAAGATCGAAACCGCGGTCAGCCGCCGGCACAACGGCCTGCCCGATGTCGCCACGGCCATCGCGGCGATGACCATCAACCCGGCCATTGCCCTGCGCCACGCAGACCGGACCGGCTCCATCGAGGTTGGCAAATTCGCGGATCTGGTGGTGCTCAGTAAAGACATCCTGAAGATCCCGGCCAACCAGATCAGCAGCGTTGCCGTTGAGGCGACCCTGCTGCAGGGCGAAGCGGTCTTTGACAACGCGGGGCTGTTCGCTGAATGAGCTCAGAGCTGCCCGCTCACTGGCCTGTCGAGGTAGCTGAGCGGGTCTTCGGTGGCATTGGCCGGTGCCTTGGTCAATGCTTCGAGAAACAGCGAGAAAAGTTCGCCCTGCGAGGTGATACCCAGCTTGTTGTGAATGCGCTTGCGGTGGACCTTGACGGTTTCCGGGCTGTTGCCCAGCTCGCGTGCAATCGACTTCGAGGAATGCCCCTTCAGGATCAGCTGCACGATTTCAACCTCACGACCGCTCAGCGTCGAGGTGGCAAACCGGTCAAAGGACTTTTTCAGATGCAGCCCCATGCGGCCGCTGCCGGCCAGAGAATTGGAGTCCAGCGCAGGCCAATGGCGGCGGCACAGCGCCGCAATGCAGGGCAGCAGCCCGGCAAGCGCGGCCCTTTGATCCGGACCAAACTGGAAGCCTTCCTCCCTGCTGCCCAGCGAGATCACCGCAGCAGCACCGTTCCCGAAGCCGACGAACACGCTGGTTTCGTCAAACAGACCGGTGTCTGCATAGAAGGTCTGGTAGTATTCTGACCACATGAAATCATCAGGCGCGCATTCGCCAAGCGTAACCACGCGGTCCCCGACCCCCTGCTGGAAGAGATTATAAAAAGGGTCGAGGAAATAGGCGAAATCCAGATAGGGCTTGATCGTCGCGGCACTGTATTCATCCGACAGGTTGTCGAACAGCTCCATCGGCGGGTGATCCGGGAAAAAGGCTGCAATGAAGGTGCTGTCATATCCTGATGCCGATTGGCACAGGTCTGCGAGGGCGGCCAGGAACCCGTCCTGCCCGGCAAGCTCGATGGCCCGGGCAAGGCCTGCAAGGCAGCCAGACTCACCTGTTCTGTTGGAGCTTTGCATCATCGTCCTTGCGTCAAACATCGTGATTCCCAACGTTCAAATCAGAATAACCTTGACCGCCTGCCGGCATCTAGGCCGGCTGCTGCTGTGTCATGCAGTGGATGCCGCCGCCGGCATGGCAGATCCCGCGCATATCCACCGCCAGGATCTCGCGGCCGGGAAAAGCCTTGGCGAAGATTTCCTGCGCTGCCGCATCAGTGGGCGTTCCGAACGATGGGACTACCACGCCGCCGTTTGCGATATAGGCGTTCACATAAGACAGGGCCGTCGTGTCGGTTTCGGGTTCGACCATATAGGCCTCGTCGATCAGCCCGATCTCTATCTCCCGGCCATCGGCATCGGTCTGGCCGCGCAGGGCTTTCAGGTTTTCCTCGCAGACCCTGTGGCGCGGGTTTGCCGGGTCCGGGTTGCGCTCGAACAGCAGCTTGCCCGGCGCAGTGAAGGTCAGCATGCCGTCGATATGGCCGTCGGTGATCCATTCCTCCTCGTCGCCCGGCAGCCAGATGACCTTGCGGGCGCCGATGGCATGGAACAATTCGCGTTCCACATCCGCCTTGGTCATGCCCGGATTGCGGTTGGGATTGAGAAAGCAAGTCTCCGTCGTGATGACGGTGCCGCGGCCGTCCACATGCAAGCCGCCGCCTTCGCCGGTCAAGGGGGACTGGAACAGCGGCAGGTTGAGGTGGCGTACCAGTGCGGCACCGATGCCTGCATCAAGCTCGTAGTCCGGGAACTTTTCGCCCCAGCAATTGAAAATCAGATTGGATCCGATGGTCCGCCCGTTGCCATCCGTCACGAACAGCGGGCCGGTGTCGCGGAACCAGTGATCATTCTGCGCCAGCGGTACGACATCGGCCTGAGGCGGCAGCAGACGGCGCGCAATGCTGGCGTGATCGGGATGCGCGGCAACCCGGACCGGCTCAAACCTTAAGATCGCAGTTGCGACCCGCACAAAGTTCTCCTGCGCGGCAGCCAGGCCGCTGCCCCAGTTGTCTTCGTGGCCGTCCCAGGGCCAGGCCATCCAGCAGGCGGTATGATGCGCAGTTTCGATCGGCATGACAAAGCCCAGTTCTCCGGGGCTCTTGCCGCTGGCAAGGGCTGCGGTCAGGTCTGTTGAGGTAAGCATGTTCATGCTGCGGGCTCCTGCTGGGTAATACAATGAATGCCGCCGCCGCCAATGGCGATGGCAGGGATCGGCACTTGCGCCACGCGGCGGCCGGGGAAGAGTTCTTCGAAGATTTCGCGCACCAGCCCGTCCTCGCGGATCCCGTATTCAGGCATCACCACACCGCCGTTGCAGATGTAGGAATTGACGTAGGAACGGCAGAACCGCGGATCGTCAGAGTCGGCACTGGCGGCATCGGGGATCTTCACCAGCCTGAGGCTGCGGCCCTTGGCGTCGGTCTGGTCTTCTATCGCGCTGATATTGGCCAGATTGATACCGTGCCAATCGTGATCAGCGGGGCCTTCCGCCTCGATCAGCACCACGCCCGGTGCGACAAAGTTTGCGATGCCGTCGACATGGCCGTCGGTTTCGGTTTCCTCCACATTGCCGGGCAGCCAGATCACCTTGTCACCGCCAAGCATGGCCTTCAGCTCTTCCTCGATGCGGCTGCGGCTCCAGCCAGGATTGCGGTTGGCATTGGGAAAGCAGCTCTCGGTGGTCAGGATGGTGCCTTCGCCATCGACCGAGACGCCGCCGCCTTCGGCGATCAGACCGGAGTGGAAGATTGGCACACCGGCGGCGTTCAGGATCGCATCCGCAGCGGCATTATCGCCATCAAACGGCTGGTACTTGCCGCCCCAGGCGTTGAAGCCAAAGGACACGCCGGCGCGGCCGCCCTTGCCATCGGTCAGGAAACAGGGGCCGGCATCGCGCGCCCAGCTGTCGTCGATCGGGCTGGTAAGGACGTCGATATCCGACCCCAGCAGCGACTTTGCTTCTGCCGCATCTTCGGGGCGGACCAGCATGGTCAGCGGTTCGAATTCGCGGATGGCGCGGGCCACGGCGGCGTAGTTGCGGCGGGTCTCTTGCATATCGGGCCAGAACCCTTCCCGCGTCGGCCACATCATCCAGGTGCGCTGGTGCGGCGCCCATTCAGCGGGCATGCAAAAGCCCGCGGATTTTGGTGTTTGCTGGTCGGACATGGAGGGCTCCATTATGCAGGAAATGTTGTCCGACCAGTCTAAATGTGAGAATATGTAATGCACAAACGCGGATTTCTACGGGTTAGGATGAGATATTTTAATGAATAACCCCTATCGCCCCTTACCGCCGCTGGGCGCCCTGATCGGGTTCGAAGCCGCGGCCCGGCTCGGCAGTTTCTCGCTGGCGGCGGAAGAGCTGAACATGACGCAATCGGCAGTGTCGCATCAGATCCGGACGCTGGAGACTCATCTGCAGCAACCGCTGTTCCTGCGCATCAGCCGGCGGGTGGAACTGACAGACGCCGGCCGCGACCTGATGGTCTCTGCCCAGGAGGCGCTGGAGACGGTGCGGCTGGGGGTGCGGCGGCTGGACGCCTATTCCAAGCCCGGTTCGGTGGTCATCCACATGCCGCCCGCTTTCGGGGCGCTCTGGCTGGCGCCCCGGCTGGCGCGTTTGCGCGGCAGCCATCCCGATGTGGACCCTTGGCTTTATACCGGCAGCCACGACGTCGATCTCACCGAATCCGAATTTGACATCACGCTGACAACAGAGGCGCCGATTGGTGAAGGCTTTGCCGCGGCGCCATTTTTGCGCGAAGAACGCATTGCGCTGGCGAGTCCCGGTCTGGCGGCGGATTTTCAAAACCGCATGGGCGAGGCCCCCCTGATCCATGACGAACACCCCGATGACTGGCAGAGCTGGTTCCTGACCGCCGGGCTGGAGCGGGCGGATTGCGCCAAGGGGCTGAACTTCTCCGATACCGCACTGGCAGTTGATGCCGCCACGCGCGGGCTGGGGATGTGCCTGTGCGACAGGACGCTGGCGCAGCCGCTGGTCCGCGCGGGCAGGCTGCAGGTGCTAAGCCCTGTCAGCCTGCGCGGCGGCGGCCAATACCGCCTTGTGACCCTGGAACGCAATCTGAAGCGCACTGCGGTCCGGGCGTTATGGGATTGGATGCTGACAGAAACCGGCGGCAGTTAGCGGCCGGCTGCCGCAGGGGGCGGTGCCGGTCTGGCCGCCTCATCCGGGAAAAAGCAGGCCGACTGGCGTCCACCCGCCCGCGTTTCCAGCTGCGGCACTTCGGTCCGGCAGCGGGCCGGGCAGCCCTTCTGCTCATACAGCCAGCAGCGGGTGTGGAAGGGGCAGCCGGCGGGGATGGCGGCGTGTGAGGGGACGTCGCCGGACAGCACGATCGGCGCGGCCTGTGCCCGGTTCCTGGCCTTGACCCGCGGCGCTGCCGACAAGAGGGCCGTTGTATAGGGATGCGCAGGCGCAGCGGTCATCTGCTTTGACGGACCGATCTCGACAATCCGGCCCAGATACATCACCGCAATACGCTGGCACAGGTGCCGCACCACCGACAAATCATGGCTGATAAACAGCATCGCCATGTTTTGTTCGGCACGCAAATCGTCCAGCAGATTCAGGATCTGCGCCTGCACCGATACATCCAGGGCACTGACTGGCTCGTCTGCGATGATCACCGGCGGATCATTGGCAATCGCCCTTGCGATGGCGATGCGCTGGCGCTGACCACCGCTGAACTGCTGGGGATAGCGCGCCGCATGGTCCGGGCTCAGCCCGACGCGCCGCAGCAGCGCCCGGACGCGGGACTGGAGCTCAGGGCCCGAGGCGGTTTGCTGGATCCTGAACGGTTCCGACAGAATGCGTCCGATGGTCTTTCTGGGATGCAGCGAGGCATAGGGATCCTGGAACACCATCTGAACCCGCCGCGCGAGAGTGAGCCGCTCTGGTGAACAGGAAGGATCAATATGCTGGCCGTTGACTTGAATGCCGCCTGCAGAGGTTCCGGTGAGGCCGACGATGGCCTTGCCCAGCGTGGTCTTGCCGCTGCCGGATTCACCAATCAGGCCCAGCACCTCGCCCTGCCGGATCTCCAGGGTTACATCGCTGAGCGCCTTGAAGGTTGCGGGTTTCTCAAACAGCGCCCGGCTGCCGGAGGCACGGAATTCGACGGCAAGATTGTTGATCTCAAGCGCCGGGGACGGTGTCGGCCTCATGCGGTTTCCTTTGCCTGGGAAAGGGTGGCGTGCAGCAGGCAGGCGACCTTATGCGCCTGCTGCGGCATTGCAACGGGTTGCGGTTCAACCAGGGCGCAGGTGTCAAATGCTGCCGGGCAGCGGTCGCGGAAGGCACAGCCCGAGGGCCGCTGCCAGATCGTCGGCGGGGTTCCGGGAATGGGCGTCAGCCGGGCGTGCTCGCCGTCCATTGACGGATGCGCCCCCAGCAATCCTTGCGTATAGGGATGCTGCGGGTTTTCCATTACCTCAGCAGTGGGTCCGCGCTCCACGCCGCGCCCGGAATAAAGCACGATCACCTCATCGGCCATTCCGGCGACCACCCCCAGATCGTGGGTGATCAGCACCAGCGCCATGTTCAGATCCTGTGAGAGTTTTTTGAGGAGCTGCAGAATTTGCGCCTGGATCGTCAGATCAAGCGCGGTGGTCGGCTCGTCTGCGATCAGCAGCTTGGGTTCAAAAACAATGGCCATCGCGATCATGACACGCTGGCGCTGGCCGCCGCTCAACTGATGCGGATAGCGGGCCATCATGCCTTCGGGGTCCGGCATTCCGACCCGTGACAGCGCCTCTATGGCCTTGCGGCGGGCCTCGGCTCTGGTCAGGCGCCGGTGCGCCTGCAGACATTCCACAATCTGATCGCCGATGCGCATCACCGGGTTCAGGCTGCTCATCGGGTCCTGGAAGATCATCGCAATGCCGGTGCCCTGCAGTTTGCGGAACTCCGCAGCGGGCAGCTGTGCCAGATCGGCGCCATCGAACAGGATCTGCCCGGAGACCTGCAGAGGCCCATCTGCCAGCAGCCCCATAATGGCCATCGCCGCAGTGCTTTTGCCGGAGCCGCTTTCACCCACGATGCCCAGGCATTTGCCCCTTGCAAGGCGCAGGCTAAGGGGGGCGACAATTGCTGCCGTCCGATCGCCTGCCTTGATGCTTACTTTCAGATCCGTGACGTCCAATAGTGCCATGGCGCGCGCAACATCCTTTTTGCCAGGGTGTCCCCGGCACACAGAGAGAACCGGGGCATTGCAAATTACTATAGCCCATCCGCTTCAGGTGGCTGTGCCCCATAGGTGGTATCGACAGGAACAGCACTATTTTGGGAGTTTAGGAGCAAGGAAACGGTAAGCGGCTCCCTGATTGGCCGAGGCGCAGATTTCCTGACAACATAGGGAGCTGAACATGAGCCATCCGCCCAAACGCCCGAACACACCGCAATTCCATCTGCCGCGCCGGTCCTTTCTGGCCGGCAGCTGTGCCTTTGCCGCGTTGGCGGCGGCGCCGGATACGGTGGCCTGGGCCGCAGGTTCTGCGGTTCCGCCCAGCCTTGGCGCCCGCGATCCCAATGCCCTGGTAGTGCTGGTGGATGCGACAGTCGAAAACCTTGACCCGGCGACCAATATCGAATGGGCCTATGGGCTGCGCCCGGTCTATGAAACGCTGACCGTGCTGGACGGCACCGATACGCTGAAGGCGGCACCGGCGCTGGCAGCCTCCTGGGAGGCCAGCGAAGACGCCAGCAGCTGGACCTTTACCCTGGCCGAGGGGGTGATGTTCCACGATGGCACCGCCTGCGATGCCGCAGCGGTGAAAAAAGCGGTCACCCGTCTGGTGCTGCATCCCGCCGGGCTGGCCGGCACCTGGCAGCTGGATGACCCGGACAGCCAGATCGTGGTGGTGGATGCCAAAACCATCCGCTTTGACCTGGGCGAGCCGCGCCCGTTCTTCGATCGCCAGGTGTCTTCGCAATACGGGTTCTGGATCGCCAGCCCCACCGCGGCCGAGGCGCATTCCAAGGGTGATGATGACATGGGGTCGCAATACCTGCAGGCCAATCCGGTGGGCACCGGCCCGTATACGCTGGAAAGCCTTAACCCCGGTCAGGATGCAACCTTTGCCGCCAATACAGAATTCCGCGGCGGCTGGGACCATCCGCATTTCAACCGGGTGATCACCAAGACCATTCCGGTCTCCGCCACCCGCCGCCAGCTGCTGGAAACCGGCGAAGCCGATATGACCCTGGCGATGGAACCCGAGGATATGGTGGTTTTGCGCGATGACCCGCGGTTCTCCCTGGCCGATACGCCGACCTTCACCGTGCAGTATGTGGCCTTTGCCACCGACGGGAAACTGGCCGACCCGCGCGCCCGCCAGGCGCTCTGCCATGCCTTTGACCATAACACCTATATCGAGGAAGTGGCGCTTGGCACCGCTGACAAACCTACCTCGGTATTTCCATCGCTGATGCAGGGCATGGACGGCAAGGACCGGCTGCTGCCGTTTGACCTGGACAAGGCCCGCGCGCTGCTGGCCGAGGCCGGGATTGCCGGAGACACCGAGCTGACGATGGCCTATTACTCCGGTTTCGGGGACATTGAAGGCCAGCTGCTGCAAGCCTGGCTGTCCGAGATCGGCATCAGCCTCAAACTGCAGGAAATGTCCTTCTCCGCCTATCTCGACGTGTTCTTTGGCGAAGGCGCCGCCGAGGAGCGCCCGGACCTGTTCTATTTCTCCTGGTGGCCCAATGTGGATCATCCCTACAGCTTTGCCTGGGGGCTGTTCAGCGGCGATGCGGCGACCTTTGACGGCAATACCGGGCGTTACGGCAATGCCGAGGCGACGGCGCTGATCGACGAGCTGCGCAATCAGGTGATAAATGACGAAATGGCGGCCAAGTTCCAGCGCCTTGCCGGTATTCTGACGAATGAAGACCCGGCGTGGCTGCCGATCCTGCAGGAGCGGTCGCAGTTTGTATCGCGCAGCGACATTGCCGGGCTGGAGAACAACCCGGTCTATGTGGCGACGCTCGATATGTACAACCTGTCGCGCACGTCATGAGGGGTGTCTGAATGCTGCGTTTCATTCTCAGGCGCACGGCAGCCACCCTGGTTCTGCTGACAGGTGTTGTGCTGATGACCTTTGCGCTCGCCCGGCTGTTGCCGGGCGATCCCGCGCGCCTGATCGCCGGCGCCCGCGCCGATGCAGAGGCCGTGGCTGCGGTGCGCGAGCGGCTTGGCCTGGATGACCCGGTCACCACGCAATTCGCGGCCTATGCAGGCAACGTGCTGCAGGGCGATTTCGGACGCTCGGTTGTTACCAGGCGGCCTATATCCGAGGACATCCAGGCCTTTTTTCCTGCAACGCTGGAACTTGTCATTGCGGCGGGGCTGATCTCACTGGTTCTGGGGGTGCTGCTGGGCACTATGGCCGCGGTCAAAAGCGGCCGGCCCGCGGATGCCGGCGTGCGCAGCGTGGCGGTTCTGGGCCTGTCAGTGCCAGACTTCTGGATTGCGCTGGTCTGCCAGCTGATCTTCTTTGCTACCCTGGGGCTGGTGCCCTTTGGCGGACGGCTTGGCACCGGGATTGCAGCGCCTGAGTTTGTCACCGGTTTCATGACCATCGACAGCCTGATTGCGGGCCGGTTCGACCTGTTCACTGACGCACTGCACCATATGGTCCTGCCGGTTGCTGTGCTGGCGATCCCGTCCATGGCGATCACCATCCGGGTGGTGCGGACCTCGCTTCTGGAGGTGCTGTCGCAGGATTTCATCCGCACCGCGCGCGCCAAAGGAATTTCGCCGGTCCGGGTCTATTTCAAACATGCGCTGGGTAATGCGCTGCTGCCGATCGTCACCATCTTCGGGCTGAACACCGGGCTGCTGATTTCCGGCGCGGTGTTCATCGAGCTGATCTTCGACTGGCCGGGGCTGGGCCGCTACACCGCCAATGCAATCTCGGCCTCCGACTATAACGCCATCATGGCCATCACCCTGGTGGTGTCGATGGCCTATACGCTGATCAACTTCCTGGTTGATCTGAGCTATTCCTTCCTCGACCCGCGGGTGGATCTGACATGAGCGCTGAAACCTCTTTGCCCCCGTCTCGCACCCGCCTGCCAAAAACCCTGGGCCGCATCATCCGCCCGGTTGCCGGTTTTGCCAGTTCATCGGGCCAGGCTGCTCTGGCAGTGGCAATTGTCACCCTGGTGCTGACGATCTCGCTTCTTGCCTTCGGTGCCTATGCGATGGACACGTATATCACCGCCTTTGATCCGCTGAAGATGAACATCCGGGCGCGGCTTGATCCGCCCTCGGCAGAGCACTGGATGGGCACAGACAAGATCGGCCGGGACATGCTGGCGCGGGTGGTGGCCGGGTCCTGGATCTCGCTGTCGGTGTCCTTTGCCGTGCTGACGGTTGCTGCGGTGATCGGCACCAGCTTCGGGCTGATTGCGGGCTATGCCGGCGGGCTGGCGGATGAGATCCTGATGCGGGTGACCGACCTGTTCCTGGCATTCCCTGCGCTGATCCTGGCGGCGGCAATTGCCGCCAGCTTTGGCGGCGGGATGCTGTCGACCACCATTGCCCTGTCGGCGGTGTTCTGGCCCTGGTACGCCCGGTTGATCCGCAGCCGCATCCTGTCGCTGAAAGAGCAGGAGTTCATTGCCGCCGCCCGCTGCATGGGCGCCTCGCACCTGCGGCTGATCTTCTCGGACCTGCTGCCGATGGTCTGGCCCTTGGTGATCGTCCAGGCCACCACCGACGTGGGCTTTGTGATCCTGGCGGCATCCGGACTGTCGTTCCTTGGGCTGGGTGCGCAGCCGCCAACGCCGGAATGGGGCGCGATGATCTTTGACAGCCTCACTCACCAGCCGGCCTCGTGGTGGCTGGCGGTGTTCCCCGGCGGCGCGATTGCCCTGGTTGCAATCGGCTTCAACCTGCTTGGCGATAGCCTGCGCGACCACCTCGACCCTTCGCTTGGCGCGTCCGAAGCCGGCATCTGAACAAGGAACCCCTGATATGAACCGACGAAACTTTCTCGCCTCCGGGGCGGCGGCGCTATCCGGTGCGCTGACAGCAAGCCCTGCCGCGGCAGCCCGGTCTGTGAACTACGCCAAAACCGGGGCTGAGATCATTCCGGGCAGCGCGGGTGCGGACGGATTTGCCTTTCCCGCCGAATGGGTCCGGCACGAGCGCACGCTGATGCAATTCCCGCCGCCGCAGAACTGGTATCCCAACCAGCTCAACGCTGCGCGCAAGGAATGGGCGGAGGCGGCCAATACCGTGGCGGAGTATGAGCCCGTCACCATGGCAGTGCGGCGGCGCGATATGGCAACGGCGAAAAAGCTGTTGTCCTCGGAGATCAGCCTGATCGAAATGCCGCTGAACGATGCCTGGTCGCGCGACAGCGGGCCGATGATTGTGCAGAACGCGCAAGGCGCGCGCCGGATCGCTGGATTTACCTTCAACGGCTGGGGCCGCAAGTTTCCGCCCTACAAACACGACACGCTGGCAAAAGGCCGGTTTGCGGCACACCTTGGCCTGCCAATGTATACGTCCGATCTGGTGCTGGAAGGCGGCGCTGTGGCGGTGGACGGCCAGGGCACCCTGCTGACCACCGAGGAATGCCTGCTGCACAAGAACCGCAATCCTGGCTGGAGCAAAGCCCAGGTGGAGGCAGAGCTGAAGGCGGGTCTGGGTGTTCAGAAGGTGATCTGGCTGCCTCGCGGCCTCACCCCGGACCCGGTCACCGACGGGCACGTGGACGGCATGGCAGCCTTTGCCGCGCCGGGCGTCGTGCTGCTGCACACAACCGATGACCGCTCCGATCCGAACTACGAAATCACCCAGGATGCCAAGCGCATCCTGCAGCAGGAAACCGGCGTCCACGGGCGGCGCTTCGAGGTTATTGAGATCCCGTTGACCAGCTATGACGTTGTTCACATGAACTTCTACATCTGTAATGGCGCTGTAGTCGTTCCGGTGTCCGGCAGGAAGGGCGAGGATGACCAGCCCCTCGCCATCCTGCGCGAGGCTTTCCCCGGCCGTCGCGTTGTGGGCGTTTCAGGCCGCATGATCGGCGGCGGCGGTGGCGGGGTGCATTGCATCACCCAGCAGGTGCCCGCGGTTTGAGAGCAAAAAAGAAGGGGCCAATTGCTTGGCCCCTGTTTCAGTTGCGGGAGAGGGGCTTGTCGTACTTCACAAAAGGTGTGAGCGCGGCAATCCGGTCGTAGAGCTTGCGTGCAGTGTGATTGAATTCCTGCGTGTGCCAGTAGAGGACAGAGGCACCTTCGGCCGCCCCCCGCCGCGCCACTTCATCGATCAAAGCCCGCCCGATACCGGCTCCACGCGCCTGCGGATCGACAAACAGATCCTGAAGATAGCAGGTATCTTCCACCGACCACATGTCGCGGTGCAGCAAATAATGGGCGAGTCCAACGGCTTCGCCATTCAGTTCAGCAATCAGGCCGCTGTATTCCCGCGCATCCGCCGACAGCAGCCTTGCAAAGCTGCTGTCGTAGATGCGCGCCGGCAGCGTAGCCTTGTAAAAGGTGAGGTAGCCGGTCCAAAGGCGGTCCCAGCATTCACGGTCGCTTTGTTCAACCGCTCGGATCGTCAGCAAGTTTGTCATCGCAGTGCCCCTGTTTCGCCGTCCAAGGTACGCAGCGCCCCGTACATATGCGGCCTGCGGTCCCGGAACACCCCCCAGGCACTGCGGTAGCGCGCGGCGGCGTCCAGATCGACAGCTGCCGTGATGACGGTTTCCTCCGTGCGGTTGGCGTCCGCTAGAATCTCTCCAGTATAGCCCGCGATGAAGGAGGTGCCGTAAAAGACACCGGCTGTTTCGCCACCCTGTTCGGTGCCCACGCGGTTGGACGCCACCACCGGGATCATGTTTGCCGCGGCGTGGCCCTGCATCGTGCGCCGCCAATGGCCGCTGCTGTCCAATTCAGGGTTCTTCGGTTCGGTGCCGATGGCGGTCGGGAACAGCAGCACCTCAGCCCCCTGCAGCGCCAGGCAGCGGGCGGTTTCCGGGAACCACTGGTCCCAGCAGATGCCGCAGCCGACGCGGCCAAAGCGGGTTTCAACCACCTGAAAGCCGCTGTCGCCCGGCGAGAAATAGAATTTCTCCTCATATCCCGGTGCCTGCGGAATATGGGTTTTACGGTAGTTGGTCAGGATGGTCCCGTCAGCATCGGCGATGGCCAGCGAGTTGTAGCGCGCCAGCCCTGCCTCCTCGTAATAGGAGATTGGCAGCACCACACCCAGTTTCCGCGCCAGCGACGCAAAATGCGACACCACCCGGCTTTGCTCGAGCGGCCGGGCGAGCTGCAGGTGGTCTAGTGACTGTTCAAGACAGAAATAGGGCGTTTCGAACAGCTCCTGCAGCAGGATAACCTGGGCCCCTGCTTCGGCGGCATTGGACACCAGCGCCTCAGCCTTGGTGATGTTTTCGTCGATGTCCCAGCTGCAGGCCATCTGGGATGCAGCAAGCGTTATCTGTCGCATGCATTCACTCCTGGCTCAATGAAGTCCTTGATTGAGCCGGCAACAGCCCCGATCAGCTGGTCGCATTGCTCCCTGTTGATGATCAGCGGCGGTGACAGGACGAGCCGGTCGCCAACCGGGCGCACGATGACGCCCCGCTCCATGCAGCCCTTGAACACCTTGCTGGCTGCTTGCTCGGACAGATCGAGCGGGGCCTTGCTTGCCTTGTCGGCAACCAGATCGATGCCCAGCATCAGATGGCTGCCACGCACATCGCCCACAATCGGCAGATTGAGCAGAGATTGGGCGCTTTCCTGAAGATAAGGGCCAACCGTCCGCACATGATCCAGAATGCCTTCGCGCTCGATGATCTCGATGTTCTTGAGCGCCGCCGCGCAGGCCACGGGATGCCCGAAAAAGGTCAGCCCCATTGAGAATACGCCGCCCTCACACTGCGGCCTGGCGATGATGCCGTAAATCTCATCCGAGATCAGCGTTGCCCCCAGCGGGATATAGCCCGAAGTCAGCCCCTTGGCGCAGACCAGGATGTCCGGCGTATAGCCATACAGCGTTTCCGAGGTGAACCACTCCCCCAGACGGCCAAAGCCGGTGACCACCTCATCAGCAATATAGAGCATGCCGTGGCGCTTGCAGACTTCATACATGCGCTTGTGGTAGCCCGCGGGCGCAACCAGCACACCGCCGGCACCCATGATCGGTTCGGCGATGAAAGCGGCCACATTGTCAGGGCCCAGCTGTTGAATGCGGGCTTCGAACTCGCGCACCAAATGGTCGCAATAATCCGCATCGCTCCAACCCTCCGGCTTGGCATAGAGATTGGCTTCGGAAACGTGGCTGATGAACTCCTCGCCAATCCGGTCGAAACCGTATTTGGTCCCATGGATGCCGGTGAGCGAGGCCGCCACATAGGTGGCGCCATGGTAGCCGTTCTGCCGCGAGATGATCTTTTTCTTCCGGTGCTGGCCCTTCATGTCAAAGTAGTAGTGGACCAGCCGGACTGCGGCATCATTGGCGGTGGAGCCGCCGCAGGTGTAATAGATGTGGTTCAGATCCCCCGGCGCCAATTCCGCCAGCTTGGCGCCCAGCTGGGCCGCCGGCACATTGGTGCTGTGCCCGAACGGGTTGTAATACTGCATGTCCATCACCTGTTTGGCGATGGTCTCGGCCATCTCCTCGCGGCCATGGCCGATGTTCACGCACCACAGCCCGGCAATGCCGTCCAGCAGCCGGTTGCCCTCGGTATCGATGACATGCATGCCCTGGGCACGCGCGATGACATGGCTGCCTTCTTCGGCAAAGGCGGCAAAATCCGTGTAGGGGTGCAGAAGATGGGCGCGGTCCTGTGCCCATACGGTCTGCGGTTCGGGAACACTCATCTGGACTCTCCTGAATGTGGCGGGGTTTCCATTGCTGGCTCCCAGCTTCTTCCAGGTTGCCTTGCGGGCACAGTCCCCCGCAGTGGGTATTGGCAACCCGGTTGCCATCCAAGGAACCAGGCCATCACCAATGTCGCACCGGTCAGCCATGCCTCCGCCTGATAACCTGCTCCATGCGGTATTTCTGGATTGAGAGTGTCCGCAAGCTGCGAGAGATGAAGCTGTTGATCATGGTCGTGCAGCATAGATGCAGCGTCTGAAACGAACTGGAGATTCCCGGGCCGCACTGCAGGGTTGAGGTAGACGGCATTCAGAAAACAGCGCCGATCTTACCGCGGCCAACGTCGGCTTCGCACCAGTTAATGCGCTGCGCAGCATTTGGTAAAACGGGCTCAGGCACTAAATCGCTCAGCGATAGGGGTTCTGTGTGGCAGGCGTTGCGCTGAACCGGGATTTGTTTCGCGGTTTTCGATGTCGGGTGTGTGCTGTTGGTCGAGGTGATTTTACCTCGATTGACAGAGGGTTTCGCCATGACCATTCAGCATCCTACACCGACGACACCGCTTCGTAGCCGCATGATCGCGGATATGTCGGCACGCAATCTCGGACCAGCCGCGCAGACCAGCCACCTGCGGGCCTGCAAGCGGTTTGCCTCCTGGCTCGGGCGATCTCCGGACACAGCTTCACCGGATGACGTGAAGCACTTCCAGCAGCATCTGATCGAGACCGGGACCAGCATTTGTACCCGCAACCAAACCAAGACCGGGGTGAAGTTTCTGTTCCGGGTCACCCTGCGGCGGCATGATCTGGCAGCCGAGGTTTTCCACCTGAAGGAACCGGTGAAGGTGCCGCTGGTGCTGAGCCGCAACGAGGTCAAACGCGTTCTGGCCATGGCGCCCGGCCTGAAGGCGCGCGTAATGCTGTCGCTCGCCTATGGGTGCGGCATGCGCGCGGGCGAGGTCGTCCGGCTGAAGGTCGGCGATATCGACGGGGAACAGAAGATCATCCGCATTGTGCAGGCCAAAGGCCGCAAGGATCGCAACGTGATGTTGCCCGGGGACATTCTGGGTTTGTTGCGCGAGTGGTGGACCCAACGCCCCGCGAGCCAGGACCCGGGCGTGCCCGGATCCAAGCACCTTGGCGTCCGGGCCGGCATCACATCCGTCCTGCACACATCGTGCCGGAGGCGCGTCTTCGACACGATGGGCTCGGCGATGACGCACCATCCGCATGTCCACATGATCGTACCGGGCGGTGGCCTGTCTGCCGATGGCACCGGTTGGGTCGCCTGCCGCAGGAATTTCTTCCTCTCTGTCCGGTGCTGTCCCGCCTCTACCGGCGCCTCATCCTGGACGGGCTGGCCCGGCTGCACAAAGCCGGGAAGCTGCATTTCTTCGGCGATCATGCCGGGCTTGTCGATCGCGCGGCCTTCGACGCTTTCCTGCGACCGCTGCGCAAGATCGATTGGGTTGTGTATGCCAAGGAGCCCTTCGCCGGACCCAGGGCCGTGCTGGCATACCTATCGCGCTACACCCACCGTGTCGCGATCTCCAACAGCCGCCTGATCCGCATGGACAGCCGGAGCGTCACCTTCCGCGTCAAGGATTACCGCGTCAACGGTCCCGGGCGGCATACCACCATGACCCTCAAGACCGGCGAGTTCATCCGCCGGTTCCTGATCCATGTCCTGCCCAAGGGGCAGCATCGCATCCGCCACTACGGCTTCTTCGGGAATGGCAACCGTGCCGCCAATATCGCCAGGATCAAGGAACTGCTCGGGGCCGAAAGATCAGATCAGGGTCACGCTCGCGATGACAATATCGATGCATCCGATGCACTTGCCAGCGTCCTCGCGCTGCCATGCCCCTGCTGCGGCGGGCGGTTGGTCATCGTCGAAACCATGGCGCCAGAACGGCGCCCCAGAGCGCCGCCAGGAACAGCGAGGGCTTCTGCATGACACGCGCGCCAAAAACCGGAAGTCCAATCTCAACCGCGCTCAAAACCGGTTGCGACCCCACCGGCATGGCCGGAACCCAGATGCCCGTGGTTCAGAAGGTCACGAAAACCGCAGGATACAACGCATGTTGAGCAAAGCCCGCAAAACCTATGCTGAGGCCGCCTGCAAGAGTGCTGCCGCCTCATCCAGCTCCGCAAAATCCAAGGCAAACAACCGGCTCAAATCCCCATAGACCTGGGGTGGTCCGCCCAATCCCAACCCCGCGATTTCCCGCTTGAGCGCTTCTCCGACCCGGCCCACTGCTGCGGCGCGAGCGCAGGTCTGGTCCGGATTGGCAAACGGCACGTGCCGCCCGCCAACTTGGTTCAAATGTCGATTTGCTCGGCGATGCTCAGCGCATCTTCAAGTTCGACGCCAGCGGATGGATGGCAAAGGCCGGTTCCTCCCCTCTCGGGACATTGCTTCGCACTGCCCTGCAGGGCAGTGGATCAACATCTTCGTGGAACGTCTGTGGCGGAGCCTGAAATACAAGTGCGTCTACTTGCATGGTGAGCGTCCGATGAACCCGACCTCACGCGTCGTTTCTCGGTGATCTAAGTGTCCACTTAGCTGAATGGACACTTAGGGGTCAGTTATGAGTAATCGCAAAAAACGCCGGAAGTGGTTTGATGAGGAAAAGCGGGAGATCTGCCAGCAGGCCGTTCTTCCAGGGGCATCGGTTGCACAGATTGCGCGGCGTTATTGCGCCAATGCCAATATGATCCACAACTGGTTGAAGGATCCGCGCTTTGCACCGGATGCGGAAGATCTTGCCATGCCTGCGGATGCGCCTTTCATCGAATTGGATGTGTCGGCCGCAGCCTCCCATCCAGTTCCGGATATTGTTGCCACGCCAGCCACAGTTCTTTCCGCAAACAAGGTTGATATTACGCTGTCCGATGGGTGGCGCGTGTTGATCGAAGGGCCGATGCCGCTTGGGTCCATCATTGGTTTGGTACAGGGCTTAATGGCTTGATCCCGGTTCCTAGCAATACGCGCGTCTGGCTGGCGGCAGGTGTCACGGACATGCGGCGCGGGGATCTGCTCAAGATCATTTGGTGGGACGCGCAAGGTGCCTGCCTGTTCAGCAAGCGGCTGGAGAAGGGAAGGTTCGTGTGGCCCGCTGCAAAGGATGGAAAGATCAGTGTGACACCAGCGCAATTGTCGATGCTGCTGGAAGGGATCGACTGGCGGATGCCACAGAAGACCTGGCGACCATTGCAGGTCGGTTAAGTCAATAAATACAATGCTTTGACCGCTTTCGGGATTCACGTTCTGTCCCTGATCCAGTATATGATTGGCGATGATCAAGGACCTCGATATCACGCCAGACGATCCCGCAGAGCTGCGGGCTGTGAACCGGCTGCTGGCCGATGAGGTCAAATCCCAGGCGCTCTTGATCGAGAAGCTGAAGCATCAATTAGCGGGGCAAAGCCGCCATCGTTTTGGTGTACGATCAGAGAACTTGGATCAGCTCAATCTGACCTTTGAAGCAGATGAGAAGATCGCTGAGGTGGCGGAGGAACAGGCCAGGACCAAACCATCATCCGGTGAAGATGGGGTGCCGCGCCAACACAGCCGTAAGCCGCTGCCTGATCATCTGGACCGGCATGACGAAGTGCTGTCGCCGGGCGAAGACTGCGCCCGCTGCGGCGGCAAGCTGAAGACACTCAGTGAGGATGTCACCGAAGAACTGGAATACGTCCCCGGTCGCTTCGTTGTGAACTGGATCGTTCGTCCCCGCAAGGCATGCTCGGACTGTGACGCGATTGTGCAATCGCCACTTCCATCGCGCCCCATCGAGCGCGGGCGGCCCGGCCCCGGCCTGTTGGCGCATGTGCTGGTCAGCAAGTATGCCGATCATCTGCCGTTGTATCGACGAGCCAAATCTATGCTCGCGAAGGGATCGACCTGGATCGTTCGACCATGGCTGATTGGGTGGGCCGTTCAACGGCGCTCTTGGAACCCCTGGCCGACGAGATCGGGCGGATCGTCCGGCGCGGTGGGGCTCTCTTTGCTGACGATACGCCAGTGAAGATGCAGGCTCCCGGTCAGAAGAAGACCAAAACCGCGCGGGTCTGGACCTATGTGCGCGATGAGCGGCCCTGGTCGGGAGCATCACCGCCTTGTGCATGGTATCAGTTCACAATTGATCGCAAAGGTGAGCATCCCGTTAGTCATCTCTCAGGTTACAAGGGCTGGGTTCATGCTGACGGCTACTCTGGCTTCAATGGTCTGTTTGGTGAGGGCAAGGCCGATGAGATGGCCTGCATGGCCCATGTCAGACGCAAGTTCGTGGATGTCTTTGCGTCCCAAGGTAATGCCATCGCCGAGGAGGCCATCCGCCGGATTGCGGAACTCTATGCAGTGGAGAAAGACGGGCGCGGCAAAGCGCCCGATGAGCGCGTTGCGCTGAGACAGTCGCGATCAAAACCGATCTTCGATGATCTGGAAGAATGGCTGCATGCGCAACTGCCCAAAATCTCGGGCAAGTCGCCACTGGCCCAGGCTGTCAGGTACGCCCTTGGCCGGATACCAAAGGCGCGGCCATACCTTGATAACGGCCACCTTGCGTTGGACAACAACACAGCCGAGCGTGCGGTCAAGCCTGTGGCCATCGGCCGGAAGAACTGGATGTTCGCAGGCTCTGAAGGCGGCGGAAAAGCCATGGCCATCGCCTTCACCCTCATCGAAACGGCAAAACTCAACGACGTCGATCCTCAGACTTGGCTAACATGGGTTCTCGCCCAAATTGCAGACCACAAAATCACACGCCTCGACGAGCTCCTACCCTGGCGTTACGCTGCCAAAGCAGCGTAACAGGCCAAGCCCTGCCGGAACAGGTCGGGTTCAACGGGCAGGCACATACCAGTTTCCCCTGCTTCGCCAGCGCGCGCCAGGCCGACAGCTGGTTTGGCAACACCCCATACCGCGCCGCCACCCCATTCACCGTCGCTCCTGGCTCAAGCGTTTCCGAAACAGCCTGCGCCTTCACAGCATCCGGCCACCGACGGTAACCTGACGAATAAATCTCGACGCCCAACGATTTGAGAAGCGAATTTGTAGCACACATTGCGAAACGCACTCCCCACTATGAGATGGGCGATATCTCGCAGTACCAAAGCAACCCTACAATGTGCGCCAGGCACAACGCTTACCTTGCATGCTTGGGAGACCGGATCGGAAGCCAAAACGGGTGTCGGCAGATGGATCGAGTTCTATAACCGGAGACGCCCACATTCCGACCTTGGCGGCAAACCTCCCGCCACGGTCTATTGGCTGAGAAATAATGAACCCCAAACCAATCAGCAGGAGCAGAAAGTAGCTTAAACTACGCCAGATCCTGCCCAAACATTGGGAAGTAGCTCAGACCACAAGTTTACGGGCTGCCCGTGTTTTATGGCCTAAGCGTTCTTGTCAGAACGAGCGTCTTCCTCATCGCCAATGAATCTTGTGAATGTTTGAAGCGTCCCGGTTTCGTCGCAGACGATCTTGATCACAATTAAGATTGGCAGAGCAATCACCATCCCCATGACCGACCAAATCCACGCAAAGAACGCGACAGACAGGAAAACAACTGTTGTGTTCAGCCTCATCCGGCGGGAGATGACGAGTGGAGTAATGAGCTGCCCTTCGATGGATGTAAGCAAGACATATGTCGCAAATACCCCGGCGGCGGCCCATGTCCCGTCAAGACTGACGAACGCGACGGCTGCAGCAATGCTAGCCCCCATGAGCCCGCCCAGAAACGGAACAAAGTTCAGGCCGAAGGCTGTGAACCCGAATACTAGTGCGTTGGGCAGCCCCCATAGATGCATTGCGATGGCAATGGCGACACCCAGGCCCGCGTTGATGATTGTAATTCCACCCAGATAGTAGCCCAATCGATCTTCGACCGCATAGAGGACCTCCACTGCGCGCCGCTTGTCACTGAACCTGTTGAAGCTCTGCACTGTCTTGGTCAAAAACATGTCACCGGAGGCGACCAAGAAAAACAATAGAAGGAGAGCGAACGCAATCCGGCTCAAGAAGCCCGGAGCCATGCTGAAAATCGTTGCTGCGACACCTGTGTTCGACACCACTTCGACGGCAACAGTATCCGCATCCTGGTCCGCCATGATCTCTTCCGCAGCGTCTGCAGCGTCATTAATCGCTTCCAGAGCGCCGCCTGACGCCGTTAATTTTTGCTTGATCTCTTCCATCAGCGACGGAAGATCTTCAATGAACTGCGCAGCTGGGCTGCTGAGTTGGACCAGCAGGATAACGATGATCACCGCCAGCAGAACCGTAAACAAGGCGGCAGAGAGCACTGGCGGCACACCGGCCTGGCCCAGCCAGCGGCGGGGCCTGTTCAGGACAAAATAACCCAACACCGCTGTTATGACTGGAACCAGGAAATCGCTGGCAGATACCAGGGCTTGCAGCAGTAAAAGGCCAAAAATACCCATAATTGGAAATTCGAGACGCTTAAAACCGGGCGTTTCTGCGGGTTCAACAGTGTCAGATCCGGCAGGCTGTTCATCGTTGTCCATTGTTTACCCTCCTGCCCTCTTCGAAGAACACGGTGGCGATCATCGGGAAATGATCCGAACCAAAGCTCTCCAGCCGTGAAAAAGAGACGAGACCGACGTCATTTGTTACAAAAATCTGATCAATGGGCAGGCGCATGAATGGGTAATCGGCGTGAAAGCTGGAGATCATTCCACGGCCGACACGCGGCTCAGCAAAATTGCCGTAGCGTTTGAAACGCTTGGTTGTCCAGGACCAGGCCACATCGTTAAAGTCGCCCATGCAAATAGTGGGGCGATCCGATGATGAGGTCATCAGAGCCGCGTTCTTGATCTGCCTGTCCCGGGTTTCTGTATCGTTGCCCGGAACCGGTGGTCGCGGGTGCAGGCCAATAAAGTTGAATTCAGGCCCGTTCGGAGCGCGCAAGACGGCCTTGACCGCAGGCGTATCATCATCGGCGGGCCACAGAAATTCCGCGCTGACAACATCCAGACGGGTCGCGAAAATGAGGCCATAGTGGTCGTCCGCCACATGCGATTTGACGGTATTGTAGCGTGCCAAAACACCTTGCAGTGCCTTTGCCCAAGCGGCGTCGGTTTCCATCAGCAGCAACACGTCGGGATCTTCGCGATTTATAATCTCGACCAGATCATCGTAGCGGGTATTCTCCATCAGCACATTAACCGCCAGCATATTCACTTCCTCAGCTGCAGAGGGTGCAGGCGACAGATCGACCTCGGTTGATGCCAAGGGCGTGTAAGGAAAGATCTGCACCGCTTGATAGGCAAACGCGGTTGCCAGCGCCCCCAATAGGATTGGTTTGAATTGTACCGGAAAAGGCAAAGTTGCCGCGATAAGGATCACTGCAGCAATTGCGATATGCAGACGTGGAAAATCCCACATCCGTATCCACCACTGCACGCTGTTTGTCAGTGGCAATGCTGTCACTACCAGAACAGCAATAGCAAGCGACCAGAAAAGAGCACTCAACATTTAACTGATACGTTCATTGCTTGCCGGCTGCCTCTCCCAAATTGTCTGCTTTTTCGGCATCCCGGTGGCCCATCGGCTCATCTTGGCCCTGCGTGGTATCCGAGCGCGTCTGTGCTTCCAGTTCCGCGTTCAGCTCCGCACCCATCAGGATGATAAACGCCGAGATCCAGAACCACATCAACAACACAATGACCCCTGCCAACGTCCCGAAGCTCTCGTTGTATGATCCAAAGTTGCTGACATAAAATGC
This sequence comes from Leisingera sp. NJS204, assembly GCF_004123675.1. Taxonomy (NCBI): domain Bacteria; kingdom Pseudomonadati; phylum Pseudomonadota; class Alphaproteobacteria; order Rhodobacterales; family Roseobacteraceae; genus Leisingera; species Leisingera sp. NJS204. The sequence goes on along the minus strand of NZ_CP035417.1, from coordinate 1,005,128 downwards.
AAACCCGGCCGAAGCCAAAACCCAAAGCACACAGCCAGCCACGGCGCCCACCGAGGCCCATTTCCACTCGGGCTCGTCTCTGGATGGCGCATAGCGGTACAGCAGCGAAAGCCCGAAGATCGACAGCGCAAGAAGGATGATCCAGAAACCAATGGTGATGATTGTCTCAACAAAGGTGCCCAGATCCACAAACGCAAGCACAGCCGGGAGGCCCAGCATCGACAGCAACGCGATCAGCAGCCCGGTCATAAGAATGATCGTTAGCGCGAACGTCACCAGCTTGAGCTTGATAAAGCCGCGTTCCTCTTGTTCATCGTATGCGACGTTTATGCCTTCCATCAGGCTCGCCATGCCTTTAGACGCGGAATAGAGCGCCACCAGAACACCAAAGGCGGCGGCCAGCCCCAAACCGCCCTCACGAGAGCCCGCCACAGCGGCTGCCTGTTTGGTAACGATCGCTATCACCTCTTCGGGCACTATTCCGGACAACGCCTGCAGCTGCTCTACAATTGCGCTTGGTTCAACCAGCAGACCGCTGATGGCAACCAATGCTGTGATTGCGGGAAACAGCGCCAGCAAGCCATAGAAGGCAACACCGGCAGCGATAAGCCCTACCCGGTCTTCTGCGACTTCATCCTTCACGCGAAATGCAATGTCCTTCCAGCCAGCGGCCGGAACGCCGGCAGGTGTTTCAGCGGTGCGGCCACGTGCCATAGCTTGCCCTCTTCCAGTTTGTTCAATAGGGGCCAATCTCGCCCCCCCTATTCGTATCTCAGGTACCGGGCCTACCAAGTTTCTCGTCCTTGGCAAAGGAGTTGAGCCTTATCTACAACGCGTTTGGCGGCTGATTTGGCCTTGCCCCCAACCGCTTCAACAGCGGATTTGCCACCGGGCGCGCCTGGATCGAGATCAACCTTGGTTTCAGAGGCAATATCCTTGACCTCATCCTTAACAGATTTTGCAACGGACATCGCCTTGGATTTTTCTTCCTCGGAGATGCGTTCTGCCTGATCAAAGAGAGTGCCGCTCTGCGCGCCCATCATATCATCTTCGGTTTTTGTCCGGGGCAGCGCACCGCCCAGCGCGGCACCGGCAGCAAGCGCGAGCGCACCCGCCATCAGCGGTTGGCGGTTGGCGGTCGTAGAAAACCGCGGCTGCATCTGCGCCATCGTTCATCGAACGCAACGCAGAGTTCCGCATCTCGATTGCTTTGCGGCGTGCTGTGATGACCCGTTGCCGGGCCTCTTGCGTCATCGCCTCTGTCCCTCGGCAATGCGGCTGCCCGCTGCTGCCACCCCTTCACGCGCGGTCTGCAGGCTGCTGGCGGCAGACGTTCTGGCAGGTACAGCGGTGTCTGAAACTGAAGACCCGGCGCGCGATGCGCCATCAACAACTGAGGACACACCTGCTTTGCCAGACGCTCCGGCTTGCGCAGCCTTGTCTTGGACACTGCCGGCGCCGCCAGACAACCTCTCGCCAATGGATGCGCCCTTGTCATGGCTTTCATCCCGCGCCCATGACGGCGTATTGTCATGCTGCAGCGCATAGGAAGATGGCGGTGTATAGGAGCGGTGCTGTTCCCGTCGGGAGCGGCGGAAATCACGTTCAGCACTGCTTCAGCCTTCATCCTCATATGAACGCGAAGCTGCTGCCGGTCTTTGCTGGCTTCCAAACATCATCCAGGCCAGGCCAATACCGGTTAGCGCCAGCGGGATCGCATTTGCATTGACCTGATCGGAGATGGAACGCCCCATATCGCCGCCATGTTCGCGAAATTGTTCGCTGATCTGGCGAACGGCGGTGTCGATAGAGAACTTGTCCTGCAAATCCTCGAGATTTGACGTAAGATCCGAACGCTGTTCTTCTATCTCTCGTTCGATTCCCTTCGGGCTGCGGTTATCATTTGTCATCGTATGCGTCATTTACGGCCGCTGCATCACATTGGACGTTTTTGACCGTCCGTGTCGGCACAAGGTTTGAGAGTCTAAGGTCATTGAGGCCTTTACTGATCAAGACAAATGCCAGCCCCCAAACAGAGCGTCGATGATCAAAGCGGCCCAGCCCGTATCAATTCCGGCTTCGATCAAGGCCGCAACGAGGGCTGCCGCGAGCACATTGAGGGCGGCCAAGGCAATGATCGCAGCTCCCGCAATCACCCCCTGCGCAAGCATACGTGACCATGACTTGGAAAATCGCAGCATAGGGTCAATAATCAATCTGTCCGGAAATCGGGACGAACTCCACGACCCTCGCATCAGGCGCAGTGACTGCTCTGCTGCGAGTGCGAAGCACTTGGGTCATTGTTCCGAAAGCAGCAATCCAGCAGGAAGTGGCGGCCCCGGCTGCGGCAAGGGTTTTCTGCCAGGAAACGCCGAGGAACATTGCCGCGAGTTCCAACTTTCTGGATTGTTTTTTTGCTGAGCTTGGCAACCCAGCCGTGCCGAACTCCGCACCCTCCACCACAGATCACTTTACAACTTCAATAACTGTGTAGGAATTGGTCTGGTGGATGTTCGGCAGCCTGTTGATTTTGTCCCCCAGAACCTGGCGGAAATGCGAGATGTCCCGGGTGCGGATTGTCAGAAGGTAGTCAAATGAACCGGCGATCATCAGGCAGCTTTCAATTTCAGGAACTAGGGCCGCAGCCGCGTTAAACGCATCAAGCGAATTGTCACCGCCAGTTGCCGCAAGTGAAACCTGCACAACAGTCAAATGGCCCAGTCCCTGCTTTTCCTTGTTCAAAACTGCCCGGTAACCGCTGATATAGCCGGATTTCTCCAAGCGCTTGACCCTGTCTGAACAGGGGGTATTGGTCAGGTTCACCCGCTGAGAAAGCTCGACAATCGAAAGTCTCCCGTCAGATTCCAGTTCTTCCAGGATCCGATTGTCAATCTTATCCAAATCCCTGCTCATCAGTGATATTCCCTGTTCTTCGGCTGTTTGCAGGCAACATTTCCTGCACAAACGCTGACAACATGCCCAATTACTAGTGAATATCACTGATACTGATCCTGGGGATCAAGGGTGTCAATCATTTGCATCCCGCCTGCCTCAGTCCAGGAGCAGCCGCGCTCCAAGTCAAAAAAACACTGCACACGGAGGAAAAAATGACTGTCAAAATCGTCATAGGGCTTGACGGGACAGATACCGGTGAACGCGCACTCACTTTTGCAAAGGACTTGGCGTCGAAAATCGACGCTTGTGAGCTGCTTGCCGTCTATGTCATCGAATGGTCGCCATTTACGTTTCAGACTCCCGAAGAAAACGCTCAGCGCCACAAACGGCGCGAGGAGGAGATCAAACTGGCCAACAGCCGGATTGTCGAACCTGCTGTCAGCGCACTGAAAGAGGCCGGGTTCAAGGCAACCGGTCTGGTGCGGCACGGCGATGTGGCTGAGACCCTGAACAAGATCACAGTCGAAAACGGCGGGTCGCAGATCATCGTTGGCCGGGCCTCTTCGGACGGATTTGCCAAACGCATTTTCGGCAGCTCGACGCAGAACCTCGTGATGCACGCCGATGTGCCTGTCACGGTTGTAGGATAGGGGCAGATCATGAAAATGACCAAACTCTGGCTGGCCGCAGCCGCGGCCTTCGCGTCCACCCCGCTTTCCGCCCAGGAGGCGATGGGTATTGACGAAAAGGTCAATCAGGTCTTTGCGGATCTGACCGGCCCCTTTGTAGGGCTGATCTTTGCACCGTTTCCAGGCACCAGCTTTCCCTGGATTGTAATGTGGCTGGTCATCGCTGCCAGCATCTTCACCCTATACTTCGGCTTTGTTCAGTTCCGCTTCTTCAAACATTCTGTCCAGCTGGTCAAAGGCGACTTCTCTGACCCCAACGATGCGGGCGAAGTGAGCCATTTCCAGGCGCTGGCCACCGCTCTTTCCGGCACGGTCGGCCTTGGCAACATTGCAGGGGTCGCGGTTGCCGTTGGAATCGGCGGGCCTGGTGCGACGTTCTGGATGATACTTGCAGGTCTTCTGGGCATGGCATCCAAGTTCACCGAATGCACCCTAGGTGTGAAATACCGTAACGAATACTCTGACGGGACCGTTTCCGGCGGACCAATGTACTATATCTCCAAGGGCTTCAAAGAACTTGGCCTGCCGGGCGGACGGTTCTTGGCGATCATGTTCTCGGTCTTCTGCATCCTTGGTGCGCTAGGCGGCGGCAATATGTTCCAGGCGAACCAGGCACATGCCCAGATATCCGGCATCGTCGGAGACTATCCGGGCTGGATCACCGGGCTCGTTTTTGCTGGCATTGTCTTTGCCGTGATCATTGGCGGCATCAAATCCATTGCCAATGTGACAGAAAAGGTCGTGCCCTTTATGGGGATCCTCTATGTCGGCGCCGCACTGGTCATTCTGGCGGTGAACTATGACAAGATCGGCTGGGCTTTCGGCCAGATTTTTGACGGCGCCTTTACCGGCCTTGGCGTGGCAGGCGGCATGGTCGGCGCGCTGATCCAGGGCTTCAAACGAGCGGCGTTTTCAAACGAGGCTGGTGTCGGTTCGGCGGCGATCGCGCACTCTGCGGTAAAAACCAAGGAACCGATCACCGAAGGTTTTGTGTCCCTGCTCGAGCCGCTGATTGATACTGTTGTCATCTGTACCATGACGGCGCTGGTGATCGTCATCTCGCAGCAGCTGCTTATCGATCCGGCGACGGGCAACTACATGCTGAACGAAGCGGGCACAGCCATTGCAACTGTCGATGGCAACTCCGGTGTTGCGCTGACCTCCGCCGCTTTTGCCTCCGGCATCAGCTGGTTCCCCTATGTCTTGGCTATCGCAGTTGTGCTCTTCGCCTTCTCGACGATGATTTCCTGGAGCTACTACGGGTTGAAGGCTTGGACTTACTTGTTTGGCGAAAGCAAACTGGCGGAGCTGACCTTCAAGATCATCTTCTGCATCTTCATCGTGATTGGTGCAGCAGCAAGCCTGGGTCCGGTCATCGACTTCTCTGATGCAGCGATCTTTGCCATGGCTGTGGTCAACATCTTCTGCCTCTACTTCTTGATGAAACTGGTGAAAAAGGAACTCTTTTCCTACACCGCTCGCTTGAAAGGTGGCGAGCTGAAGAAATTCACGTCCTAAGCCCTGAGCTCCGGCGCAATCCAATTGCGCCGGAGTTTTTCCTGAGGCCCTTGGCTTACGTCCACTCTGCCGGGCGGTTGATTTCTAAAAGGCCAGACGGCCTCGCGATCCCCCGGCCTGGCCTTTGAAGGCTAGATTAGTGTCTTTAGATGCAGGTTGCTGACCCAGTGGCCGCATCGGGCTGGGTGCAGCCGATCCGCCCCATGCGGTCCGATCTGATGACAGGTGCAGTTTGCGAGCTCCTCCCCGATTAGACCGGTGCCTCGCTCTGCAGGTGGTTGCTATGAAATCTTTGGAGATCAGTCAGTTCCGACCGCAACACTGCGTGTATTCGCGGCCAGACCCGCAGGAGCACGGATCGTTTCGACCTGGTCGAGGACTAGCCTTGAACGGCATGCCGGAAAGATTTTCAGGCTCAGGGCGGGAAAGTTCAGGACGTGACTGGTCCAGTATTGTCGCAACGCAGTTCGGGATCAGATCGGGGGCTTCAAGGTCGATCTGGTCAATTTCGTCGTCCGTGAACTTGCTTTGACCAGTGTAGATGTCCTGTAACGCCATCAAGAAGATCATCGTAGCCCGCGTCTCTTCGTCGGCCTGATCGAGCAGGCGTTCCCAAGCTTCCGCCCGCAGGCCCATGGAACGGGTGAAGCCGTCGACCCAAGGCTCCCACATCGTCTCGTCGCTGTTGGGATCAACCTCGTAAACAGGTTCGATCCAAAACGAGCGGGACATCGCCTCGGCCACCGAATTGTAATGCGCCATGACGGCACCGATCGTTTCTTCTGCGGCTTTCCGGTCAGGAAAATGTGCTTCGCCAGTCTCGCCCCAGACATGGGGCAGCCATTCCGAGGGCGGGATCATGTCACTACAAGCAAGAATGCCGGTCACGTAAGTGGCAGAAGCCCAAGCGCTGTCCTATCGGCTTTTTTCATATAAATATTGCCGAGCTGCAGACTGCGGAGGGCAAGCTGTATCTCTTCGCCGGTATTGACCGGACCAGCAAGTTTGCAGTCATTGGCGGGGGAAATTATGGCGAAAAAGGTGCTTTGTACTATGGGATTGAAGCCATGCATCAATTCGGGAAGTTCCAAGGGCAGGACATCCGGGCCTGGGGCGTGCGGTCACAGAACAGCTATAGACTTTCTGAGACACCTTTGAACCCGACGTTCCACCTGATCGTGAATGCGACAAGCGGAGACTCCGACCCAAATGACGGTAAGCTGGCTCTGCCGAAGGCATGTATGAAGCCAAGGAGGCGCTGCGGGCACTGGTGGAGCGGATCGTGCTGCCGCCTGCGGCGGAGGGCGCTGGCCTGGATCTGCCCCTGGAGGGGTGAGCAGCCCCACTTGAGTGGTCCAGTTTGAAAGTTAGTGCATGGTTGGCCTTTGGTCCATCGGGACGATGGCCTCTGGCGCAGGTGGGCGGTAGCCCAGAGCACTGTGGGGCCGCCTAGTGTTGTAGTGTTTCCTCCAGCTTTCAATGATTATCTGAGCCTCGCGTAACGAATAGAAGATTTCACCGTTCAGCAATTCATCCCGCATTCGCCCGTTGAAGCTTTCGCAGTATCCGTTCTCCCAAGGGGATCCAGGCTCAATGCAGGCTGTCTTGGCGCCAACGGCTTTGATCCACCCCCTGACGGCCTGAGCTATGAACTCAGGGCCATTGTCTGACCGAATGTAAGCAGGCACGCCACGCAGGATAAACAGGTCCGTCAGTGCGTCGATGACCTCGTTCGCGTTCAGTTTCCTTTTCACTCGGATCGCCAAGCGTATTCCAGTTTGATCCGGCCACCCATTCCAAAAACATCCGGCCACTGGTTCCGATTTTATCCGGCCACTGAATCCGGAACATCCGGCCACCCTTCTGACGCCCAGCTGCGAGGCACCTTTCAACTCGCTCCCTTTCGGTTTTCCCGACCGAAGGAAGCACGATGAAGAGATTACCGATGCGGAAGATACGAGACGTACTGCGACTTTCAGCCGAGGGTTTATCGACCCGCCAGATGGCGTCGAGCTTGGCGATTGGCCGCACCACGCTGCAAGGGTATCTGGATCGCGCTCATGAGGCAGGCTTAAGCTGGCCGCTGCCAGCGGAGATGTCGGACAGCGAGCTTGAACGACACCTCTATCCGCGCACTGCCCGGGAGGCAGCCCGGCGCGCCTCTCAACCGGACTGGTCCTATGTCCACCTGCAGTTGCGGCGCAAGGGCGTCACGCTTTCCCTGCTCTGGGAGGAGTACCGCGCGGCCCACCCCGATGGCTACGGATACAGCCGTTTCTGTGACCTCTATTCCTGCTGGGAAGGTAAGCTGTCGCCGGTCATGCGCCAGCGCCATCCCGCAGGCGAGCGGCTGTTTGTCGACTATGCCGGTGCCACGATTGACGTGATCGACCCCGAGACCGGCGAGGTCCGCGCGGCGCAGCTGTTTGTCGCTACCCTCGGTGCTTCCAACTTCACCTTCGCCGAGGCGACCTGGACCCAGACGCTGCCGGATTGGATCTCCAGCCACGTGCGGGCCTTTTCCTTTTTTGGCGGTGTGACCGCTCAAGTTGTACCCGATAATCTTCGGGCCGGCGTCAACAAAGCCCGTTTCTACGATCCCGAGCTCAACCGTACCTGCGCGGATCTGGCCGCGCACTACGATACTGCCGTTCGCCAGTGGGCTTGAACCAGTGGCGCCTTCACGGGCTCACTGCCCGCGAGGCCTCGCAAACCAAAAGACAAGGCGAGGGCCGAGAGCGCTTTCCTATTGGTCGAACGCTGGATCCTGGCGCGGCTGCGCAACCGGCAATTCTTCAGCCTTGAGGAAGTAAACGCTGCCATCCGCCCGTTGCTGGACAGGCTCAACAACAAGGTCTCCCGCCACCTTGTCGCCAGCCGCCGGCAGCTGTTCGATCAGTTGGACAGGCCCGCCCTGAAGCCGCTGCCGGCGGAGCCTTACGTCTATGCCGAATGGAAGAAATACCGCGCGGGGATCGATTACCACATCGCATTCGGCCGGCATTACTATTCCGTGCCGCATCAGTTGGTGAAGAAAGAGCTGTGGACCCGCATCACCGCCCGCACCGTCGAGGCTTTCCACGGCGGACAACGTATGGCTTCGCATGTCCGCACCTCCGGCAATGGACAGCACTCCACCCAGCGGGATCATATGCCCGCCCATCACCGGTTCCGCGAAGATTGGACGCCGCAGCGCATCCATGCCCGGGCCGCCCGTGTGGGCCCGAATGTGGCGATCTTCGCCGAGGTGGTGATGCGCGGGCGCAAACATCCCGAACAGGGCTACCGCACCTGCCTGGGTGTGATCCGCCTGGCCGACAAGTTCGGCCGGGACCGCTTTGACGCTGCCTGCAAGCGGGCGCTCGAGATCAACGCCCGTTCCTATTCATCGGTCCATTCGATCCTGAAGAACGGGCTGGAGCGCAAGCCCTGCACCCGCGCCGCGGAGGAGCCTGCAATCACCCACCCCAACATCCGCCGCCCCCAAAGGGGCGCCTGTTACTCATGGCCCGCCTTCGGCGGGACGCGCCGACTACTTCCATTGAAAGGATATTCATGCTGCCCCACCCAACCCTCGACCGCCTGAAAGCCCTGCGCCTCGATGGCATGGCGGAAGCCTTTGCCGAATTGCAGGCGCAGGACAGCGCCGCTGGTCTGACCCACGCCGAATGGCTGGGCCTGCTTGCCGACCGTGAAGCCGCCAGCCGCGAGACCAAGCGCTTTGACGCCCGCATGCGCGCGGCCAGGTTGCGCCATGTGGGCGCCTGCCCGGAAGATGTCGATTACCGCGCCCGCCGCGGCTCAACCATGATCACCAGCCAGCTGCCCATCAAGGCATGGCACGATGTCATCGGCGAGCCGACCTTTGCGGACGCCATCCTCGACCGCATCGTTCACAATGCCTACCGACTCCAACTTGAGGGGCAGTCCATGCGTAAAACCATCGCCAAAATGGATGACGGAACACCTTAGACCTGATACCCCGAAACCTATGCCTCACGGCGACGCGTCAAAGGTGGCCGAATACTTCGGTACAGGTGGCCGGAAAAATCGGAATCAGTGGCCGAATACGTCGGAATGCGCACGCCAGACATTCCCGGCTGTGCTCGTCCAGAATGTTCAATGTTCTGAATGCCCTGCCATCATCGGTTCGATGATGCATGAAATCATACGACCAGACGTGATTACGATACTCGAGACGCAGCCGGACACATGATCCGTCCACTGCCCGGCAAGGCATTGCGAAGCAATGTCCCGAGAGGGTTCAGCCACAGGCGTTCGACACGTTTGCCATTCACTTGCCAGCCAGCATCTCTCGGCAGGGCAGCAACCCGTCGATAGCCATATCGGCCGTACTGGCGGGTCAGCTCGATCATGTCCGCGATCAAGCGCTCCTCGTCAGCACGTCCCTGCGGCACTCGCCGCTGTGTGGATCGGTGTTGGCCCAGAACGCGGCAAACGCGACGCTCCGAAACTTTCACCTTGCCGCGAACCAATTCGATGCAGGCGCGACGACGCGAAGGGCTCAGGGGCTCCGCCCGTTCAGGCCTGAATTGATCCACAGGATCAATTCCTAGACGGCCATCACTCCCTTTGCGGCTTCCGACAGGATCAATTTGTCCAATGTCAGATCCGAGACGGCCCGGCGAAGACGCTCGTTCTCTTTCTGGAGCCGCTTCAGTTCCTTGAGTTGTTCCGTGCCCATTCCGCCGTACCCTCAGCATCTCTCTCGAACCAATGGCGTTCGATGCTTCGATCTTCCAGCGGTAATAGGTTTGTTCAGTCACACCGATCTGTCTGATCGCGTCTATCCGAGGCATGCCTTGCCCTATCAGGACTTCAACTTGCCGTAACTTCACGACAATCTCTTCAGGCTTGGGCCTTTTGGTCGCCATCTATGGTCCTCCGTTTCCTAATCATAGGGGCGGACCACTTCTTTGGGGGAGGCTCAGGGCGACCTGGCGGGTCTCTTGCGCCTTGCGGCGGGTGCGGAGGGCGCGAACACAGCCAAGGCCCCAGACAGCTCACCCTAAGCCTTTGATATATCTAACGTATTAGTGCTGGTTGCGGGAGCAGGCAACCGCCGTTTCCTACCTGCCCTCTCCGCAATCGTATAAACCCATGATAGCTCGCAGCTAACGGCAAGTTTGCGCAGATTGCGACCCTATCGAATTTCATGTGAACCCCTCTTGCCGACACGGCCTGAAAAAACAACGGGCATTTTTTAAGATGCCCGTTGTTTTACTTGATACCTTCACTGGAACTGTCGTTGTTCAAAAGTTATCCCATCCTTGGGCCGCACGAAGCTCTTCCTGTTCGAACGCAGGTTCCGGATAGGAGTTTGACTGATCCCGCTTTTCAGGCCGAGAAACCGGTTCCGCACCCTCATACCCGTCTCTGAACTTGGACACTTCCTGAGTCAGCTGGCCTGCATCATTCGATAACATCTGGCTGGCCGCCGAAGTTTGCTCCACCATGGCTGCGTTTTGCTGAGTTACCTGGTCAAGCTGTGATACGCCCTGATTGATTTCCAGCAACGCTGTTGATTGTTCCGAAGCTCCGGTGGCAATTTCCTGGATATGTTCGGAGATAGTGGCAACGCTCTTAATAATCTGCTGCAGTTCTTCGCCGGATTTCCCAACAAGGGCGACGCCCGTGTCCACTTGCTGGTTGCTCTCGCCTATCAACTGTTTGATTTCGCCAGCCGCGTCTGCGGACCGCTGCGCAAGCGCCCGCACTTCAGAGGCGACGACGGCAAAGCCGCGTCCGGCCTCTCCGGCACGTGCTGCCTCAACCCCAGCGTTCAGTGCCAGAAGATTGGTCTGGAAGGCAATATCATCAATCACGCCGATGATCTTCGAAATCTGCTCTGAAGAGCTTTCGATTTTCGCCATAGCGTCAATTGCACTACCCACGACTTCGCCGCTTTGCACGGCAGAAGTTTTAGCATCAGCCACAATGCCTTCGACCGTCCGAGCGCCCTCAGCAGATGCTTTCACGGTCGCAGTCAGTTCTTCGATTGCTGCAGCAGTTTCTTCCAAAGTCGCTGCCTGGCTTTCAGTTCGTTGCGAAAGATCATTGGCAGATTGTGAAATCTCATCTGCAGTGCGGCCAACCGCCGATGACACTTGCTTCACCGCCGTTATAGACGTGCTAAGCTGTTCCAGAGAATGATTGAAGGTTTCTCCCAGTGTTCCAATGTCCGGCAGATCAGAAATCGCCACTCTGTGCGTCAGGTTGCCTTTGCTCAACTCTTGAAGCCCCTCTCCGATTTCTTCAAGGTCTCGGCGGCGTTCTGTGATGTCTGATGCAACTTTTACAACCCGTTCTACCTTACCGTCTTCGCCTTCAACTGGCGCATAAGTGGCCTGAATCCAGATCGTTTCACCGGATTTTGTCACTCGAGGAAACTGGTCTGAGAACACTTTGCCATTCGCCAAGTCTGACCAGAACGATTTGTAGTCATCGGTGGCGACTAGATCAGGTGAAACAAACATAGAATGATGTCGTGCCTGGATCTCTTCCAGGCTGTAACCTAATGCGTTCAGAAAGTTCTGATTTGCGGTGATGATCGTTCCGTCTGGGTGAAACTGAATAGTCGCTTGTGTGCGATCGACCATGCCGGCGATGATCGCATTCATGTCGTCTTTTTCAGTTGTTTTTGGCTTTTTTTTCTTAAAAAACATTATCTTTACTCCAAGGGTTTCTGGGCCGAACTCCTGTGGGGTAAATGTGATAACTCGAAAACGATATAATATCGTTAAAATATCTGAGTGCCGATTGCCGAGGTGCCTTTAATGATGATTTCCTTTTGAAAAACCTGGCTATGAAGCCGCTGCGTGAAGTCAAAGGTCTGCGCAGGTAGTGACCTTGAGGCTACATTTAAGAAGAGCTTGTCTTGTGACCGCTTGGGGCGGTAGGCGACAAGTCGTGCTGACTAAAGGTCGCAGGATGGTCAAGGTCCGCAAGGGGCTGCCTGCCGTCATTCACACCTGGTGCGGCGAATGCCCAGTCAGAGCCCTTGTTACCTAGCGAGCAGCTGCAGCACTTCGCAACTGCAGCGAGATTGCTCGCGAAAGACTGACTGACACCGGCCCTTCCTATCGATACTGGATGCTGTACAGCTCGCGGCCGAAGGAGACATTGGTCAACTCCGTAAATAGAGACCGCGCGCAGGAGGGGTTGGCAGAGCGCAGATCACCGCAGGCGCAGCCCTGCTTCCTTGCATCAGTTGGTTACAAGGCGCCGACACAGCCTTGCCGCGTTTCCGACAATGCTTCTGACAGGCCGCCCTTGCAAAGCGTAAGCGGCGCCTGGAGGGCACCGGGCTTTCAGCTTGACAGCTGGAAGTTCCAGGGGAGGAGTTCATCGAGCCGGCTGGCAGGGTGACCTGCAGCGATGGCTTCGAGGGTGACCTTGAGGTAGGCGAAGGGCTCGACGCCATTGATCTTCGCCGTGGCAATGAGCGAAGCGATGCGGCCCCAAGCGCGGCCGCCTTCATCATGGCCGGCGAATAGCGCGTTCTTTCTTGTCAGGGCGATTGGGCGGATCAGGTTCTCGCACCACTGCCCGGCAGGCGATTGCGAAGCAATCTGCCGAAAGGGGGCATTAGAGTCGATCTCGACGCGGCCGTCGTGGAGGAAAGTCTGCAGCCCGTCCCACTGGCGGTGGATGTAGGCCAGCTTCTCCCCGAGACGCGACTTTGAGGAGATCCGGCGGCGCTGGCTTTGCAGCCACTCTCCGAACCCGGCAACCAGCGGCGCGGTGCGGGCTTGCCGGGCCGACAGCCGCTGGCCGGGGCCCATGCCGCGGATCTCACCCTCGATACGGTAGAGCTCCGCGATCCGGCGCAGCCCCTCGGCGGCGATCGTCATGCCGGAGGCGTGCTTCCAGCACGACGCCGTCGCGGGCGAAGACCTCCTTCAGCTTCCTGCGGGCATGCGCCCAGCAATGCGCGAAGGTGACCGGCGCGCCGCCTTTCCGCGAGGGGCGCGTCAGCCGGTTGTAGCCGGTATAGCCGTCTGTCACCCGGCAGGCGCATCCGCAGGATGCTGCCGGGAGGGCAGCTGCAGGATGCCGTCGAAGCCCTGCAGGATCAGTTCCGCGTTCTGCCCGGCGCGGCCGGGAGCATAGGTGAAGACCACGCCGGGCGGGTCATCGCCGCCCCATCCGCGGTCGTCCCGGGCCAGCGCCCAGAGATACCCGGTCTTTGTCCGGCCGCGGCCCGGGTCCAGGACCGGCGCCGTGGTCTCGTCTATTACCCGGCAGGCGCATGCGAAGCATGCTGCCGAGAGGCATGAACAGCTTGCCCGATCTTTTCAGGTGTTCGGCGAGCCGGTCGACTACGGGACCGAGGTGGAAGGCAGCTGTCCTCACCCAATCGGCGAGCGTGCTGCGGTGCAGATCGATCCCGGAGCGGGCCAGGATCTGGCTCTGGCGGTATAACGGCAGATGATCCGAGAACTTGCTGACCAGCACATGCGCGATGGCGCCCTCGGTCGGCAAACCGCCCTCGATCAGGTACGCGGGGGCTGGTGCCTGGGTGACGCCCTCTGCGCAGGCGCGGCAGGCATACTTGGGCCGGACAGTGCCCCCTCTCGTGCATGTAAACATGCACTGCCGGGCAGTGGATGACGCGGAGCTGCGCGGGAATAATATCCAGCCGCTCGGTGCGATCGTCACGCCGAAGGCGTGCCTGCGGCACGACGCCGATCCGGTGCATCTCGCCGCACCCGCATGGGCAGTCCAGGCTGGCCGGTTCGATCACCTTCTCGATCCGCGGCAGATCCTTGGGCAGATTGCCCCGGTTGCGGCGGGCTGCCTTGCGCGGCGCCGGACCGGTGGACGTCTGCGCGCCCTGCTGCGTCTCGGCCTCGGCCACTGCTGTCTCGAGATCCTCGAAAGCCAGCTGCCGGCCGCCATTGTTGCTCGGACCAATGGCGCATCAATGACTTGCTCCTCGCTCAGCCTCTCCGACCGCTTGCCATGCACGGCCTGGTTCAGCTCGGCGACGAGGTGCTCCAGGCGTTTGTTGGCCTCCCGAAGCACATCCCGCCCGCGCAACACTGCCAGAACAGCATCACGCTGGTCTTCTGGAATGACCGAGAGGTCGATGGGCGGGGTGTTGGACATGGCTGGACCATACCCTGATCGGCCCCTCTGGGAGCAGTCATTCCGCTGCCCGAGTCACTCTGCCACAGCCGGGCGGCGCTCTTCCAGGGACCGCACCCGCCGCCAGTCCGGCCCGGCAAGCAGCGCCTCGAATTGGGCACGGTTCAAGGTCATCGCCCCGTCGCGGATCGCGGGCCAGGTGAACGTGCTTTCCTCCAGCCGTTTGTATGCCATGACAAGCCCGCTGGGCTCCGCCCGTTCTTGCCTCAAACTGTCCCCCGGACAGTTTGCTGCGTTTCACGCAGGCCGGCGCAAACTCTCAGAACAGGATCTTCATCCTGTCCGCCCGTTTGGCGCGGAACACGAAGACCGTGCCCGTGAACGGATCTTCCGCCAGCGCTGACTGCACGAGCGCCGCCAGGCCGTCATGGCCTTTGCGGAGCGAGCCTTGGACGCCATTGGTTCGAGCCCAATGGCGAGCCACCGGCTTCGTTGCCACCAGTATCCGGACGCCCTGTGAGGGCATCAGCATGGCGTGGCCCCGAGCGCATGCACAATCTCGGCGATCCGCGCTGCGGGCGTGCCTGGCGCCAGCTCGATCCTGACTTCGCCCGAGACGATCCGGATCACCTCATCGGATGCCGCAATGTCCGGCTCCGGCTGCTCCTCCGGAACATCACAAACCACCAGCGGGCGAAGACCGGTTCGTCCGGCTCCGCCGCTGGCAACACCAGCTTCCCCTGCTTCGCCAGCCGGCGCCAAGCCGACAGCTGGTTTGGCAAGACTCCATACCGCGCCGCCACGCCATTCACAGTCGCACCCGGCTGGAGCGTGTCCGCCACTGCCTGGGCCTTGGCTTCATCCGGCCACCGCCGGTGGCCCGACGCGTAGATCTCCACGCCCAACGATTTGAGAAACGAATTTGTAGCGCACATTGCGAAACGCACTCCCCACTGTGAGATGTGCAAGATCTCGCAGCACGGGATGGGCGCTACAACGTGGGGCGCAAACGACGGTTACTGCAAAGCTGCGCCGCAAGATACTGCTGGAAATACCAGACCGTGCGTTCCTTGGGCGACAGCCGCCCGGGTGCTGCCGCCAGCGCCCTGGCGTTCTGCGCAATGGCGCCGATGATCGGCTTGTCCTCATCGTTGATGCGGTCGAACCCGGCCTTCAGCTCGGCGGCAAAGGCAGCGCGTTCCTCCGGGTCGTCCGGCACCGCGCCGGGGTAGTAATCAGCGCCCCAGAACACTTTGACCTTATCGGTGCCATAGGGCTGCAGCGACAGCCAGAAGGTGCGCTCTGCCACCACTGACATCACATGGCAGGGGAAAATCGCCGACAGCACCGCCTTTTCGCGCTCCTCATCGCTCAGCAAGGGATTGTCCACCTGCATGTCGGAGTTGCGCTCATAGGATTTGCCGGGCACCCGGCCCTGCTCATAGAGGCTGTAGGCCGCGCCGCCATGCATCGCATTGGCCAGCCGGGTCGGCATCACCGGCTCGATGGTCTGGGCGTGGGCGACAAACAGGTGGTAGCCCTCGGTGAAATTCTGCACCAGGATCTTCCAGTTGGTGTCCCAGATCTCTTCGGCCCGGAACAGGGTGCGGTATTTCGGCAGCTGGTAGTTCTCCAGCCGCTTGGACAGGCCCGCCAGCCGCGGCCCCAGCGGCGCCGCATCGGGATCGAGCGAGACATAGACCCAGCCTTGCCAGACCTCGACCTGGAATTGCGGCAGGCAGACCTCCTTCTTATTGAAATTCTCACGCATATGGGCGGCGCCGATCAGCTGGCCGTCCAGGTTGTAGGTCCAGGCGTGATAGGGGCAGCTGATCCGGCCGCGGATATTGCCGGCCCCTTCCAGCAGCGTCGCCATCCGGTGGCGGCAGACATTGGACATCGCCCTCAGCACCCCGCCGCGGTCGCGCAGGACCACCACCGGATCGCGCCCGATGGTGGTGGCGCGGTAGTCGCCGGGGTTCTCGTATTCATCCTCCCGGCCAACGCAGAACCATTCGTGGTTGAAGATCTCGTCCAGCTCCAGCTCCAGGAACTCCGGCGAGGTATAGACCTGCGGCGGCGTCGCCTCAGCCAGCTCATCCGGCAGCGCGGCATTGCGCGTCACCGCCTCCAGCAGCTCGTCAACAGACATGCGGGGTTTCATTCCAGGCCTCCTGCTACAGGGGAAAAGGGGATATCGCGCATTTTCAATCCGTATTGCAGGGCGCTGCCCTCCAGCAGCTCTTGCAGCGAGGCGGCAAAGCTGCGCGGCAGCGCCAGCGTGAAGCCCGCACCGCTGCGCCACAGGGTGACGCCAATGTGGTGAAACGCGGTGGAGGCGGCATGGCCCGGCGAAAAGGCACCGGGACGCAGGTCCAGCGGCAGGAAATGGTTCAAGAGCGTGGCCGCCTGCGGCCCCGATACCTGCACCAGGGTGCGGGCGCTGGAGAGGTTCAGAAAGGCGCAGGCGCTGCCGCCTTGCAGCGGCACAGAGGCCTGGTCCGCCCCCCGCAGCAGCCACCACTTCAGCGGTTCGACCCGCAGCAGCAGGCCGCCCTTGCCCTGCGCCGCCCGTCCCGGCCCCGGCGCCGCGCCGCAGCCTGCGGCGGCGGCGGCCAGTGCCCCGGCCTCGGTCAGGATCTGCGGCCAGGCGGCGATCTGGGTCAGGCGGAAGCTGGTGAGGCGGCTCAGCGTGACACCAGCAGGCCCCGGCCTGCCGCCGCGCACCGGCGCCGTATGCGCCTGCAATCTGTTGACCTGGTCATCCATGCATCCGCTCTCCTTCCGGGTCGAACATTTGGGGGGAGACAATCTCGACCTCGACCAGACCGCCGCGCACCGGGTCGCTGGCCATCAGCACCCGCCCTTCCCAGGCCGCATGGCCGCCCGCGATATAGCCCAGCCCGATCCAATGGCCGAGCGCCGGCGAATGGGTGACAGCCGTGATCCAGCCTTCGCCAAAGCCCTCGCCCTCATCCGGCCTGCACAGCAGCGCGCCGCCGTTGAAGGTCTGGCTGCGGTCCTTGGGGAAAATCCCCGCCAGCTGCGGGCGGTCTTCGCGCAGCAATTCCGGGCGGTCCTGCAAGGCCTTGCCGATATAGGCTTTCTTGGAGGATGCCATCTTGCCCAGCCCGGCATCGCGGATCGTGACCCGCCCGTCCAGTTCGGCGCCAGTGACATGGCCCTTCTCGATCCGCAGTGTTCCCAGCGCCTCCAGCCCGTAAAGGCAGCCGCCCAGACGGGAGGCCTCCGGCCACAGCATGTCCATCATCGCCTCACCCTGACCGGCGGGCACATAAAGCTCATAGGCCAGCTCGCCCGAGAAGCTGATCCGCGCAACCAGCGCCTCCGAGCCGTCCTTCAGGGCCATGCGGGCCACCCCCATGAAGGGCAGCGCCGCTGCCGAGACCGCCGCCGGATCCGCCAGGCAGGCAGCCAGGCAGCCAGCGCCTCGCGCGATTTCGGCCCGGCGATGGCCGCACCCGCCCATTGGTCGGAGACCGAGGTCAGATGCACCCGCAGCTCCGGCCAGCGGGTTTGCAGCAGCTCCTCCAGCCAGACCATCACCTTGCCGGCCCCGGTGGTGGTGGTGGTCATCAGGAAGTCATCCTCTGCTAGCCGCCAGGTGGTGCCGTCGTCCAGCACCATTCCGTCGTCGCGCAGCATGATGCCATAACGCGCCTTGCCCGCCGCCAGCCTGGCAAAGCCATTGGTATAGACGCGGTTCAGAAACTCTGCCGCATCCGGCCCCTGCACCGCGATCTTGCCCAGCGAACTGACATCGCAGATGCCAAGGGTAGCGCGCACCGTGGCGGCCTCGCGCACATAGGCCCCGGCGATGGTTTCGCCAGCTTTGGCGATATACCAGGGCCGGTGCCACAGGCCCGCGTCGGTCATGGTGGCGCCATGGCGCAGGTTCCAATCGTGCAGCGGGGTGCGGCGCAGGGCTTTGAAATGGCCATGCACGTTGCGCCCCGCCAGCGCGCCGATGGCAACCGGGGTATAGGGCGGGCGGAAGCGGGTGGTGCCCACTGCCGGGATCTCCTTGCCCAAGGCCTCGGCCATCAGCGCCAGGCCGATGATATTGCCCATCTTGCCCTGATCGGTCGCCATGCCCAGCGTGGTATAGCGTTTCAGATGCTCGACCGAGACAAAGCCCTCCTGATGCGCCAGCCGCACGTCATCGCCGGTGACATCATGCTGCGGATCGACAAATGCCTTGGGTTTGCTGCCCGGCAGCCAGACTTCGTACATTGGTTCGATGGGACTTTCCCAGCCGCCCGGCTGAGGGCCGGCAGCCGCAAGCCCCAGGGCGCGTTTCGCCGCCGCCTCGCCGGAGGCTTCGCAGGCGGCGCGGTCCCAGACGCCCGCTGCCGCGCCTGCCATGAACAGCGGCTCTGCGCATTCACCTGCCAGGAAACAGGCCAGTTCGGCGTTCCATTCCGGTTTGACGCCCCGGTGCGACGCCAGGTTCACCACCGGCGACCAGCCGCCAGAGACCAGCAGCAGATCACAGGCCTCGCTGCCCGCCGCCTGCCAGCCAGACCCGATCCGCCGGGCAAACCGCAGGGATTTGACACCCGAGCGGCCCTTTGCCTCCAGCGGAGCCAGACCGCTGCGCAGCCTGACCCCGGCGGGAACATCCGGGACGGGTTGCTGGCGCGCATCCGCAAGCACAACCTCTGCCCCGGCAGCTGCCAACTCGCCGGCGGTCTGGTAGGCGCTGTCGTTGCAGGTCGCGACCACCACCCGCTGCCCCGGCAGGACGCCAAAGCGGCTGAGGTAAACCCGCCCCGCCGCCGCAGTCATCACCCCAGGGCGGTCATTGCCCCCAAAGGCCACAGAGCGTTCCAGCGCGCCGGTGGCCAGCACCGTGGCGCCGGCCCGCACGGTCCAGAACCGCTGCCGCGGCAGGTAGGGCGCAGGCTCCGCCAGATGGTCCGTCACACGCTGCACCATCCCGGCGGTGCCATTGTCATAAAGGCCAAAGACTGTGGTCCGCGGCATCAGCCGCACGCCCGCGCGCTGCACCGCCTCCACCAGCGCGCGGCGTTCAGGCTCGGCAGCGGGATCGTTCAGCTGGTCACCACCCAGCTCGAAATCCTGCTCTGCCAGGATCACGTCGCGGCCTGCCTCCGCCGCCGTCAGCGCCGCCCGCAGGCCCGCGGGGCCAGACCCCACCAACAGCACATCGCAATAGGCGTGCGCATGGTCATAACAATCCGGGTCAGCCTGCCGCGAGGCCGCGCCCATGCCCGCCGCCTTGCGGATCAGCGCCTCGTATTTCATCCAGAGACCGGTGCCCTGACCCCATTCAAACGGCGGCAGCCCCATGAAGGTCTTGTAGTAAAACCCCGCCGAAAAGAACCGCCCGAACAGCCCGTTCACCGTGCCCGCATCAAAGCGAACATTGGGCCAGGCGTTCTGGCCCCGCGCCTCCAGCCCCTGAAACAGCTCCTGCATGGTGGCCTTGACGTTCGACTCCGCCCGGGTGCCGCTGCCAAGTGTGACGATGGCGCCCGACTCCTCCACCCCCGCCGACATGATCCCGCGCGGGCGGTGGTATTTGAAAGACCGGCCCAGCACCCGCTCGCCATTGGCCATCAGCGCCGAGGCCAGCGTATCGCCCGCATAGCCCCGCATCGCCTTGCCGTCCCAACGGAACTCCAGCGGCTTGCTCCGGCCGATCCGTCCGCCCTGGCCCAGCCGCCGCGCGGTCATAGCCCGCTCTCCAGCGCGGCGGCCAGGCCCGGATGGGCGGGGGCCACGCTGCGGATTTCATGGGTCATCGTGTCCCGCTCCACCTTCAGCCACATGCGGCAGCCATGCAGATGCTGCCAGGTCTCCACCTGCCAGCCACAGATGTTTTCGCGCAGGAACACCGCGTCGTGCCAGTCCTGCATGGGCGCCTCAAGCGCCGGGTATGTGATCGAGCCATCGCCGCCATAGCTGAACTCGGCATGGTCGCGCGGACCGCAAAAGGGGCAGGAAATCCGGGTCATGGCTCAGCTCCTCATCCGTGCAGCTTAGGGTCGGGGCCGGCGCCGCGCTCGTCGATCTGCAAGCCCCGCTCAAAGCGTTTCAGGTCGAAATCCGCAATTATCGGCGCGGGCCGTCCATTGGCGATCAGATCAGCGAACCACCAGCCCGCGGCAGGCGTCGCCTTGAAGCCGCCGTAGTTCCAGCCGGTGTTGAGATAGAGATTGTCCAAAGGTGTCCGGCAGATGAAATGGCTGCCGTCCATCGACATATCGACCACCCCGGCCCAATGGCGCAGCAGCTTGACCCGGCCCAGGCAGGGCATCACCGACATCGCCGCCTCTGCCACATCCTGCACGATCGGGAGGTTGCCGCGCTGCGCATAGGATGTGTACCAGTCCAGATCACCGCCAAAGACCATGCCGCCCTTGTCCGACTGCGAGATATAGAAATGCGCGCCGCCCATGCCGAAGACCATAACCTGATCCAGCAGGGGCTTCAGCGGCTCCGAAACGAAGGCCTGCAGCTTGTGGGATTCAATCGGCAGGCGGCCAAGCCCGGCCATGCTCCACAGCCGCGAGGTATTGCCTGCAACCGCAAAGCCGACCTTGCCGGCGGTGATCCGGCCCCGCGTGGTTTCCAGCGCAGTAATCCGGCCGCCGTCGCGCTCCACCCCCGTCACCGCGCAGTTCTGCAGGATGTCCACGCCCAGCTGGTCCGCGGCGCGGGCATAGCCCCAGACCACCGCATCATGGCGGGCGGTGCCCGCGCGCTTCTGCACTGCCGCCCCCATCACCGGGAAGCGGGCGCCAGCCGCATAGTTCAGATGCGGCACCACCTGTTTCAGCTGCTCCAGCCCCCAGATCTCCGCATCGGGCGTGCCGGTGCGGCGCAGGGTGTTGTAATTGCGCGCCGCCGCGTCGATGGCGCCGGGGCTGTGCAACAGCGCGATATGGGAGCGCTGGCTGAACATCACGTTATAGTTCAGCTCGTGGCTCAGCTCTTCCCACAGTTTCAGCGAATGCTCATAGAACTGCCGGTTGCCCGGACGCGCATAGTTGGAGCGCACGATGGTGGTGTTGCGCCCGGCGTTGCCGCCGCCGATCCAGCCCTTCTCCAGCACCGCGGCATTGCGCAGCCCGTAGGTCTTGGCCAGGTAATAGGCGGTGGCAAGCCCATGCAGCCCGCCCCCCACGATGACGGCATCGTAATGGGGCTTGGACTCGGGGTCGCGCCACTGACGGCTCCACCCCCTTTGGCCGGACATCCCCTGCCAAAAGACATTCCATGCGGAAAAACGGGTCATTTTTTCAGGTCTTTAAGGGGCCTCAGGCGGTGGGTTTCAGCACCCGTCCCTGGTGTTTGAAGATCTGGCCGAAACCCTCCAGTTCATCCATGATCCCGGCGCGGCGCAGGCAGGACCAGAATTGCGCCTGGTTCGACGTGATGACCGGCTTGCCGGTGATCTGCTCGATTTCCTCGACCGCAGGAAGCGAGCGCACACCGCCGCAGCTGAGGAAAATCGCATCGGCCTCCGGCTGGTCGATCTCCAGCGCGAATTTCTTCCAGTAGTCCGGCGTCACCAGCCCCATGTCCCAGCCGCTGGCGATATTGAGCCCCTGAATGTCCAGCACATCAAAGCCGCGCTCGACCAGAAACTCCGCCTCGGCGGTGTTGATGTCATCCAGATAAGGCGTGCCGACCACCAGTTTCTTGGTGCCCAGTTCGTTCAGCGCATCCAGAACCCCCTGCACCAGGCACATCGGCTGCGCCCAGGGCGCGCCCTTTTTGATCTCCGCCATGACCCGCTGCTCGCCGATCACGATGGAGCCGGAGGTGCAGCTGTAGCTGACCACATCAGGCCTGGCCTCCGGCTGGATGCGCGCCGCGGCATCGGCCATATGCTCGATATGTTTGGCGAGCGTTTCGGTCGTGGTGTGGTCGTCGGTCTTCAGCCGCGTGACATAGACCGCCACGCCCTCCGGCGCCATGTCCCAGAAATCGCCCTCGGCTGAGGGGTCGGTGGACATCAGGATAAAGCCGAGCTTGGCGCGGTGGAACCGCCCGGCATCCATTTCCGGGGTGCGCGGCTTGGACTGGATAATCTGGCCTGGCTGGAACATCTACAGAATGACCTCCTCAACGGATTTCGGATGCTGGGTAAGCTGCTCCCAGCCGTCCTCGGTGATGATGAAACTGTCGCCCACCTGGGCGCGGAACGTATCGACAGAGACCGACCCGTCCACCGCCAGCACCATGCCGGGCTGGATAATGGTGGTGTCGCCGGTGACCAGCTGCGGCGCCTCCAGGAAGCTGAAGCCGGTCGCCCGGCCGCAGCGGAACGGGTATTCATGCCCCGCCCCCTGGATCACCTCAGCATAGGCCGCATGCACGCTTTCCGCGGTGACGCCCGGACGCAGCGCCTCCAGCGCCGCCTTCTGGCTGGCTGCGGCAACCTCATAGACCGCCACCTGCGCCGGATCCGGCTCGCCAATCCAGAAGGTGCGGTCGAAACCCAGCTTGAAACGGTGGAAATTGGTCATGCCGCAGAAACACAGAAACACCGGCTCGCCGCGCCGCATGATTCGGGTCGAGGCCCGGTGGTGGGTTTTGATGATGTCCTTGCCCGAGGCCATGATCTGCAGGAAATGGGTATTGGGCGACATGTCGCCATCGTCGTAGTGCGCCGCCAGCAGCTCTGCCGCCTTGCGGGTGCCCGCCTGGCTAGTGGCAATCGCCACCTCGAACTCTGCCACCCCGTCGCCAATTGCGGCCCGGCCCGCATTCATCATCGCGGTGGCCACCTCGCCCGCGTGGCGCGCCAGCTGCAGCTCCTGCGGCGATTTGATCATCCGCATCCGGTTCAGGATCGGCGTCGCGCTGATGATCTTTTCCGCCGCCACCAGATCGTTCACATAGGCGCGCACCGGCGGCGGCATATGGCCTGGTTCGATCCCCACCAACCCGGCATTGCGGACCTCCGCGGGCAGTTCCTCGCGCCATTCGTTGCCCATGCCGTCATTCCAAGCCGCGACCCGGTCCACCCGCGCCGCCGCTTTGGCGCTGTTGAGGTCGATGGTCGGGGTGATCAGCAGCGTCCCGCCGTCCTTGGGCACCACCAGAATGGTCGGGCGGCCGAACTCCATATGCAGGTAATCGTAATAGCCGGTCAGGTAATAGACGTTGTCGTCATCGGTGATCAGCGCCACATCGATGCCGGCATCGGCAAGGTTTTTCTGGAAACGGGACAGTCGCTCAGTGAACATCGGATTTCCCTGTAGGTTATGGAGAGCCGCGCGGCAAAACCTTGCCGCAGCTTGGGCCTTGGCCCAAATGCTATGGCCAAAACCGCACTTTACAAAGTGACATTCGGTCCGGAATTGTGATAACCAGAAGTTATGAAAAACTACCGCCGCGCATTGCCGCCCCTCGACTATCTCCTGTTCTTCGAAGCGGTTGCCAGGCACGGCAATTTCACCCGCGCGGCAGAGGAGCTGAATGTCAGCCAAGCCGCGGTCAGCAAGCGAATCAAAGTGCTTGAGGACTGGCTGGGCATGACCCTGGTGAACCGCCGCGGCCGCAACCTGTCGCTGACCCGCAACGGCAAGATCCTGGCGGCCAATTCCGGCGAAGCGCTGGATTACCTGCATTCATGCCTGAACCAGCTGCGCCGCGCCAGCACCGGCGCCCGGCTGTCGCTGGCGGCCAATGTCGCCGTGTCGCAATACTGGCTAACGCCCCGGATCAATGAATACCTGCTGAGCAGCGATGCCGCGCCGGTCACTCTCACCGCCTCCGACAAGGACGCCGACCTGTTTGCGCTGGAGGCGGATGCGCTGATCTATTACGGCCAGGACATCCCGGCAGGCTGGGACGGCTCGCTCCTGTTCGCGGAGCGCTGGATGCCCGTGACCTCCCCCGCCAAGGCGCAGCGCAAAGGCGGGCTGGCGGCGGCGACCCTGCTTGATTTCGACAAGCTGACCCCGAAATGGGTGAATTGGGACGATTTCGCCGAACTGACCGGCTTTGCCGAAATTGCGCAGGCCGCCAAGGTCAACCTGGGCTCATACGGCAGCACGCTGGATACTGCCATCCGCGGCCGCGGGGTGGCGCTTGGCTGCCCCGATGTGCTGCGCTTCGAGATCGACGCCGGGCGGCTGGTGCCGCTGGAGGACTACCAGCTGATAACCGGGCGCAGCTATTTCGTGATCTGGCGCACGGGCCTGCTCAGCGAACAGACCCGCAGCCTGCTGCGGGATGCAGGCATCCCGGTCTGAAGACCTAGACCGCTTCCCGCACCGCGCTCAGGAACTGCTGGGTGCGCTCGCGCTGGGGATTGCCGAACAGCTGGGTCGGCGGGCCCTGCTCCTCGATCCGGCCGCCATAGAAGAAGCACACCCGGTCGGAAATATCGCGGGCAAAGCCCATCTGATGGGTCACCATCAGCATGGTCAGGTTATGCTCCGACACCAGCTTGCGGATCACATTGGTCACCTCGCCGATCACCTCCGGATCGAGGGCAGAGGTCACCTCGTCAAACAGCATCACCTTGGGCCGCATCGCAAGCGCCCGCGCAATCGCCACCCGCTGCTGCTGGCCGCCCGACAGCCGCGAGGGGTGCTGGTCCTTCTTGGAGATCATGCCGACCATCTCCAGCAGCTCTTCTGAGCGGTCGCGCGCCTCGGCCTTGGAGAGGCCCAGCACCTGCACCGGCCCCTCCATACAGTTTTCCAGCGCGGTCATATGCGGGAACAGGTTGAAATGCTGGAAACACATGCCGATGTCAGCGCGGCGGCTGCGCAGGTGGCGTTCGCTTGCAGGCACCAGCTGGCCGCCCTTGGGCATATGCGTCAGCGGCTTGCCGTCCACATAGATCACCCCGCCGTTGATCTGCTCAAGCGTCATCAGCATCCGCAGCACGGTGGTCTTGCCCGAGCCGGAGGGACCGATGATCGAGACCATTTCCCCTGCCGCGACGTCGAGATCGAGATCGTCCAGCACAGTGAGCGCCCCATAGGATTTGTTCACTTTGCGAAAGCTCACCATCGGCGTGTCTTCACCGGTGATTTCAAGCGGAAAGCCAGTCTTGTCCAGCATCGTTACAGTCCCAGTTTGCGGCGCACATACCCTTCGAACAGCCGGATCAGGCCCGCTGCCGGCAGGGAGATTGCCAGAAAGATGATGCCAACCATCGTATAGGGTTCCAGGAACCGGTAGTTCTCAGACCCGATGGAATTGGCGGTATGAATAAGCTCGGCAACCCCGATCACCGACAGCATCGGCGTGTCCTTGAAGATGCCGACCAGATAGTTGCCCATGCCGGCCAGCGCGGGCGGGATCGCCTGCGGGATGATGACCCGGCGGTATTTCTGCGCGGTGGTCATGTTGAGCGCAA
The DNA here is from genome assembly GCF_004123675.1 of Leisingera sp. NJS204. Taxonomy (NCBI): domain Bacteria; kingdom Pseudomonadati; phylum Pseudomonadota; class Alphaproteobacteria; order Rhodobacterales; family Roseobacteraceae; genus Leisingera; species Leisingera sp. NJS204. Next base: position 979,541 of record NZ_CP035417.1, on the reverse strand, counting down.
TGGCGGCCTCCCACTGGCCTTTCGGCACGCTTTCGATGCCGCCGCGGTAAACCTCCGACAGGTAGCAGGCATAGTGCAGGCCGATCGCGATCATCCCCGACATCCAAGGGCTGAGGCGGATCCCGAACTGCGGCCCCACATAGAACACAAAGAAGATTTGCAGGATCAGCGGGGTGGAGCGGATGAACTCCACAAACTCGCGCACTGTGAAGGTCACCGCCCTGGACGGTGTGCGCTGTACCAGCGCCAGCATCAGCCCCAGCACCACCGCAATCACATAGCCCGCCCCGGCAGCGATCAGCGTATTGCCGGTGGCGTAGACCAGCCGCGGCAGGATTTCCCAGGTAAAGTCCCATTGCCAGTCAAACATGGATTACGCCCTCCCCATCTTGCGCGCCATATGGCGTTCCAGCCAGCGCATGAACGGCGTCACCAGAAAGCGGGCCAGCACATAGTAGACCACCAGCGCCGCGCCAAAGACCTGCGCCGACAGGAAGGTGGAGGCATTGATCTGCCGCGCCTCGAACATCAGGTCGGCAACGGAGATCAGCGACACCAGCGCGGTGCCCTTTAAAAGCTCGATCATCAGGTTGCCCCAGGGCGGCAGCATGCTGACCAGCGCCTGCGGCAGGATGATCCGCCGCATCCGCTGCGCCGGGCTCATGTTGATCGCCAGCGCCGCTTCCCATTGCCCCTTGGGCACTGACAGAATGCCACCGCGCACCAGCTCGGCGCCGTAAGCGCCGATATTCATGCCGATAGCCAGGTATCCTGCGGTGAATTTTTCGATCGTCAGACCGAACAGCGGCAGCACGAAGAAAATCCAGTATAGCTGCACCACCAGCGAGGTACCGCGGAAAATCTCGATATAGGTCACCGCCGCGCCGCGCATAAGCGCGTTCTGCGACAGTTTCATCAGGCCCATGCAGAGCGAGATCGCGATTCCAATCACCGCAGCGAGCAGGAACTGGGCCAAGGTGACGCCCGTCCCTGTCAGAAGCCGCGGCCAGTACTGGATCAGGAAATCATAGAAACCCATCTGTAATCCGTATGGCACGAGGAGATTTGCATGTGGCGGACCTCAGGGATCCGCCGCACATTCGGATCAGCGGTTGGCGCAGGTCCATTCGGTGGTCTTGTCACCGGGCAGGGTGCTTTCGGTGTAGCCGTATTTTGCGACGGTCTGCATCATCTCCTCAGAGCCGATGTATTCCGCCAGCGCGGTGTTGAACTCTGCCAGGAAATCGCTGTCAGCGTCGCGGAAGCCGACGCCGACCCAGTTCAGCGTCCATTCCGGCAGGGCGCTGGGGTCGGTCACGTCGACGGCCTCATCGCTTTCCGCCAGATGCGCCGCTTCGAAATAGGTCATGCCCGCAGCATCTGCGCGGCCTGCCTTAACTGCGGCCAGCATCTCGGTCGGCCCCGGCACCTGCATGATCATCGCGTCGGTCAACCCTTCCTTCTTGGCGGCTTCTACGGTGTTGTAGCCGGAACCTGCAGCCAGTACGGCTTCTGCAGCCAGGATGTCCTGATAGGTCTGGATACCCTTGGGATTGCCGGCCGGAACGATAAAGGCGTCGCCGGACTGGGCAATCGGCTCGGAGAAGGAAATATTCTCGCAGCGGCTGTTGAGGATATAAAGCCCGCCGGTGATCATATCATAGCGGTTGGCCTGCAGCCCCGGGATCAGCCCGCCCCAGTCGGTTACGGTCGCCTCGACGCTTTCGTGGCCCATTTTTTTCAAGATATCGATGGCGATCTCGTTCACAAAGCCCTTGGCGTCGCCATTTTCGTCAGGGTAGCCCCAGATCGGAATGTTGGAGAAGCCGATGCGGAGCGGCTCGCCCGCGGCGATCCTGTCATCAATCGGCCCGGCCAGCGCCGCAATCGAGCTGACCACGGTTGCAACTGCCGCTGCGCCCAAAGTGTTGAGTAGTTTGTAAGTCATGGTTTCCTCCCAGAATTTAACCTGTCTTCGATTTGGAACTCGCGCCTGCTGTTTGGTTGGGGCGGCGTCTCCATTGCCACGGTCCTGAGCTTGAGCCGGTGATGAGAGCGGGACACCGGGGATGTGCATCAGGACCGTGAACTCCTCCTTGGTGCCAGGCGCCCTCAGGCGCTGGACAGCATCCGTTTGCTTTGCGGGTCATAGAACGGTGTCAGGCTGACATCCGCCTCGATGCTTTTGCCCTCGACCAGGACCGTGAATTGGCCGTTCTCCACCGCTGCCTTGCCAATTTCGCCTTCCGGCAGGGTCAGCAGGCACAGGCCGACAGCCGCCCCGACCGTTTGGCCCCAGGCGCCGGCGGTCACGTAGCCCGCAATCTTGCCGTCCCGCAGAACAGGTTCGTTGTGATGCAGCAGCGGTTCCGGGTCGCGCAGCTTGACCGAACATAGGAACGGCCCCTTGTTTTCCGCCTTGCGCGCCAGATAGGCGTCGCGCCCGATGAAGGGGATGGGCTTCTTGACCTTGCAGACAAACTCCATGCCCATCTGATGCGGCGCCTCGGTATAGGCCATGTCGTGGCCCCAGTGGACAAAGCCCTTTTCCAGCCGCAGCGCATTCAGCGCCTCGCCGCCGATTAGGCGGATGCCGAACTGTTCACCGGCCTGCATCAGAACTTCGAACACGTGCTCGGCAAAATCCGGGGTGATGAAAATCTCCCAACCCAATTCGCCGGAATAGGACAGACGCTGCGCAAACACCGGTGCGTGGCCGATGTGGAAATGCCGCAGGCTGTTGAACGGGAACGCCGCGTGCGAGACATCCGCATCGCTGACCGCCTCAAGCAGCGCCCGGCTCTGCGGCCCCATGACGCCCAGCACCCCATATGCGGAGGTCGCATCGCGCAGCCGCACGTCCTCATCCTCGCAGATCAGATCGCGCAGATGCAGATAGTCGCGCCTAGTGTGCGAGATCGAGCTCATCACCATGAAGCTCTCGTCCCCATGACGCGCCACCGTGACGTCGCTTTCAATGCCGCCGCGCTCGTTCAGCATCAGCGTATAGGCAACCCGGCCATTGGCCATCGCCATGTTGTTGGTGCAGACCCGCTGCAGGAAGCTTTCGGCGTCGCGGCCCTCGACCATCAGCTTGCCCAGCATGGTGTAGTCGATCATCGCAACAGCTTCACGCGCAGCCTTCTGCTCCTCTTGCACATGCGGGAACCAGTTCTGGCGGCCAAAGCTGTATTCATACTTCGGCTCCACCCCTTCTGGCGCGAACCAGCCGGGGCGTTCCCAGCCCTGGGCCTCGGTGAAACAGGCGCCGCGGGCCTTCATCGGGTGGTAGAACGGCGTGCGGCGCAGGTTGCGGACGGTATCACGCTGGCGGTTCGGCCAATGCATCGCATAGGTCAGCACCAGCGTTTCCGGGCAGCGTTCCTGCAGATAAGGGTCACGCGCCTGGAACTCCTCGCAGCGCTTGGGGTCCATTTCGCTGAGGTCAATCGGCGGGTGACCGTCGATGATCCATTGCGCAACGGCCCGGCCTGCGCCGGAACCGGACTGGATACCAGTGGAGTTCACCCCGCCCAGCACAAAATAGTTCGAAATGTCCGGCGCCTGCCCCAGAATGAAACGCCCGTCATAGGAATAGCTTTCCGGCCCGTTAAAGAAGGTGCGGATGCCGGTTTCCTGCAACAGCGGCACCCGGCTCATCGCCAGTTCCAGCACCTCCATCACATCTTCCTCGACAAATGGCAGGCTGTCGAACTCGAAGTCCTCGGAAATGCCTTTCATGCCCCAGGGTTTGGCCTGGAAATGGGCAAAGCCGAACAGCAGCTTGCCCGCGTCTTCCTTCCAATAGGTGCCATCGCAATAGGAGCGCAGCACCGGCAGGTCGCTGGGCAGGTTCTCGATGGCCTCGGTCACCAGATAGTAATGCTCGCAGGCGTGCAGCGGCACGCCAACGCCGTTCTGCCGGCCCAGGTCCCGCGCCCACATGCCGCCGCAGTTCACCACGTAATCGGCGCTGATGGTGCCCTGATCGGTGCGAACACCCACCGCCTTATTGCCGCGGGTCAGCACCTCTTCGACCTTGATGTTTTCAAAAACCTTCGCGCCGCGCATCCGCGCGCCCTTGGCCAGGGCCGAGGTCAGATCCACCGGGTTGGCCGATCCGTCGCTGGGCATGTAAATGCCGCCCAGAACACCATCGGGGTTCATCAGCGGCCAGCGCTCCTGAATTTCCGCCGTTTCCAGATAATGCGCCTCGATCCCGTGCAGCTTGGCGAAATCCGCCTTGCGTTTCAGCTCCGCCATCCGTTCGTCATTCACCGCAATAGAGATCGACCCCGACCGCCGGTAGCCTGGATTCTGGCCGGTCTCTGCCTCGATCTCCTGCAGCAGCTCGATGCCGTATTTGGCAAAAGCGGTTGTGGCATGGCTGCCCTGCAACTGCCCGACCAGCCCGGCCGCGTGCCAGGTGGTGCCGCTGGTCAGCTGCTTGCGCTCCAGCAGAACCACATCCGTCAGCCCCTGTTTGGCCAAATGATAGGCAACGGAACAGCCATGAATGCCGCCGCCGATAATGACAACCTGGGCATGGGAGGGAAGGTCTTTTTTCATGTGATCGGATCCCATGTGTTAGGTAATGATTGGCAGCTCGCGCGGCGCGCGGCGGGACAGAAGTTCGGCGCCATCGGCGCGAATGACGATGTTTTCCTCGTGCAGCATCATCTTGCCGCCGCCAAAGGCGAAACCTGGCTCAAGCGTCAGCACCATGCATTCCTCGATTACAGTATTGTCGCCCGCCATCAGCGACGGCCATTCGGTGACCTGCATGCCCAGACCGTGGCCCATGCGCCCGATCTGATGGCCGCTGCAGCCGCCGTCCTCCAGCACCTTGGCCATGACGCCCCACAGGTCCGTGGTGGTGATGCCGGGACGTGCCGCCTGCAATCCGGCCTCGGTCGCGCGCCAGGCCAGGTCATAGGCCTGTTTGGCTGCGTCCGAGGCATGGCCAAAGGCATAGTTGCGGTCGAAATCGCAGCTGTAGCCGCCCCACAGCGAACCGGTGTCCAACAGCAGCATATCGCCGTTCTCAATCACCCGGTCGCTTGACCTGTTGATCACATCCGCAAATCCGCCGGGGCCGGAGCTGCCCACCAGATACGGCACATCATCGGCACCGTGCTGCAGCAGGCTGATCTTGAACTTGGCAAAGGCCTGACGCTCGGTGTCGCCTGCCTGGACCTGGTTCGGCAGATCCTCAAACGCAGAAGACGCGATACTGCAAATACGCGCGATTTTGGAAATTTCAGATGCGGATTTCACCATCCGCAGGCTGCGGACAACATCGGTGCCGTCAGCCAGGCGGATACCGCCCAGGGCTTCCTGCAGTTTCACGAAGTCCACTGCTGGCATCCGCACATGGGTTTCATGCCCCATCGGCACCCCCAGGGTGCCGCCGCTGGGCATCAGTTCCCGCAAGGTGTCCGCCAGCAGCGAGATACCGTCATCCTGCGGCTGCGGCGCCAGCCAGGTGCGGATATCGGAAATCCAGGTCAGCGCCATGCTGGGTGCGCCGATCTCCGGGATCACCGCCACCGGCGCGCCCTTGGCCGGGATCACCACGAACCAGGGCCGCGTCGGGCTGAGCCAGAAAATGGTGTCGAAGCCGGTGAAATAACGCACTTCCGGTTCGGTGGTCAGCAGCAGCGCATCCAGCCCGAGGCCCGCCATGATCTTCTGGGCTGCCGCGGTTCGCTGCTCAAACTCCTGTGTGGTAAACCCGCGCTCCGCAGCGGGGTGCATCTCTGCCGTCATCTCAGTTGTCCATCTTCATTTGGGTGTGAAACAGCATGCCTGCCCCGGCGATGCTGTCTCCGATGCCGGCCAGCCTGGCCAGATGCCAGGCCGTGACCTGATTGCTGGACAGGACCGGCTTGCAAATGGCCTTCTCGGCCTCCGCCAGGATTTCCATGACCCGCAGGCTGGTGCAGGACACAAATACGCCGTCGCAATCCGCACGGCGGCCGATCTCCTTGATCGCCTCCAGAATGCTCTGCGAGGAAATCCGCGCCACTTTGAAATCGTCGCTCTGGTTAAAGCTGCCGACTGCGTTCACCTGGAACCCAGCGGCAGCCAAATTGTCCCGCATGCCTTCAGTCACCTCGACGGCATAAGGGGTAATCAGCGCGATCCGCTTCAGCTTCAGCGCACTCAGCGCCGCCTTGCAGGCGGTCAGCGGATTGGTGGTCTTTGCCGCCGGATGAACGCTGCGCAGGATCGCATCCACCCGCGCCTCGCCGATCATCGTTGCCCCCGACGTGCAGCAATAGCCGATGGCGTCCAGTTCGAACGAAGCAGGCAGCAGCGCCGCCGCCGTAGGCAGGTCCGCCTCCATCTTCCGCAGCGTATCGCCGGAGACTTCCATCTCATTGGGGATCCGCGCGTGATACAGCGCCACCCCGGGCCGCCGCAGAACACCCGACAGCTCATGCTCCAGAGTCTGATCCGATTGCAGAACGATCAGGCCAATCCGGGCCACGCTGCCCAGCCCCCCGTCACTGGTGAATTGCAGTGCTTGAATATCCGGCGCCAAATTCATGGGCCTGCCTCCAAAACCCGCGGGATTTCTGCCCCGCTCCCCCAGCCCCTCCCTTGCAAACCATGGCCACGCCATGCACTCAGGATACAGAGCCCCTGGAGCTGGTATATACCAACAATCTGGTATATACCAAAGAAAATTTGCGGAACTGCTGCATCATGATGAAAAACGATCTGGAACAGAGAAAGAAAACACCAGCTTTTCAGATGGTTATTGATCATCTGAGGGAGCAAATCCGCAGCGGTGCCCTGCCCGTTCACGCGGCTCTACCCTCGGAAAGAGCCATCGCAGAGCAGTTTGGCATCAGCAGAATGACCGCACGCCGCGCGCTGCTTGCGGTTGAAATGGAAGGCCTCGCCTACAGTTCCGGGCGCCGCGGCCGATTCGTGTCGCCGCAGCGGGTGGCTTATGACATCAGCCAAACTGTCAGCCTCTCGGCCCTGCTCGGCCAGGACGGGCCCGGCCTGACGATCAAGGTGGTCTCCCAGCAGATGGCCGCAGCAGATGCGGTCTTGTCCGCAAAGCTGGCCGTGCCCGAAGGAACGGCGCTGTACAAATACACCCGGGTGTTCCTGCTTCAGGACCACCCCGCCTTTGTCGAAGAAGAATACGCCATTGCCAGCCTGTTCCCCGGCCTGTTCGACCACAATCTGCAGCAGTCGACCACGGTGCTGATGGAGCGGGAATACAACGTGCCGCCGCATTCCGGTGACATCACGATCCGGATGCGCGCATTGAATGAACAGGAGGCGGGATTACTAAACTTGCCGACCTACAATGCCGGCATCGAGCTTGAGCAGGTGATTTACAGTAAGGACGGCAAGCCATTCTGCTTCGGCCGCCAGATCTGGCGCGGCGAACTCGCGGAATTCACCGCGCATGCCATCGTCAGGAGGTAGTTTTCAATCTGGAAAGTGCTTCTGATTGGCAGCTCTTTGAGCTGTATGCGTCCCTCACGGCGCGCTTCCATCTAATTGAAGCCTGCGTGCAGATGGTGTTCGCTGCAAGCAGCATGGCAGTCAATGACCGCCTTCGCGGATCTCGGGGAATGTTTCGCGTTTGCGAAGAAAGACCCGCCCCACCCGGCCTGAAAAAATCCTCGCAAGTGCAGCAAGAACTGCGCATTAGCAGCGAAGGGCAGGATTGTCCCGCTCACTGCCAGTCCAAGCCCAACCAGGCGAACGGCCCTTGTTCGGGGATCGGCCATTCACACCTGGCGCGGCGAAAGAGTAGGAAGAGCCCACACCGGACCTGTCAAAATTGTGTGGCACAAGCAAAGTGGAAGATTTTTCTGTGCTGGCATGGAAAGCCGCTTTGCGGTTCAGCGGAGATCTCGACCATTCATGCAACGTGCAGCGGAGTTGAAGTCGTGATACTACACCGTGCAGTGGGCCAGTTCAGGTAGGAATGTTCAGGCCGTGATCGTGGCCTTCCCCTGCAGAAAGACTTAATGAGCCAAACTAATTGACGTCTGTGGTCAACTCCGGCTTTCCGCCCCAGCGACGCAGGCATTTTTTCCCATTCAGTGTTTGGCTGGCAAGTAATAGGTTCCAGGAATGAAGACAAAAATCGCCCGTAACCTGTCTCTCAAACAATTTCGCGCTTTTGTTGCGGTGGCTCGGTGCGGCTCCTTCAGTCGGGCCGCGCAAAATCTGGCGGTGTCGCAGCCGGCACTTACGCTGAGTATTCAGCAGTTTGAGGAAATTATTGGCGTGTCCCTGCTTAAGCGGACCACCCGGTCGGTTGAGCTGACTGCGCAAGGGCAGGAGCTGCTGCCGAAGGCAGAGAAGATTCTGGACGATGTCGAAGCCTCGGTCCTGTCAGTGCGGGCGAGTGCGCAAGATCAGCTTAATCGGGTGCGGGTGGCGGTGCTGCCTTCGGCGGCGGTGCGGATTTTACCGCCAGCGATGCGTGGCTTTGCGGCAGAGATGCCGCAGGCAAAGATCCACTTGCAGGACGACAACGCGCGCGGAGTGGAGGCGCAGGTGCTGGAAGGACGTGCCGATTTCGGGTTGTCGAGCAGCTGGTCTGATGATCCCAGGCTGACCTATCTGCCGTTTCTGCGCGATCAGGTTGGGCTGATCTGCCGCAACACCCAGGAACTTGCGCGCCGCACTGAGCCGCTGACCTGGGATTGCCTCGACGGTCTGCCGTTTGCCGGTATGGCCGAGGATACCGGGGTCAGCCGTCTGACCAAGGCGGGTGAGGGGTTGCCGGCCTCTGTGACCAGCCCCGATTTCACGGTGCTGACGATGGCGGCGCTGGCCGGGCTGATTGAAAGCGGCGAAGCGGTGTCTGCGGTGCCGGCGCTGGCGGCACCGGATTATCTGAACCCGGCATTGGTCTACCGCAGCCTGTCGGCGCCAACTCTGTACAGGGAGCTTCAGCTGGTGGTGGCAAAAGACCGCCCGCTGTCCTCTGTGGCTCAGAGCTTTCTGGAGTATCTGCAGGGCCAGGCACGGCAGATTTCCGCGCGGTTTCCGAACCGGACTGTTGAGGCATCCGTTACCGGGGGGTGATTTATTTGCCCGGCTTATAAGTCTTTCGATTCTTCAAATTTTACTTGGCTCCCCTTCCCGGCCAAAGCTGTTTGCGAACGCGCAGGACTGAAATGGGAGGGCAATACATGCTCACAGCACTTACCGAAAGGATGCGGCCGGAGGCGGAGGTCATGGATCTGCAACGCCTGGGGTCGCTGCATTCTTCGACGCTCAGCTTCATGCGCACTTTGGTGCGACGGATCATGAAGGAAGAATGGGACATCAGCCGCCGGCTGTTTGATCTGGACCCGGAGGGCTACGGCACGGCCATCTATGAAATCCGAACGCCCAATGGGGTTTTCAGCTTTGTGCTGTTTTCCACCGAATTGCCTGATGAGGAGCGCAATGACCGGGTCATTGCAACCAGTTGGGATCTGACCATGGCGCTTTGCGAAGGCCTGGTGGATGATGTTTGGCTGGAGGATCTGCGCCGCAATGTGCCGAAACAGGAAGCAGGCCGAGTTGATGCGCGGGTGTTCAGCCTGTCGCGGGCCAACCGTTCTTCCCGGCTGTTCAGCTATGTTCTGGAAGAGTTGAGCGCAGGCCGCCAGCCCGATGCGCAGCGCATTGCCGAAGTCGGCTATCTTTACCGGACAACGGCGGTTTACGGCAGCGGCAAGCTGGGCATGGCGGACTGGAACAAGGTCCGGGCGAAGTTTCCGGATTTCAACCGCCCGTTTGCACCGGAAATGTTCATTTGCTTCATGCTGCGCCAGTTCAGTCTGGACCAGGTGGATCATGTCGCCAAATCCCGCGCGCCGGATACCGCGGTGTTGCTGGACGGTCGGCTGAAGCGGTTCTTTGGCATCGGCAATTCCACGGGCCTGGGCATGGCGCCATATCTGATCAACCATGGAGAATTGTTCAGCCAATGGGTGGAAATGCGCGAAACTGCGCTGGCGCAAGTCTTGCACAAGGCGGCTCCGACCGCTTGGCGCATCAGTCTGTTCCACGATCTGGTCAGCCGTGCCAAGCAGCACTTCGGCGAAAGCCACACCAGCGACGCCGAGCAGATCGACCGCAACCAGGTACTGATTGCGGAACTAAGTGAGGTGGACAGCTGGCTGGCCGGGACAGGCGATCAGCTGACAACCTGGTCGGAACTGACGGATCACGCCCGCGATGTCTGGAGCCTGGAAACTCAGGAATTGGTTAACTCCATCTGCCTGGAGATCCACCCGGAACTGGTCAATGATCTTGAAGACAGTTTTGCAGCAATTCCCAACCCAGTGATTGATCCGGAGATGAGCACTGTAGCCCTGCGGCAGTTGATCGAAACCCGGTACGGCTGGGCGCTGGAGATCGATTTTTCTGACGCCACTGAGACCGATGCATTCTGGTACCGCTCGGAAGAAAAGCTTGAGCCGCGGCTGGGTTTTGCCGGGGCCGATCCAGGGGTGGAAAAGCAGATGCCGCTGCCGATCGGGCGCCGGGTACGCGAATGCTATGATCTGCTGATACAGGACCTGGCGGAAAGCCCCGACAGCGATGTGGTCCACTTCCTGCTGCGCCGGCCGACGATGAAAAGCATCGTGCGCCGCATTCAAACCATGTCCCGCCACAAATACGCGGAAATCCGGGCCAATCTGGCCAGCCGCGACATCCGCCCGATGGACATGCTGCGGTGTAAGCTGGCGTTCTTCGGCGTCAGTAAATTCGACCCGCGCTCCAAACTGTGGGTGCGCAACACTATGTACCAAGGCGCCCCGGTGATCGAGGACATCGGCCAGACATACGATAGCTGGTTCCTGCCGCTGAAACCCCAAATGGAGGAGGTCCGGGCATGAGAGTTTCCCGCAACGAAATGATCGCGGCGCTGTCACGCGCTTATGAAGGTGCCGGGCATCAGACCGGAGATTATGAGGATGCTGCACAGCTGATCACCTGGTCGCACATGTGCGGGTTGGGCGGGATTGAGCGCATCACGCTGCCGCCCGAAGCCCCCAAAGGCGGCGTGGCGCCTCGGCTGGATTATGAAAACGCAGGGCTCGCAGTTATTGACGCGGGCGGCGCCGAAGTCTGTGAGCACGGCTCCCTCGCGTCTGATCTCGCCTTTGCCAAGGCGCAGGAAACAGGCTTTGCCATTGTGGAACTGGCCAATTGCCGCGACCCCGGCCTGATCCTGCGCAGCTTGTCGCTCGTGGCCCAGAAGGGCGTCTATATCGGAGCCTACTGGAGCGATCAGATTGGCATGCATGGTGCTAGCTTCGAAAGCGGCGCGGTGTTCCCCAACTACTGGCGTGTGGAACAGGCCGGAGCCGGCAAAGAGGCTTCCGCGCTGTTCATAGTTTGCACCACCCAGGCTGCGCTGCTGGCCGATGCCGTTACCAGGCAGGCCGAACATCCAGAACTGCAGCGGTTCGAAGTCACCGCAGCGCAGCTGGCGGCCAATTATGATCAGTCGCTGGAGCGTGGCATCTCTGTGTCTTCAGACCATTGGTCCGCGTTGAATGCAGCTGCTTGGCCGATACTGGTGCTTTCGGATGACAAATCCCGGGCAGGGGCTGGCCCAGCCTAGGTACCGGCTTAAGAGTTTTCTGGTGCCCAGGAGCGATACCAGTGGCGGTTTCATACCCGCCACTGGCACAGGCAGAAACAGCCAAAGCACTTTTCTGCCTGTGCCATTTATCAACATGACCCAGTGTTCAAGAGCAGTCATTGGCGCAGCCGCAGCGAAATGGCGCTCTGTCTAAGGTTTGTGGCTGCTGTTCAGCGTGAGCTGCAGCGGCGACAAATCTGACAAGGAGGAAAGCGCGGGCTGTTTTGGGTCTATGGGGATTGTGGGTTACAGCCGCGGTGTCGAACGTTGAGAGCAAACGGTTGCGTGACGACGAGCGGTGTATGCGAGCCTCATTTCCCGACACGGCTTGATTGGACGGCCTCTCGTCATGAGGCTACAGGCCTGATGCCGCGCATGATTTGGTGAGATGGCCGCACTGACTGGTTCGGTGTCTTTTCGTTGCGAGGCCGATCGGGTTGGGCTGGTCATGCGGCGTCCTCCCATGGTGGTGCCCGGGATTTGGGTGTTTGGCCGCGCAGAAAGGTTTCGATAACGATCATGGCACCGCCGCATTTCGGGCAAGGCTGGTGCGCGGGCTGAACATCGCATTCGGCGCTGGCTGCCTCATCCGGCGTTTGATCGGGCTCTGGCTCTGCATTCAGCAAGCGCCTGATCTTCGCGATCCTGTCGCGACGGATGCCGTTAGCCACAAAGCCCGAGTGCCGGATGCGATGGAAGCCGGAGGGCAGGACGTGGATCAGGAACCGGCGGATGAATTCGGACGTCGGCAATCGCATCACCTTCATGCGGTCTGCGCGCTTGATACGGTAGTCTTTCCATCGGAAGGCAACAGTGCTGGCATCCGCGCGGACGAGCCTATGGTTGGAGATTGCGACCCGGTGCGTATAACGGCTCAGGTAGGCCAGCACCGCTTTCGGCCCGCCGAAGGGTGGCTTGGCATACACCACCCATTCCGTTTTGCGCAGCGGTGAGAGATGGGCGGCGAAGGTATCCGGATCGGCCAGTCCCACCAAATCGCCAAAGAATGCCAACTTCCCGGCCTTGTGCAGTCTGGCCAGCCCTTCAAGGAACAAGCGCCGGAACAGCCGGGACAGGACCTTCACCGGCAGAAAGAACCCTGGGCGGCAACCGATCCAGCGGCCAACATCGCGCGACAGCCCGCCCCCTGGCACGATGACATGCACATGCGGGTGATGCGTCATCGCTGATCCCCAGGTGTGCAGCACCGATGTCATGCCGATCTTCGCACCAAGATGTTTTGGATCGGCAGCGATGGTCAGGAGTGTTTGGGCCGATGCCTTGAACAGCAAGCCATAGACCGCCGCATTCGCCATTGTCTCTCGGACCAATGGCGTTCCAATGGCTCATTCTGGCAGGCAATGTCGGCGATCGGCGCGGGCAAGCCTGCAAAGCGCAGCACAACCGGTGCTTCATCAAGAATTACGGGCTGGGCTTGGGTGAACTTGGGCTGTACGGTCATCTTGCTGCTCGGATCTGCTTCTCTGATCCGAGTCTCCGCGAAGACGACGAAAATCCCGATAGACTTATTTTGTTTTTGTGAGGCTTGTACTCACTAGGTAAGTTGCAATCCCGGGCTGGGCCCCGGAATTGCAACTTACCAGTTCGCGAGGGGGATACCCCCTTCGATCCCCTCCTCGGTCGCAGTCCGGGCTCCGCCCAAACATGCTTCCTGCGGCCAGAAGCCTGCTGGACCCGCCCTGCCGGGGGCCTGGGATGACTTATTGTTTCTCGATAATCTTAAATGGCAGAAGGGTGTTTCGCTTCCGTAGCCTGTTGCCGATCAGCTTGTTTTCTCCAGCCAGTCAACCAATGCGCGCCTAATCATTTCCGGACGGGTTGGGAGATCAGGCTCAAGACGACGTCGGTCATCGATTGCATTTATGAGTTCTCGCGACAATCTGAGCGTTAGCGCTTCTGTGTCTTTCTTGGGAGGGGCCATTCCGATATTACCATTTTGATGCTGACATCATGATGGCATCATCGCACATTGTTCAGGCGAGGCAAGAGCTGGAACCTCTTACCTCGCCCTAACCACACTGATCTCGGCTAAGGAGACCAATATGACTACCATCCCCGTTATCACGCGCCTCGGCGCGGCAAAAGCTCTGTGGCCCGCATCAGCCGCAGATGACAGCCCCACCTTCGTCACCCAAACTTTCGACACGCTGACTAAGGCAGTGGACGAAGCCCCAAATTTGGAGCGTGATCTGTCGCACGCGCTGTCCTGGGATCCCGCGTCCACCGATATCCAAGAGGCCGCAGAAGCCAAATGGCAGGATTGCCTTAAACTCAGCGGCGACATCCTGACCGCACAGATGGTCAGTGCCGAAGATTTGCCAATGCAGCGCATGAGCATGCTGCTGCACTTCCTCATCGAGTCCACGGGGCCGGAAGAGGCTCTCAGATTTCAGCAGCTGTTCCATGAGAACCTGGAGCTGTTCACCGTCGAAGATGGTGATTGCCAGGCCCTGCTGCAGACCGGCACGCGACAGATGAACGCTCTCATCGAACTCTCTGTGGCGGCTGAAGCGCAGAACTTTCTGCCCAACTAGGCCCACCATCCCAGCATTCTTCTGACCCGGCCCGCGGCGGACACGCCGCTGCGCCCGGCTCAGCCATGCCATTTCTGAAGTTTCAGCAAGCGCCAGTTCCGGCGCCTGCCCTGTCCATTTTTGCCTATGCGGAGGCTGCCATGCCCACTCAACCTGCGAACATTTCCCGCAAACGGTCCATCCCCACTGGCGCGCCGCCGCCAGCGCAAAAGGTTTCAAAATCGTCCAGCGCATCAAGGACCGCTATCACCTGCTCCTGTCCTGCCACACCTGCCGACGGACACACGCCAGCAAGATCTTTGTTCTCATGAACAACCAGCCGCAGTGCCCGCACTGCATTCAAGACCGGTGGCAGGCCGATGCCGAGGCCGCAGGTCTAAAGTGGGCAGGCCGCGATCCGCAAAGCCGCCATCATGGCATCTACATCGCGAACTGCGGCCACCGGCTGCGACGGCAGTTCGAACTGATCAAAAGAGCTGCCGCCGGGACCTGCGACGTACGCTGCGAACTCTGCCAACAGCAGAAGGAGCAAGAAGAAGCCTCCGCGCAGGGTTGGGAGCTGATCGAACCGGATCCGAACAGGAACCAGAACTACCGCCTGTACCAGCACCAGGCCTGCGGCCATGTTCAGCGGATTGCCCGTGCCAACATGCAGACTGGCCGGTTTCAATGCAGCAACTGCGGCGAGGGCTGGAGCAGTGCGCCAAGTTTTCTCTACGTCATGAAGCTTAAACTCGCCAAAGGTGCCAAGCTGATCAAACTCGGCTACAGCCGCGATCCCGTCTCCCGCCTTTACCACCAACTTCTGAAGACCAAGGAGACGGAGGCGCAGGTCCTGCGGACAGTTCCCATCAGCTCCGGCCACACAGCTGTGCAAATTGAGAAAGGCCTGCATGCGCGGCTGAAGGCAGAGCACCCCGACAGCGTCGCGCCGCCAGACCTCTACGCAGATGAATTGAGGGTCAAAAGTGAGGTCTATTTTCCGGATGTGTGCCAGGTGATCTTCGCGATGCTCGACGCCATCAAGGCGGAAGAAGACAGCTAAGCGCCTCCCTCCCCTTCAATTTCCGACCTGTTTTCCGCCCGGCCCCGCTGGGCGAGCGATCCCTTTTGCCTGTTCACAGGAGGCTTGCCATGAACCACTCCCCCGCGCGCCCCGATTGGTGGCAGTTCGCCGAAGACTGCGCCCGCCGCTATCATCTCTACTGTGAAGAGCTACAGCAAACGCGGCGCAAGACACTCAAAGAAGACGCACCAGACGGCAGTGCTGGCGCCGAGGAGCCGCTTGTGCCCCCAGCACCGGAACAGCCCCATTCTTTGCTGCACCATCTGAGCGAGCAGCCGGACGCGCGGCATCTGCCTCCGGATCTTTGGGAAGCGCTGGAGCAGGAAGGCGCCGACCCATACGCATGTGATGACGTGGGCCGCTGGCTGCCGGCCACAGACCTGCCCCCAGACAGGCTGCTTCTGCTGTTGCGGATCGCCGCGGCCTTCGGCTCCCCGGCTGCGGTGGACGCGCAGCTAATCCGCGGCACCGTGCTGATCCTGCGCAACGTTCCTCGCTGCGGGTATTCAAGTATGGAAAATCTCCTCAACCACGCCCTGCTGCCGCCGGGCTGGCAGGCCTATGACGCCCGGCGCCAGGTGCAGCTGCCTCAGCGCGTGACCCTCGCTGTCCCCAGTGCCCGCGATGGTGCGATTGAACAGCAACACTTCGATGAACTGCAGGATCTCATCATCAAAGGCCTGGCGCACAGCCAGCCTTTGTGGATCTGCCTGCCGGATGAGATGGCACTGCCAGCGCCGCTGGTGGCGGAGCACTGTCATCAGCTGACACTGCCGCAAGCGGACGCGGATTTTCTGATCGCCCTGCTGCGTCAGACCCACAGCCGGACGGGCCGCATTGATGAAGCCGCCGCCCGCGCGGCGCTGCCCCCGAACGGCCAGTTGCATGAGCTCTCCACCCCCGCACTGTCTTTCGCCCTGCGTGCGCCCACAGCGAAGAAGATGGCGCAGCGCTTGTCCCAGGCGCTTGCTGCCGCTGCCGCTTCGCCACCCGAAGCCTACACGCCGAGGGAAGAGATCACCGGCATCGGCCCAGCCTATGACACCGCCCGGCAACTGGTTGCGGACCTGCGGCTCTGGGCCGAAGGCGAAGTGGCCTGGAATGAGATCCCGCACTCCTTGCTGCTTTTTGGCGCGCCGGGCACCGGCAAGAGCCACCTCGCCCGCGCGATGGGCCGGAGCGCCGCTGTCAATTGCGTCGAGACCAGCTGCGCCGAGTGGCAAAGCGCCGGTCATTTGGGCAACCTGCTGCACGCCATGCGCAAAAGCTTCGATGAAGCCCGGAAGAATGCGCCCTGTATCCTTTTCATCGATGAGATCGACGCGATCGGTTCCCGCGACAGTGCCGGCGACAACAGTGCCAGCTACAGGCGCCAAGTGGTTGCTGGTTTTTTGGAGCAGATGGACCGCATCAGCCGGGAGGCAGGGATTATGGTGGTTGGTGCCTGCAACCATCCACAGCACCTCGACCCCGCGGTGCTGAGAGCCGGGCGGTTTGACATCAAGATCCAGATGCCGCTGCCAAGCATGGCGATGCTGCAGCACCTCCTTGCAGAACGGCTGCAGGACGCATTCCCCGAGGATGCGATGTTGGAGCTGGCGCGGGACTGCATTGGCAAAACCGCTGCCGACGTGGACGCGGCGGTGCGCTCAGCCCGCAGTGAGGCCCGGCACAGCGGCTGCCCGCTCGACCTGCAGCTTCTGCGCCGCCATTTGCAAGTCATGGCACAGGAGGAGAACCACGACCTCTTGTACCGCATCGCCATTCATGAAGTCGGTCACGCCATCACCTCGTGGAGCTACGGCGAGACGATCACGCGGATCAGCCTGTCTCCATCTGGCGGCACAATCGAGCGGGATGTTCCCCCGAACGCGGGTCTGCCGGCAGACTTTGAATGCCAGCTGTCTATCCACCTCGCAGGGCGGGCGGCGGAGCGGCTCATCTTCGGGGTTGTTTCTGCCGGGGCCGGCGGGGGCGCAACGTCCGATTTGGCACAGGCTGCGCGGATGGTCCTGGCGATGGATTTTGAACTGGGGCTTGGGGCCATCGGCAACGCCTGGCTCGGGCCGCCAGACTTTGCCCGCCTGTCGGAAGGCGAGCGCAAACGCCTGCAGGACCGGCTCGACCATGCCGAAGACGTTGCCCGTGCTTTGTTGTACCCCTACAAGCACTTGCTCAAAGAAATGGCCTCGGTTCTAGTTCGAAAAAGGGAGTTTGACGGCGAGGCCATCAAGTGCTGGCTGCGCGAGGTGCCGCGCAAAAATGGTCCAGAGCCGGTCCTGGACCAGTAGATTCGCCCGCCAATCAAGCGGCCCAGCCACCGGATTTGCACAATGTTTTGTGCAAACTCCCGCGGCGCAGACTCCGGTTGGTCCAAAATCCGGATAATTCCCTCCCGGAAAGGTTTTGCCCCAAAGCCACGCCGGGGCGGTCCATGCCCGCATCCCTGCCCAGCTCCCTCTGCAGAGGGAAAGTTCCGTATTTCGAGGCCCTTATCCACAATTTCCGTCTCCGCAGGGTTACAACCCGGGTCGATCCAACCCAATCCGGCGCAGTAAACTGTCTCCATCAGCGCACGCGGGCGGCCACCGCCCACCGGAGACAGGAGACCTCGGCCAATGGCACGGGACCGGAAGAGACATGCCGAATGCCAGCAGGCGCCGGAAACACCCGGCCGCCCGCAAAACGGCTCCTGCCGGCAGGACGCCTGCACCCGCGCGTCACTTCACGGACTCCTGCGCGCCCTCGCCCGCGAGGCAGCCCGCACCGACCACCGGGACGGCAATTCTCCCGGTTAACATCAAACCACCGGAGAACACCGCCATGTCCCAGCCCAGGCTCAGAGCAGCCATCTACGCCCGCTACTCGACAGACCTGCAACGCGACGCCTCTGTCGAAGACCAAATCCGCGGTTGCACCGATTACGCCAAGGCCCAGGGGCTGGAGGTCGTGGCCACCTATTCCGACCGCGCTATCTCCGGTGCCAGCCTTATGCGCAGCGGCATGCAGGCCCTGCTCCGCGATGCGCGCGGCGGCACCTTCGATGTGCTGGTCTCGGAAGCCCTCGACCGTCTAAGCCGCAACCAAGCCGACATCGCCCACATCTACCAGGAATTTTGCTTCAACGGCCTCCCGATCGGGACCCTCTCGGAAGGTCTGATTTCGGAGATTCATATCGGGCTCAAGGGGACGATGAATGCCTTGCAGCTCAAGGATCTCGCCGACAAAACCCGCCGCGGCCTGAAGGGGCGCGCTTTGGAGGGCAAATCCGCGGGTGGCAAAGCTTACGGCTACCGCATGAAGCCGCAACTCACGTCCAGCGGCGAACTGATCCGCGGCGAGCGGGAGATCCACCCGGAAGAGGCAGATGCCGTGCGCCGGATCTTCGCGAACTACGCCCGCGGGCTTTCGCCGAAGAAGATCGCAGAGGCGCTCAATACTGAAGGCGTGCCTGCCCCGTCCGGCCGCCACTGGGGTGCCTCCACCATTCACGGCAACCGCCAGCGCGGCACCGGCATCCTGAACAATGAGCTCTACATCAGCCGGCAGGTCTGGAACCGGCTCCGCTACGTGAAGGATCCGCAGACCGGCAAGCGCATCTCGCGGCTGAACCCGGAAAGTGACTGGACGGTCACCGACGTCCCGAACTTGCGGATCATTGGCCAGGATCTCTGGGATGCGGTCCAGGCCCGCCAGGGCGACCTGAAGACCGCAGGCACCAATGTCCCCGTCGGGGACCGGCGGCGCCCGAAGACGCTGTTTTCCGGACTGATGGCCTGCGGTGGCTGCGGCGGCGGCTTTGCCAAGATCTCCAAGGACAGCTTCGGCTGTTCCCCGGCGCGGAACAAAGGGGACGCGGTCTGCAGCAACAAGCGCACGATCAAGCAGGCCGACCTGGAAGCCCGGGTGCTGGATGCACTGGCGAACCACCTGATGGATCCGGATGCGGTGCAGGTCTTCTGCGAAGAATACACTGCCGAGCGCAACCGGCTGAAGGCCGCAGCCGCCGGGAACCGCAAGGAAAAGGAACAGGCGCTGGCCCGCGCCAAACGGGACCACCAGAAGCTGGTGGATGCGATCATTGCGGGCATTCCCGTAGACCAGGTGAAGGGCCGGATGATCGAGCTCGACACGCGGCGCCAGCAGCTGGAGCGGGAGCTGGAGCAGACCCCTGCCCCGGACACGGTGGTGTTTCACCCGTCGATGGCGGAGGCCTACCGCGAACGGGTGTCACGGCTGATCAAGGGCCTTGGCTCCGCCGGAGGCATGGAAGAGGCCAAGGAAGCGCTGCGCGCATTGGTGGAGCGGATCGTGCTGACGCCCGCGGCGGAGGGTACTGGCCTGGATCTGACGCTGGAGGGGGATCTGGCGGGGCTGCTGCGGCTGGCGGCGGGTGCGGAAGGCCCGAACACGAAGAAGGCCCCGGATGGTAGATCCGAAGCTTTTGATATGTCAGGTTAATTGTAGTGGTTCCGATGTGATCTGACAGTTGGCCGTTTTTCCGGCGGCGTCTGTCAGGTCAAGTTTGGTTCAGGAACTTTTCCTTCCAGATTTCTTTGCCCTCGATCATGGTCTGAAACGGCGTTCTGCCGCAACACATTTTGCCCTGATGAGTGCGCTCGTGGTTGTAGTGGTGCAGCCATTCGTCCAGATCGGCCTGCAAGGCTTCGATGCTGTCGTAGAGCTTCTTGCGGAACGCGACCTGATAAAACTCCTGCAACACCGTCTTGTGAAACCGTTCGCAGATGCCATTGGTCTGCGGTGATTTCACCTTGGTTTTGGTGTGGTCGATATCGTTGATCGCCAGGAAGAGCTGGAAATCGTGTTTGTCGACGCGCCCGCAGTATTCCGTCCCGCGATCTGTCATGATCCGCAGCACCGGCAGGTCGTGCTCGTCATGGAATGGCAGCACTCGGTCATTGAGCAGGTCGGCTGCGGTGATCGGTGTTTTGGTGGTGTAGAGCTTGGCATGCGCCACCTTGCAATAGGTGTCCACGTAAGTCTGCTGATAGACCCGCCCGACGCCCTTGAGGGTGCCGACATAAAACGTGTCCTGTGATCCCAGATAGCCGGGATGGGCTGTTTCCACCTCGCCGCAGGCTTCATCGTCGAGCTTCTTCTTCTCCAGCGCCTGCACCTGGGCCTCGGTCAGGATCATGCCGTCCTCGGCCACCTTGGCTTCCAACGCCCTCAGCCGGGCCTTGAAGTTCGCCAGATCGTGCCGCAGCCAGATCGACCGGACACCCGAGGGTGAGACGAAGACACCCAGCTTACGCAACTCGTTCGAAGTGCGGGCCTGACCGTAGGCCGGGAAATCAGTGGCGGATTTGATGACGGCCTGCTCGGTCGCGTCGTCCACCCGGTTTGCCAGATTGGGCTTGCGCCGGGTGCGCTCAAACAGCGCTTCCACGCCGCCTTCTTCAACGGCTGACTTGTAGCGATAGAAAGTATCCCGGCTATAGCCCATCACCTGACAGGCTTTCGAGACATTCCCCAGTTCCTCGGCCAGATTCAGCAGGCCGGTTTTGTGTTTGATGATCTTGTCGGTAGTATTCAACATCGTGGTTTCCTCGTTTCGATGGTTTGGTTGGCACCACCATCAAAACGGACAACCATCTCCCTTCAAGGGAACCACCGCCCCCAATCCAATTTGAAAAAATGGGGGCGGTGTCAGATCACATCGAGACTAATTCAGGTTAATTAGTGTTGGTTGCGGGAGCAGGCAACCGCCGTTTCCTACCTGCCCTCTCCGCAATCATTTAACCGCATGGTGACTCACACCTAACGGCAGCTTTGCGCAGGTGTCCATTATCAAATGAAGTGGTCCGTTTGAGCTGACAGCATTTAGGACGGCCTGGCGCATCGGTTTTGATCTTAAGTAGCGCGCCCGAGATTGAGCAAGCGTCGCTGTTTCAGTGTTTTTTCCTTGATGGTTCTCCTTTCCTTCAGAATGCCGCCGCTGCGACCGAAGTAGACACCGGCCGGTGTCATATTGCCGAGGCTTTCTGCTCTGAACCCCAACCTTGGACCGCCGGGAGCTGGGTTTTTCCGGCTCTGTCACGATGACGGGCTGGTGACGCCATCGGGATAATGCATGGCAATCGGGACGTTGTATCCGATTGCGCTGTGGGGTCTGTCCTCATTGTAGTGCCGACGCCAATCCTCCAGCTTTTCGCGGGCATCTGCAAGGCTCATGAACCAATGGGCGTTCAGGCATTCCGCCCGGAGCTTGCTGTTAAACGCCTCAATGAAGCTATTGTCCGTGGGCTTTCCAGGCCGTGAGAAGTCGAGGGTAACTTCGTTGGCGTAGGCCCATAGATCGAGGTCCCGCGAGATGAACTCGCTGCCGTTATCGACTCTGATCGTCTTGGGGTAGCCGATCTGCCGGCAGACCCGTTCGAGCGTCTGCACAACATCTTCGCCCCGATAGGTGAAGCGCGGATCGGCCGCAGGGCAGAGCCGGGAATGCGTGTCGACAACGGTCAGGATACGCAACCTCCTGCCCAGGGCGAGCTGGTCGTGAACGAAGTCCATCGCCGAGACATCGTTCGGCCCAACGGCTTCCTGACGGTCTTCTCTGAGCTTTGCCTTCACCCGGCGCTTTGGGTGCTTGTTCCTGAGCTGCAGCCCCAACTCGTTGTAAATCCTGCGGGTCTTCTTGATATTGATGATCCACCCCTCCCGTGTCAGAAGCACATGGACGCGCCTGTAGCCATAGCGCACACGCGTTTCTGCGATCTCTTTGATCCGCCGTTCGACGGCAGCCTGGTCCCCTCTCGGGACATCGCCGCGCGATGCCCTGCCGGGCAGTGGTCCGCCGGGACTTGTAGTGGTAGGTGGATGTGTCGAAGCAGATGGCCCCACAAGCCTTCCGGATCGATACACCCCAATCGACGCACATCCCGGTGACAATCTCGCGCAAACGGCCAGGCTTCAGAGCTTTCGCCGAATGACATCCTGAAGCATCTCCCGGTCCAGCGTCAGGTCCGCCACAATCTTCTTCAGCCGGATGTTCTCGTCCTCAAGCGCTTTCAGCCGGCGCATCTCGTCCGGCAGAAGGCCCCCGTATTTTTTCTTCCAGTTGAAGTATGTCGCCTGGCTGATCCCGGCCTTGCGGCAGATCTCCGCGACCGGCGTTCCTTGCTCGCCCTGCTTCAGGATGAACGCCTTCTGTGCCTCTGTGAACTTCGGAGCTCTCATGCGATTCCGCACCTCTCTCAGCCAGGGAAATTTAGCGGAAAACTCCAGCTCTGAACGATCCAGTATTCAGGGGGCTGAGCACCACGCCGGCCTGCCACTGGTGCGAATACACGAACTACGGCTGCGTGCAGAATGCCAATAGCTCATCCATCACCCTATCAAGACGCGCCATTCATGGCGGCAGTGTAATCTGCATCGCGCATTCGCTCCCGACGTCAGGCCTGCAATCTGCGCCCCTTTAACCAAACAGTTGATCTCTTTCGCTCTCGAACCATGTGGCTAAGATCGCCACTCTCTCAATCACGGTGGAAATTACTAGCCGCATTGCTTGAGAGGCGCTCCATGAATCCCTTTCCCAGACACTTTGACGCCGTGGTTATTGGTGGAGGGATCGCCGGGATTGTCACGGCACTTGAATTGCTGGACCACGGCCGGTCGGTAGCCATTCTGGAACGGGGCACGCCCTCAAAACTCGGCGGTCAGGCTTATGAAGCATTCGGCGGCATGTGGTTTACCGGCACGCCCATCCAGCGGAGCAACCGGATCAAGGATTCCAAGGAACTCGCCACCCGTGACTGGCTGCACGCAGCCGAATTCGGCCCAGAAGATGTTTGGCAAAAAAAATGGGCGCTTTCCTATATCAATGAAGGCTCTGATACAGTCTATCAATGGCTCACCAAGGAGCTGGGAATCCGCTTTCTACCGGCGCCCGGCTGGGTGGAGCGGGGCGACTACACGTCTGGCAATTCGGTACCAAGATACCACATCATGTGGGGGTCATCGGAAAAGCTGACCCGGCTCTTGGTACAGCGCCTGATGCGCCACAAGCAGCGCCGCAAGCTGACGCTGGTGTTCCACCACGATGTGCAGCAGTTCATCTACAAAAACGGCAGGGTCATCGGCTGCATTGCTGAAAACAATGGTATCGAACGCCGTTTTCACGGCCGGGACATAGTCATCGCTAGCGGTGGCGTAACAGGCAGCGAGGAGGAGGTTCGCCGCCTCTGGCCGAACAATTGGCCCAAGGTGCCGGACTACATCCTTAATGGCTCGCACGAATATTCCGATGGCAAGCTGCATCGCGTGGCGGCCGAAGATCTATCTGCTAATGTAACGCATCTGGACGCGTTTTGGAATTATGCCGCCGGAATTCATCACCCCTATTCCGATCGCATGGACCCCAAGCATGGTGCCAGTCTGATCCCGCCCCGGTCCGGGCTCTGGGCTAACTGCTATGGGCGTCGTATTGGCCCGATGCCACTGGTTTCCGGGTTCGACACCCGCCATCTGTGCCAGCGGGTCTGTGAGCAGGACCACGGTTACACCTGGCAGGTGATGAACTGGGAAATTGCCAAGCGAGAGCTCAATATCTCCGGAGCCATCTTTAATACGGCTATCCGGGACGAACGCAAACTCACGTTCCTAGCCAATCTGCTGCGTGTTCCTGATGACTTTCTGAAGCAGATAGAACCCCGCAGCCGGGACATCATTACCGCCGACACTCTGGATGAGCTCGTTGCGAGCATGAACCGATTAAGCGGCCATAACCGGATCGACAAAGCAGTTCTGGAAGCCGAACTGACCGATTATGACCGCCAGCTTACAGCTAGTGACGGCCAGGTCAACGACGACCAGGTTCGCCGTATTGTCGGCCTGCGCCAATGGAAAGGCGACCGGCTTAGGATTTGCCGGGGTCAACCCATCCTGGACCCGGCGGCGGGGCCTCTCGTGGCAATCCGGCTGCACCTGATCACACGTAAAAGTCTGGGCGGGATCAACACGGACCTGTCCTCACGCGTGCTGCGGTCTGACGGATCTGCCATTGACGGTCTTTATGCCGTTGGCGAGGCCAGCGGTTTCGGCGGCGGCGGTGTAAACGGGAGGCGTTCTTTGGAAGGAACCTTCCTATCTCTATGTATCTACAACGCGATGAAAGCCGCCTCGGCCATTAACGCGACCTACCAAGCGGAGACAGTAACGTGATCAAAGAGCAAATCCAGACAAGCCTGGGCAGCATGGCCGTGGCGATCAGCCGTTCGCCTAACCCCAAGGGGACTTTGACCTTCTGGCCCGGCATGTTTTTCGACGGAACCATGTGGGATCCGATCCTTGAGGCCTTTATCCCCGACTACAACATTCTGGTCATTGACCCCCCGGCCACGGCGGCTCAGATGCCCCGCAGAAACTGTTCTCAATCAAAGATTGCAGCGTCGCTCTGCGCGAGATACTGGACCACCACGCGCTGCCGAGCTGTACAATTGTCGGCCTGTCGTGGGGAGGCTTTGTTGCGCAATCCTTCTGCAAACATTTTGCCGACCGCTGCGATGGCCTGATTCTGATGAACACCTGCGCATCCGGTCCCAAAACCTCCGAGAAAATCATGTTCTCGATTATTCCGCGCCTGCTGGCCCGCTTCGGCGTCAAGAACTTCGAAGGCGCGCTGACAAAGGCGCTCTTGTCCAAGTCCGCAGCCGAAGACGACCATATGCTGGTGAGCAAACTGCGCAACTATTTGCACCTCTTGGACTACAAGGCGCTCAAACCTGTTTTGTTCAGCGTCATGAAATACCGCGAAGACCTGTCGGACTGCCTGAACGGACGCAATGTTCCCTGTCTGGTGATCTATGGTGATCAGGATCCGGCAATGGACGCAGCCCGCTCCGAACATCTTCTCTCCCGTATGCCATCGCAAGCCTCTGTCACCAAATTGCCAGTCGGCCACAACGCTGTTCTGGAAGCTCCGGAAGATGTGGCCGCAACCATGCAAAGGTTTCTTTACGCCTAAACCGCACCCTCCCGGTGTTCTTGCCAGCTGTGCTGGGAACCGGGCACAATCGGCAAAATCCCCGGCCTGCCGCGCTCTAATCCAGCAGCCTATGCCGCTCCCGGAACTGGCCGGGGGTTTCCCCGAAATACTGCCTGAACGCCTTTGACAGATTGCTGGCATCGCTGAATCCAGTGCGAACAGCAATCTGGTCAATCGACAGATTGCCAAGCAGAAGATGCCCGGTGACCCGGTCGAACCTGACCTGTTTCTTGATTTTAATGAAGGAGGTCCCCTGGCTGTTCAACTGCCGCTTCAATGTCGCGGGCGAAACACCAAGACGGCTTGCCGTTGCCTCAAGCGTAGGCAGCTCCGGTTCTGTCTTCCGGAACATCCACTGCACCTTCTCCACCACTCCCGAATTGGGTGGTGGCGCCTCCATTTCCACCTCACAGCGGCGCAAAGCTGCATCCATCAAACTGGGACTGCTGGATACGATCCGCGTATGCAGCCGGGTCTTAGGCAGCGAAATCAGGTTCTCCCGCTGTTCGAAACTGACCGTTGTACCCGGCGGCAGCAAATCAGCCGGAATCTCCAACCCGGGATCGGGCCAGGAGATTTGCAACTCCTCATCCAGAAATCCTGTTTCGGTTCCTGTCAACCGGCGGCTCATCCAGGCAAATGCCATCAGGCTGGCAATAGTATTGAACCGCACGATATGTCCGGGAGCATCGGGTTTTGACGAACGGACAACAATTTCGCAGCGGGTTTTGGCGACCCTGACAGAGACGGATTGGGCGTAACCCGCACGGGTCGCAAAAAACATCGGCAGAAGATCGAAGAATTGTTGCAATGTGGCACAACTCTGAAGCGCTAGACCGACGGCTCCATGGGACAGCTCACTGATGGCCTTGCCGTATTTCCACGGCAGCAACGGATCGCGCGAGGCGCCCACAAGCTCGTCGATTAGCCCGTTATACGTATCACTCCGCACAAAGAGCGGCCTGGACAAATAGTCAGTTAATGAAACATCCGAATTGGAAAACAAAGACTCTGGTGAAACGCCGTATTTTGCTGAAAACGATATCAACAACCCAAGGTAATCCGCAGAGATCAGGAACTCGCCTTTTCCTATTGCGGCACCGGTCTGCGTAGCTCTATTCATGAGCTTTCTTAACCATGCCGCAGAGCCAAGTCAACCTCGTCACCAGACCAGAAAAAACCGCTATGATGATAAATGAGGAGAAGTTGTGAATGGATCAAATTTCCTTCACAAATAAAATATCAGGGAGAAAAAAATATGACACTATTAGGACGCATACTGATCATCAGCGGAATATCGTTCATGTTCATTGCATATTCTCAGTTTATCCCGACGTCCCTTTCGACACCGTTGATCGCTGACTATGTGAAGAACCACTTCATACGTGAGGTGACATTTGGCCTGACGCTCGCATCTATCACTATCTACTTCACATTCAAGGCCCAAACCCTTCAAGACTGGCGACGTGTATCAATTCTTGGCACAATAGTCGTAATCCCCTTTTGGGTCGCTTGGACCTTTGGCTGGTCAACAGGTGGAATTAGTGAAGTATGGGGCGACTCCATCTCACCAAATGGCGCGTATATGATCCACGTCCCACAAATCACGTTATTCTTTTCAGGCCTTGCGGTACTTTTTTTCTCCTTAAGAAGAAAGGCCGCAACTTCGGCCCATTCCTATTAAATGTTCGTATCGTGAAATGGCTCTGTTGGGCCTTGTTGCACAAATCGGGGTTTGACCGTAGTTCCCCTTTCCCCGGACGGACTTATCCCACGGGCCGCGTAACAGGTATGCCAAGCGCAGTGTAGCCGTTCAGCACGGCGATACGGACCTGCAGCTCGGCGACTTGGCGTTCGAAGTCTCGTGCCATCAAGGATTGGCCAAGGAGTTTGATGCAATTCATCCAATCGTCGGGAAAAGGATCCCCCGGATCCTTTTCTGATCCTCCTCATATCTCGACACGGCTCCGGCGGTGGCAGCCGCTCCACCGTCGCCAGACGGCACGGCCCAAGTACTTCGAGGCTCGCAGCGCTTCGTTGCGGGCGACGGCGCCGGGACTCGTTGGTTTCCAAGGCTTTGCGTTCTTGCGTGGCGGTATGACAACGGCAGCATTTCGGGCAGCGATTGCCTCGTGGCAATTTCTTGTGCCGCAGGCCCCGTCGGCTGTGACCGGCGCGATGTCCTGATCCGCTCCGGTCTGGTCCAGCAGTTCCGGTAGTATGGGGGCGTCGCCGATATTGCTGCC
The DNA here is from genome assembly GCF_004123675.1 of Leisingera sp. NJS204. NCBI lineage: Bacteria > Pseudomonadati > Pseudomonadota > Alphaproteobacteria > Rhodobacterales > Roseobacteraceae > Leisingera > Leisingera sp. NJS204. The sequence continues at coordinate 952,036 of NZ_CP035417.1, read as the reverse complement.
AGTGATCGCAACGGCTCTGACCTCCAGCATTTGAACTTCGTCCCTGTTCCCGGACACCGGGGTAATTTACCCCTGTCCACGGAAGGAGCATGGAATGGGACAATCGAGACGAACGTTCACAGATGAATTCAAAGCCGCAGCTGTTGGCCGGCTTTATAAGCCTGGTGCCACACAATGTGGCGTGACCAGGGAACTGGGTGTGACGAGTTCCCAGCTGAAGACCTGGCACTTGGAGGCCGAAGCGGCAGGATCAATGGCGGCGCTGCGCAGGCAGCAGGCGGATGCAGCGGAACTGGATCGTCTGCGGAAGGAAAACAAACGTTTGAAGCTGGAAAATGGGATCCTCCACAAGGCTTCCGCTTTTTTCGCCTCAAGGACAGCGAAGACATGAACGCGAAACATGCATTTGTCGCTGCCCGCAAGACTGTTTAGCCGATCGCTCAGCTCTGTCGCATTGCTGGCGTTGCGCGCAGCTGGTTTTACGGCTTTGTCCAGCCGCAACCTGCCCGGGATCAGCGGCAAAAGCTGCGGGACACCCGGGACGCCGCGTTGCTGCCAAAGATCAAAGCGGCGTTTACTCAAAGCAAAAAACGATATGGGGCAAAGCGGGGCCACCAGGATCTGAAAGCCGATGGCGAGGACGTTTCGGAGCGGCGCGTGGCCAGAATAATGCGTGAAAACAATGTCTCACCGTGCCTGTACAAGCGTCGAAAGCGGCGCACCACAGACAGCAATCACAGCCTCAAACCCTCACCAAATCTGTTGGAGCAACAGTTCGATTGCACCGTTCCGAACCGTGTTCGGCTCGCTGACATCACTTATGCCGACACCGCTGAAGGCTGGCTCTACGTGGCTGCCATCAAGGAATGAGACCTTGTTCGCCATTGGTTCGAGAACAATGGTCGAATGCCACGCGTGAAATCGTGGGCTGGGCCATGGACGATCATCTGCGATCGGAACTGTGCTGTGATGCCTTGAACATGGCCCTTGGGCGCCGCGGCCCGGTACCAGGGCTCATCCGCCATGGCGACCGCGGCGTGCAATATGCAGGCGGAGAATACCGCAAATTGCTTAGGGCGGCACGCATCACGCAATCCATGAGCCGCACCGGAGAATGCCTGGAGTTCAAGCTGGTCCGCACCAGCGGATCAAATGGTCTGGGGGACCATTTGAAGGCGCAGAACGCACCGATGGAGAGTTTCTTTGCGTCCCTGAAAAAGGAACTGGTTCACCGGGAGCGCTTCAAAACGCGTGCCCAGGCAAAGGCTGCGATCTTCGAATACAAAGAGGTCTTCTACAATCGCCAACGGCGTCATTCCGCCATCGGCTGCCAAACACCCGCGCAAGCATACGAAACCATGACTTGGAGAATTGCCGCATAGGGTCAATAATCAAACTGTCCGGAAACAGGGGCGAACTCCAGTTTCCTCATCAATTCCCCTCGCGGGATCATGCTGTGCATGACCCTGACGGGCAGGGGATGTGTATTTTGCGCCAGATGCGCCGCTTGGAGCCACCCGCTGCCCGGCAGCACATGCATGGCATGTGCGAGAGGGGGGCTTTCGGGCATTCCACTCACCTTCGCCCTCGGCCTTGATCCCGGTGCTGTCCGCTGCCCGGCAGTGCATCACGCAGTGATGTCACGAGAGGGGATCAACAGGTTCAGCGGGCCTTTCCCTCCACGGTAGGGGATAGCCACGTTCAGCTTCCGCTGGCGACGGCACAAGGGGCTGAAGTCCGGGACCGGCCAGTCCAGCCCGACCAGCCGCAGGAGGCTTTCGACGAACCCAGCCGTCTGTCGCAACGGCATCGCGAACAGCACCTTCATCGTCAGGCAGGTCTGGATTGCGGCATCGCTGAAGCTCGGCTGCCGTCCCGTCGGCGCAGGTCTCCACACCATGTCGGGATCAAACCACACCGTCAGCGAACCGCGCCGCCTTAGTGCCTCATTGTAAGCCGGCCAGTTCGTGGTCTTGTACTTCCTAGCGGCCCAACTGCTCATGGCTCACAGCTAGCATGCTGGTTTCACGCAGTGAATCCCTCGCCCGATTTTTGCATCAAGGCCCTTTAGGAGGACATTATGGATGCCCTCAACCAGAACGGGGCCGTCCCAGAGGCCCTGCAAATGGTCGATAGCACCGTCATTCGCGCCCATCATGAGGCAACGGGCGCTAAAGGGGGACTCCTCGACAGGGTTTTGGCCGCTCACGAGGTGGGTTCACGACCAAGATCCACCTTCGCGTCAACGCGCATGGCCTGCCAATGAGAACGGAAATCACACCGGGCCAAACGTCGGGTTATCTCGGTTGTCGACCTGGTCATGGCCGACAACCTGCCGGAGCCCAAGGTGCTGCTAGCAGACCGGGGTTATGATGCTGACCGTATGCGGAAAACCATGGATGAGCGCGACATCCTCACTCAAATTCCAATGCGCAAGACCCGCAAGATGCGCGTGGGTGTAGATCACAGACTTTACCGGCTGCGCAACATGGTTGAGCGATGCTTCAACAAACTGAACGACTGCCGGCTGGCGCCGGTAGGATCGGCAATGTGATTTTCCAGGTACTGAAGCATGATGTCTTCGGTGATGGCGCCTTTGATGGTTGAAAAATACCTGCGGCCCCAGAACCGGCAGCCCCAGTAGCGCCTGCGGATCGCAGGGAATTCCCGTTGCACCCGGTAAGACGAACGGCCCTTCATTTTGCGCACCAGTTCGGAGATGGCGAGTTTCGGCGGTACCGACACGAACATATGCACATGGTCGCTCGACAGCACCCCGCGCAAGATGGCGACCCCGTTCTCGGCGCAGACCTGGCGGCAAATGTCGCGCACCCGCAGGCGCAATGCCCCGCGCAGCACTTTGTAGCGGTATTTGGTCGACCATACGATATGGTAGCGGTGGTAGAAAACGCAGTGTTCGCCGGTATCATATTGCATGCGCTTACCCTCCGGAAAATGATCCTTCGACCCGGCTGCGGCTCATTTTCCGGAGGGTAAGTGCATAACAGGAAGCTTTCACGCTTAAGCGGATCCGGCTGGAAGCCGGAGGGTTTGCTCCAGTGAGTGGATACTAAAGAATGCCCAGCGCGTCGCAACCCGCTATGACAAGACTGCTGAAAGCTTCCTGGGCTTCATTGACATCACTTCTATCCGCCTTTGGCTCCGCATTTGTCAACATGGCCTAGGGAAATGTTCGGGTATCTATCGCGATGGGTGGCGGCATCTCGCCACCCGTTCAGTTTATCAAAACTGATCTCGCGACGGTCTTCACCGGGTGCCCCGGCAAATCCCTTTGGTGATCAAGACATCTTCGACAGGTCGGCATTACAGTCCCGACCAACAAGCACCCGTCCGCAGCCGGACAACTTAAGCGGCCAGAACCACAGCTCTGGCCACATCCTTGTTATGTCCCCTGCCCTGCCGGGGAGGTCACAGCGATGGTGATTTTTCCCATACTAGAAGAGAGATATGATACTTCTTCGTCTAGCATGAGAAACCGCCCGGCTTCCTGCTCATCAGTGACAACAGATGAGATGATCGCGTCGTAAGGATTTGCTGCCTTGAAGACGGCCCCCGAAACAACATACCTGACTACTCCACGCACGATCTGGCGCGCTGTCGGCGGCATGAAGATCACGCCTTCCGGTGTCCCGGACATCAGGCCTTGCCCCTCGGCGATCTGTTCGTCCCGCACCAACCGGTGATTGGAGCCTTTGTAAACAAATCGTGTGGAAGCCGTGTCCCCAAGAACCTTCTGTACAAGATCATCAAAGCCCAAAATCATCTCTGCGCCAAAAGCGTCCTGACGGATTACACCGTTTCGCAGCGTCTGAATGCGTTCATCAGTCACAAACTTCTGCCACTCTGCCGGAATGACCAGGAAGGGCCCGCTGGGAAAGAAGCCTTCTCCGCTTTTTGAATCGCTGAACCCGGACCCGGAATCAAAGTTCCCCGTATCAATCATCCGCAGCAGCGTACCGCGATCGGTAAAATCCCCGCACAGGAAGAAGCCTTTCCGAGCGGCTTCGAAGTCTGCAAATGATCTGATGTCGCGATCGAACCGGACACAAAGTTCCACTTCATAATCCAGCAGCACGCCATCGCGCAAAGCCACGCTGGTAACTGGCGGTGTCGCAACGCCGAACTTGGGAAAGTTGAAGACCGACGAACTGAGGGTTTCTTCCGCATGCTCGGGGAAATTCGTTCCGCTTCCAATATGCAAATCCCCCCCGCCCGCAGCGGGCTTCAACACATCGAAGCTGTACTCACCCAGCAATCCCGCGGCTACATCTGTGCCCTGGGCCTGTTGCAACAGCGTTTTTAACGTCTCCTCTCCGACCTGATCAAAAACGCGAAAAAGATCCGTATCCGGCGCTCCGCCATACCGGGTTAGGTCGACAGCCGTCACGTTATCAGGCGTCATCCCGACAACCAGAAGCGGGATCGCCTGGCCATTTCTGCCCTGCGCCTGAGCCATGGTAATTGCCTTGCCAGCCGGCAGGACACCAGGCTGAACGATCTGCCCATCCGTGGTGATCTGGTTCATGCGCGCAGGATCATCGTCAAGCAAGAAAGCCCAGAGCAATACGGCTGCACACATAGCCGCAGCCGCGGAGAGAATACGTTTCATTAAAGCCTCCAGTGATTTCGCCGCAGGCAACCGGCCTGGCTGCCGCCAGGCCGACCGCGTGCCGACGTTTTAGAATCGGAAGTAGATGCCGGTCGAAATCGCGGTTTGCCCCGAGTCAAAGGTGACCGGACTGTCTTTGGCATCGCCCACCAGTTCCGCGTGGTTCAGCCCCAAAAAAATGCCAGTACGGTCATTCAGGGCATAAGTGGCCTGCAGTTCGACACCAACCCGTTCAAACCCGGAGCCGGCCGCAAATCCGGCAAACGTCGAAGCAGCTGCTTCGGACGGGCTAACGCCATAAAACGCCTGAGAATAAGAGCTGTCGGCCCAAACGAGATAGGGGGCAGCAGAGAGTGAGAGACGCGAATTGACCTGTCCGTTGAATTCCAGGCTCATTGTTGCGCGCGTACCTTCATGGCCTGCGCTTTCCAACCCTCGGTTCAGCGCAAGCCCGAAATCAGCGAACCCCAGATCATATTCTAGAAACGCTGTCAGCATTGCGCCGGCTTCGACATCGCGCAGCCCTGTCAGCCGGGAGTCATCAGAGGCGATCCGTTCGTCAAAATCATATCCGATTGCCAGACCCGCAGACAGCCCAGAGCCACCCTGGTTCCGCAGGGCGTAAAACCCCAACCCGCGGTCATCGAAGAAATAGCGCTCGCCCCATTCCAGACTGATGATCGGGAAGGCCGAGGCTGAAGACTCATCGGAACCAGAAAACTCTGGGCCGTAGGACGTGCCCAGACCGATAACGCCTGTGAGGTTCTTTTCGCCGGCCAGGGCGGGTGCGCCTAAGAGTGCTGTAGCTGCGGCGGCAAGGGCGAGAGGAGCCCTAAGAGACTGAGACATGGAGAAACCTTTTGATGATCATTCTCAAGCGCATAGGCTGCGCTTGGCAAAGGCATCTCTCCGTATGGCAGCCCAGAAAATACTGAATTCCCTGATCCGCTGTTATTGTGCATGAACGGTCGCCAAAAGGTACGGACGGTCGTACGTCGACCGTTCAAGATTCAGCGTTTACACCTATATAGATTTGGAAAAGTTGAGCATCCTACCGGCACCTAAGGAGGCTAGGTTATGCAGCTGAGTTCTGGATCGCAGGGAGGAATGAATATCGCCCTGTCCCTCTTCGGCCTGAGCGGCATCAGCTGGCAGCGGCTTTGGGCCTATGCCGCCTCCCTCTCGTTTGCAGCAGCGCTGATCCTGACCAGTTTTTCCCCGCAGCCAACTGCAGAACTGAGCTATCTCGCGGCAGCCGCCTCCTGGTTTATCCATTTCTTCCTTTCCATCGGGATCGTCTTGGGCACCGCTATGCTATGCGTCCGGCTCGGCCTTGGCAGGACACCTTCTCTCACTGCCGGTACACTCTGTCTTCCAGTCCTGCTATCGCCTGTGTCACTGCTGCTCGACCAATGGTTCTCGGGCACCTTCAGCGCCCCCCCAGGCGGTATCATACAAAACCTCTTCGATGAGTTTACTTCAGTTGGCCTGTCCGCTGTGGTCTGCAGCGCTTTTTTCACTATTGCCGCCAGCAAACTCGCAGCCGCCGTCCGTGAGCACCGCAAGCTATTGGCAGCCTTCCCCGCCACCGAACCTATGCTGAGAAGCGCGCTGCCTAACGTGCCCCACAACCTAGGCAATGATCTGATCCGGATTGAGGCCCAGGGGCATTATGTAAATGTTATCACTGCCGACGGGAAAGTGCTGATAAAACAGCCATTTGCCGAAAGTGTGGCGGCGCTCGAGGAGTTCACCGGCCTTCAATGCCACCGGTCACACTGGCTGAATCTCAAGCACGCTAAGGGAATCAAACGTGTTGGCAGCGCCTATGCCTGCGAGATGTCCAACGGAGATAACGTTCCAGTCAGCCGACGTAAATACAGCGAACTGCGGCACAAAATATGATTGCAAGCTGGAGCCTGTGCGCCAGAGCCACCGGCACCCCTGCCCCTACCTGCCTCAATCACCGTAGTATCGCTTCCCCCCTGCGTCCGACAACGAGCAGCCTCACCCCGATCCTATCCGGCACTTTATGCAAGGGGTATCAGGGGATAGCCCATGAGTGCCTGACAGAAAACCGCCATTGTGAAGACTGCGTATAGCGCACTCCAGCAAAACAGGCTGCGCCGTCCAAGGCTGCCCCTGCGGTTCAATGCAAACGCAATAAGTGGCAGCAGTTGCATAGCGTGAAGCGAGAGAAAATGCGCGGGCCGCAAATCACCGGCGACGCGGGACCAGCCAAAAACAGGCAAGGTTGGCGCTCCCTCTGGATGCGCTCCGACAAAATGCCCATCCTGAGCGCTGAGATAAATCGCCACAATCATTGTAAGCAAGAAGGTCAAAAGGCCGCCCAGCCAAACCGCCTCCCGCAGAACCGGAGATATGTGGGCCTCATGGTCGTGTTTGATAAGCCAGGCAATGTACAGATTGACAATCAAAATGCATATCGCGCTTGCGAACATCAGGCCCGAATACATCACGGTATGAAACAGAGAGCTCAAGTTAAAGTGCGAAGGCTCCGCCATCGCGGCCTGATAGAAGATATAGGCCATTTCTGCCAGAAAGCAGACCGACATCACGCCAAACGCGATCTGTAACGGCTTCCCACGGCGCAGTCGAGTTGACATAAAACTCTCGAAGACTTCTATCGTGGCGAAAAAGACCGCGAAGCTGAACGCGAACTTCATAGGCTTCCCCCAAACCGGTGTGCCATCCACCAACCGGTGATCAGCGAAGCTCCACAGCCCGCAAATTACCATCAGCGCCAAGGAAAAGACGGTCAACACTCGGAACCGGGAGCAATTCCGATAGTTTTCCCGACGGTCAGCTTCTTTAGAGCCTGTCACAAGATCGTCCTTTCCGCGGTGGCTTGTTTTTCAAGCCATGCAGATCCGCTGAGGCCATAGACAATCAGGATGGTCAGCAAATAGCCAATCGGCCCCAGCATGAAAACCAATATCAAAACAGGCACCTGAACAATTCGGGTGACACCGGCGACATCCAGCCGTGCAGCGGCCCAGCAGCCCACAATCAGGTCAAATGCCAGGTAATGCACCCAGCCCGCCAGCAAGCCCCACTCGTTCGTCATGAACACAGTAAAGTCAGCGAGGCTGCCAAATCCCCCCCCGGTTTCGGAAAAGCGGCTTAAGGCGACCGCCGTGTAAACCGCTGCAAGGATTGCAGGAATGAGCAGCCGCGGGAACAGGTTCAGCCAGCCGATACTGCGCGGACCAAGAACCAGAATGACCCAACCGGCTGTTGCAAGGCTGCTGGAATGCGAAAAAAGCGCTTCAGGCGTCAAACCCAACGTCTCCTGTTTTAGGCCAGGCCTCTATGGTACTTCAGCTTCTACAGCCTTCCACGATCTTGTTCAGAGCAAACATCTGAAAGCTCATTCCTGCGACAGATGCCGAGAAACCATGCACACGGAAATATGGCCGCGACAGCGATCAATTTGGCAGCCATGTAATACCCGGGGCGGTGCCGCATGAACGCTGCCGTGCAATGACGGCTCGCAAGGCGCGGGCCGTCTTGCGTCAGGAACCGCTAAAGCTGCACCGGGAGAGTTCTGGCTACAAGTCTTTCCGCAAGATCTTTCCCACCGGGCTTTTGGGCAGTTCGGACAGGAATGTAACATGTGTCGGAATCTTGTACCCCGTCAGATTTGCACGGCAATGGTCAACCACCATCTTCTCAGTCAGGCCATCATTGTTACGTTTGATGAATGCATGAGGGCTTTCACCCCGCTCGCTGTGCGGTTTGCCGACAACAGCCACTTCATCGACCTGCGGCAGCGCCTGGATAACCGCCTCCAACTCATTCGGGTAAACGTTGAAACCGCTGACCAGAATCATGTCCTTCTTGCGGTCGACAATTGTAACGTAGCCATCAGCGTCCATTGTTACGACATCCCCTGTCGCCATCCAGCCGTCCTGGAACGTCTCGCCGCCTGCTTCCGGCTGATTGCGGTACCCGGTTGCAATATTTGGTCCCCTTACATGCAATTCGCCGGGTTCACCGATGCCCCTTGGATTGCCCTGCTCATCGGTTATCTTGGCATCTAGACCGGGCACAATGAAGCCGACCGTGCCTGGCTTGCCGCGGCCGTCAAACGGGCTGATCGCAATGATACAGGTAGACTCCGTCATTCCGTACCCTTCGGCGATCGGACCAACCGCCGCCTGCCAGCGCGACGCCGTATCCTCCCTCAACGCTGTGCCGCCGCCGATCGCAAGCTCGATTTCAGGCTTCATCTCCTGGAACCAGTCCTGTGCCATCAGCCCATTGAACAGCGTGTCAACTCCGGTCAGCCAGTCTATTCGGTAGTTCTCAAATGCGGGTTTGAGATTGGAAACCGGATTTGGGTTCGGGATCAGGATATTGCGCCCGCCTTGGGAGGTGAACAACATCATGTTCACGATCAGCGCGAAGATATGGTAGTATGGGATGACCGTAAGAATTGAGTTCTGCCTGTCTGGGTCCAGCGCGTCCCGGACGCTGCATTCAAGCATTTCAAGGACGTGTACGACATTGTCATGTGTCAGCTCAGCACCTTTGCTGGCCCCGGTTGTGCCACCAGTATACTGTATGAAAGCCGGCGCAGAGCAGTCCTTGCCCTCTGCCAAGCAGTCTTTGCCGCGATGGCGGCCGCCCGTTTCCAGAGCGTCTGCAAAATTCTCATGGTCGAACGGAACGTCCGGTACCTGTTTGGCCACATTGCGAAGGTAGTGTTCCAGCTGAGACGACACTTCCTGCGGAAAAAAATCCCAGACAGCCGCAACAATCACCCTGTCAACTGGAACATCTTCAAGCGCCTTGGCAAGCCGGGCCGCAAACAGATTGAACCCGAATAAGACTTTGGCGCCGGAATCCCGAAGCTGATGGGCGATCTCGCGCGGGGTATAGAGCGGATTGAGATTGGTCACCGTCAGACCGGCACGCAGCGCACCAAACAAAACAACCGGGTAGTGAAGTGAATTCGGCAACTGTACCGCGACAACATCCCCGGGCTGCAAGCCCAAATCTTCGCGCAGGTAGGCGGCCACCGCCTCTGCAGCTTGACCGATTTCCGCATATGTCTTGTCCAGGCACTGCCCGCCAGGCAGCACTAGAGAAAAGCCAACACGATCAGGAAACGCCTTTACCGTGTCAAAGAGAATGTCTGAAACATGTGCATAGCGCCGCGCGTTCGGATCATATGCGGCCTGTGCAGCTGTGTATGAGCGGTCCCACCAACGACTGTTCCCATCGATGCGCCGAGTGCTTTCTGCGAGTGTTTCCGTGGTTGGCATGTTCGTTCCTCCCTTATCATTTTTCCTAAATCAGGATTTCAATATCGCTGAGCGCAAAGGCAACGCAGGCGTGCGTCCAGCCAAACGTGCGGTCAGAACTGCGCAGGTGGGATTGCGGCGGGTTGAATACATCGCCCGACAAGACCTTGACCCGGCACAGGCTGCATTCACCAGAACGGCAGGCATTTTCCGCCTGGTAACCGTTGCGCTCCATCGCGTTCAGCAGCGGCTCGCCAACGGGCATCTTGAACTGTCCCCGGCCGCGCACGGTAACAGTGACTTCTTTACTGGTCTCAAGGCCCTGCGGCCAGCCGGTCAGTTTCTGCGGCGCTGGCGGCGCCCCGTTTGCTTCAATCCGAACGCGCCGGCCGGGCACTCCCAGTTTTTCCAATTCCGGCTTACAGAAGTCATACATGGCGTTCGGGCCGCAAAGATAAAACATCTTGCCGTCAACATCGCCGGTCAGACGCTGGACCATTTCCGCGCTGAGATATCCGGTGTGGCCAGTATAATCCGCGTCTGGTTCAGAGATAACCTCATCAACGGTCAGGAAGTCATGCTGTTCTGCCAGTGTCTGCAGCTGTTGCCGGAAAATGATGTCATCCGTGCTGCGCGAACCATAGATCAGGTGGAAGTTCAGCGGGCGCTTCTTGTTTATGATATCCCTGATCATGCTCATTGCCGGCGCAACACCGGACCCGCCGGCCAGGAAAACCAGATCCCCCCCGTGGAACAACGGATTGTAGTAGAAGGAACCCATCGGGCCGGAGCTTTGCAAGATCTGGCCTTCGAACATCTCGCCGACCATATAGGGGCTGACAAAACCGCCGGGCACACTGCGAACCGTCACATCATAATAGTCCCGGCTTTGCGGCGCGGACGAAATGGCAAACGGGCGGGCCGTCTCAACTCCGTCGACAGTCAGAAACAAATTGATGTACTGCCCTGCCTGAAACGGAGGCAGCGGTGAGCCATCATCGCTCAGCAAGCGCAGGCTGCACGCCGTCGGGGTTTCGCGGATGATTTCACCAACAGTCAGGGTCAGCCGCTTGGGGTGCAATTTGCGGATCTGCCGCGCGACCGCATTCCGGTCTGCGGCAAAGTTGCTGCCTTCGTGGGCCAGTTCAGCCTTCTCGGCGCAGACCTTGTCATAGGCGGCAATCACATTCAGTGTGGATTTTGTGCTCATGGTTTCACTCCGCAGCCAGTAGTTGAGTGTTGTTGCGCACGACAGTGTTCGCCGCAGACAGCCCAGCCATATAGGTTGGCTGGAATCCGCCCGGACCGCTCCAGGCCCCTGCAAGATAAAGGCCTTCTGGCCCTCTAAGGCGTTCGCGGAACACCGGGGTTTCCAACGCGTTCTGATCAAAGCCGTAAATCGCGCCGCCAGGCGTGTTGAGGTAGCGCATAACCGTCAATGGAGTGGCGACCTCGACCTCTTCGATATGGTCTTTCAACCCCGGATAGACCTGTTCCGCCAGCGCGATCAGGCGCTCTGCAAAGTCATATTTCGCATCAAAATAGATTTCCGGGTCCATCGCCTCCCATGGGGCGGCGTATTGGGCACACATCAGCCCGATCATCGACTTTCCGTCCGGCGCAAAGGACGGGTCGTCATAGTTGTAGCAGGTGAACAGGCAGCCGGCCGGATCTGTCAGCGCGTTGGCTGTTTCAAAAACCACACGGTCGTCCAGATCAGAGCAAATAAAGTTGGACGCGGCGGTCACGCCCAATTCCTCCGGCGAAACATCAAGCCCCATATAGACAATGAACCCCGAGACCCCGATCCGGCTGTGGCGGAATATCTGCTGCACCTGTTCTGGAGCCTCATCCCAATCCAGCAACTCGTTGAACGTATGGATCGAACTTGAATTTGAAACCACATGGTTACAGCTGAAGCGATCTCCATGTTCTGTGGTCACCCCACAGACCCGGCCATCATTGGTATGGATGGTTTGCGCCGCAGTATTGAACCGCACTTCACCGCCCGCTTCCATAAAACTGTCCAGCAGCGCGTTGGACATCGCCTGCGACCCGCCCCGCATGTGGTAGGGGCGGTATTCGGCATAGAGAAAGAACATTGGCCCCAGTTCGACAAAAGGCAGCTCATCCAGGGGTAGCCCTAGATACGGCCAATATGCACCCAACGCTGCCTTAAGACGCTCATCCGCAAAAAACTCATCCAGCACATCACGCGCTGTGCGTACTCCGTATTTGACGACATTGGGACAGCGCTGCTCCAATTCTTCCGGGTCTTTTGATGCCTTGGCCCGCGGGAACAGCACATAATATTCATGTGTCAGCTGTCCGCAGACCTTCATGAAATCGCGGATTTTCCCGGCTTCCTCCGGAAACTCGCGGCTCAACACCGCAACAATCCCAGGAATGCTTGCAGGCAGCGTGACATCCACCTTGCCCGGAACGCAGAACCGGTAGATTTCGCCTTCCTCGACAAAATCAACCTTATCCATCACGCCAAGTTCCTCAAATGTCTGGCGCAGAACAAAAGGGTTATCATCAGATCCCATCCCGCTCAGCTGGTGGAGCGCGACCTCGAACTCGAATTCTCCCCGCACGAAAGACGTCCCGCATCCGCCAGGGATATTATGCCGTTCAAGCAGAAGCGTCCGCAGCCCCTTGCGCTGCATGCCCGCAGCGGCGGTCAGGCCGCTGTTGCCTGCACCAATGACAATCGCATCATAATCAGTCATGTGTTCGTTCCTCATGTCGGACTTTGCATTCAGGCGCATGCCTGGGCCTGGGGTTTGCTCAGGCTCTCAGCCAGTGTCAGCCCTTGCTGAATGGCGCGCTTTGCATCGAGTTCGGAAGCCACATCGGCGCCCCCGATCAGGTGCGCCGGGATCCCGCGAGCCTGCAGCCCCTCCAGCAGATCCCGCTTGGGAAGCTGGCCTGCACACACCACAACCGTATCGACGTCCAGAACTTCACTTTGGTCATTCACGGCCACATGCAGCCCCGCGTCATCAACCTTTTGATACTGAACCCCGCCCAGCATCCGCACCTTTCCCAGCTTCATCTCAGCGCGGTGAATCCAGCCGGTGGTTTTGCCCAGCCCTGCACCCGGCGGCGTTGTTTTGCGCTGCAGCAAAGTGATATCCCGGAACGGAGCATCCGGTGCCGGCGCCTCCGCGAGCCCGCCGCGCAAGCCGCCTTCCCCCTGCCCCCAGCCAGGGTTCACACCCCATTTCCGCATGAAAGAGGGAACATGGGCATGGTCATGCCCTGGCGCGACCAGAAGAAACTCTGACGTGTCAAAACCGATGCCGCCCGCGCCGATGACTGCCACGCGTTTTCCCGCGACCACACGCCCGGTCAGAATGTCGATATAGCTGCACACTTTGGGGTGATCTGCGCCGGGAATGTCCAAGGCGCGCGGCTCGATCCCCGTGGCCAGAACCACCTGATCAAATCCGGCTTCCAGATCAGGCAATCCAACCCGCGTGCCAAGCCGGATCTCCACACCAGCGCGTTCAAGCCGGTTGCCGTAATAGCGCACGGTTTCATCGAATTCGGTTTTCCCCGGAACATTGCGCGCAATGTTCAGCTGCCCGCCAATCTTCTTTTCAGCATCGAACAGAACAACCTGATGGCCCCGCTCCGCCGCTTCGCATGCAAAACTCATGCCCGCAGGGCCTGCCCCCACAACGGCAATCCGCTGCGGCTTGTCCGAAGGGGTCGTGGCAAAACGCGTTTCGTTACAGGCCCGCGGGTTCACCAGACAGGAACAGGTCTTCATGCTGAAGATATGGTCCAAACAGGCCTGGTTGCAGGCGATGCAGGTATTGATGGCCGCCTCATCCCCATCGAGGGCCTTATTCATGAAATCCGCATCCGCCAGAAACGGGCGCGCCATCGACACCATATCCGCATGGCCATCGCGTAGGGCCTCTTCCACCTGATCCGGTGCATTGAACCGGTTCGAGGTGATCAGCGGGATCGAAACCTCTCCCATCATACGCCGGGTCACCCAGGACCAGGCCTGCCGGGGCGTGGCCTGTGCAATAGTTGGCACTCTGGCCTCGTGCCAGCCAATTCCGGTGTTCAGGACAGTGGCACCGGCTTCTTCCAGCGCTTTGGCCAGTTGCACCACTTCTTCCCAGTCGGAACCACCCTCAACCAGGTCAATCATTGATAGGCGGAACATGATGATGAAGTCCGGGCCGACCATCTCGCGGGTCTGGCGTACAATTTCAACAGGAAAACGGATACGGTTCTCATAGGCGCCGCCCCATTCATCGGTGCGGTGATTGGTGCGCTGCGCAATGAACTGGTTGATCAGGTAACCTTCTGAACCCATGATCTCGACACCGTCGTACCCACCTTTCTGGGCCCGCTGGGCGCATTTGGCGAAGTCATGGATCGTCCGAGTGATATCCGCACCTGTCAGCTCGCGAGGCACATGCGCTGAAATCGGTGCCTGAATTGCTGATGGCGCAACAGATCCAGGCGCGTAGGAATACCGGCCGGTGTGCAGGATCTGCAATAGAATGCGGCCGCCTTCATCATGCACCGCCTGTGTCACCCGCTGGTGAATCGCCAGGGATTTTGGTGAGTCAAGCCGCCCGTAGCTGTCTGGCTTGCTGGGAATACCGGTGCTGCCTTCTTCGTTCGGAGCAACGCCTCCAGTCACGATAAGCGCGCAGCCGCCGCGCGCGCGCGCCGCATAAAAGGCTGCTATCCGCTCACCTGTCTGGTCAATTTCTTCCAGGCCTGTGTGCATGGACCCCATGATGACCCGGTTGGGCAGAGTGACGTGCCCCAGTTCAATCGGCTCAAATGTCAGTGGATATTTCATCTTGCTTCTCTTCGGCAGTCTTCGAACGCTTCAGCGCAAACGAAGATGTTACGATTCAGTGGCGAGGTTTGTTCCCGAGGCTGCTCAGGCCAGCGCCGGAGCACGGAGCTTGCGGACCAGGAAAGCAAAGCCTAAGCCGGTGACATAGGCCCAAGGCAGGTAGAAGAAGGTTGGTCCCAAAAGCTCAGGTGCGTTCAAGATTCCCATGATGACCACGATCGACATGGAGATATTCTGCATCCCGACTTCGACGGTCACCGCGCGGGTTTCATCTTCCTTCAGGCGGGCCATCCGCCCAAGTACGAAGGCAAGCCCCATCATCAGCACATTCAGCACCACCACCGCGCCAAACGCATCAAACGCATCAAACGCTGAAATCAGATGCATACGGCCAGCCACAAACAACAGGGACGTGATCAGAATGGTCACGAAGCCACTGATAAACATCGGCCGGCGGACCTTGACTGCAAACTCAGGGGCCACAGCTCCCACCACGATCCCGCTCACAACCGGCAAGAACGTCGTCAGAAATATACGAAACGCCGTTTCCCAGAACGGCAGGTGCAGCGTCGTGCTTTCGCCCAAGAAGAACTCAATTCCCAGTCCGATTATGAAAGGCACGGTCAGAAAGGCCAGAACACTGGCAACCGCTGTCAGTGACACCGAAAGCGCGACATCCCCACGGGCAACAGCGCAAACAGCATTCGATGGCGCCCCTCCCGGGCAAGCCGCAATGACCATTAACCCCACTGAAGCCGCCGGGGACAGGTCCATGGCAATAGCTATACCTGCAGCCGCCAGCGGCAGAAGCAGGATCTGTCCGGTGATGCCCAGAAAAAGCGCTTTGGGCTGCCGCAAAACGCGTAGAAAGTCGGCCGCCGACAGCGACGTTCCCATGGAAAACATGACCGACACTAACCCGGCAAGCGCGATGCTGGTGATGATTGCCCCGATGTCCATCGGCTCCTCCTTCATATTAGGATTACACTGTAAACCTGAAGGGCAAAAATAACCTAGCCAGTTCTCCCGGGACGTAGCGTCAATCCAACTGCATAGCCCTTATCGACGCCGGAGCAGACCGGCAGATAATGTCCGCAAGTTCTTGTATATCAATATTAAAAACAAGTTTTCGCGACAGGTGAAGCTGCAGCGCCCCATGCAGGGACGACCATAACCAATGCGCCGCTGCATTCGGTGAAACCGGCAGATTTTCCGCAGCACAAAACGCGGAAACCACGTCCAGATTCACTTGCCAGCTCAGCGATTCCCGATTGGCGGATTCACCAAAGTCACTGAGAATCCGCTCATAGGCGTCAAACTCCCAGGGGTCGAACATCAGGCGGTATTCGTTTGGATGCGCCAGGCCAAACAGCACGTATGCCCGGCTTACCTGTACCAATGCATCGTATGGATCCTCCGTGGTGCCCTGTGCCTTGCGCATCTGTTTTGTCAGGCTCTCAAACGCCTCGAGGCGTAACTCCATCAGGATATGATCTTTGCTCGGAAAATGCTTGTAGGGCATCATCTGCGATACACCGATGACACCAGCGACAGAGCGCATAGACACCGCCGTGACTCCGCCCTTTTGCAGCAGACTCTTTGTTGCCTTTAATATCTGGCTGCGTGGTGCTGATGCCCTGTCGAACTTCATAAAACCGCCTCAGAATAAACACTGTCGACCGCCCTTGTCGGGCGGCTACCCCGCCGTGTCAATTCCCTGCTACTGCAGGCAGCTGTGCGATTGCCGCCAATGCTCCTGCAGTCTCACTGCACTTCTGCCACCTGACTGCATTTACCGGCACCTGCGCCAAAATCACCATAACGCTGATCGTTTCGCGCCTACACAAGCCTTCCGTCAGGAGCCAAATTCACCGGCATATCCATGAAACATCGCTATCAGTGAAAGAGACCATCCGATGAAGAAGGCCCCAGTTTGCGACATCAGCCATGGCCAACTGTCGAAATTCCAAAGTGAAGCTGCTTTTTCCTACGCCTTCGGTCTCGCCTATGCCGACCACATACGCGAAACCGCCGAGACCATTCCGGAAAAACCAGTCATCTTCCTGAAGCACGGAACTCCTGTAGTGAACCAGGAAACCGTCAAGACACCCAGTATTGACGAAATGCTGCAGGCAACTTTCAAGATTGAACCAGCAATCCGGGATCAGGTTGAGCCTTTGCGCGACAAGATCGGCCCGATGCTCGACTATGAAATCGAACTGGGTGTTCAGATTCTCGAGGACTGCAAGCTTCAAGATCTTGAAGCAGGTGCGCCACTGCCCAGGATTGGCTATTTTCTGGCAAATGACGTCACCACAAGAACGGTGCAGCTGTTTGGCCAGCTTTGCGACAGCCGACTGCCCTGTTGGACTGAATGCAAAAGCTTCGACGGGTTCTTTCCCACAGCCGATACGCTTTGGGTGCCCGACGAGGACGCTCGCGACAAATTCCCGGATGTGACGCTGCACCTGAAGGTTAACGGTAAGACGCGGCAGAAGGAACCGGTCAGCAGCCTCATTTACACACCCAGAGAGCTGTTGACCCATGCCGCACGATTTGCCCCCGGCCGCAGGCTCAACGCCGGAGACCTGCTGGTAACCGGAACTCCGGCAGGGGTGACCTTTAAGGTCAACCGCCTCAAGCGCCAGATCGCCCGAGCCCTACCCGCCCGCTTTTTGATCGGCGCTATGGTCTCTGCCGGGAAGGCAAACTCTGACTATCTGAAGCCAGGAGATGTGATTGAAGCTGACGCCGAATGGCTGGGCAGCCACTCCTTTACAATCACCTGAAAATCATGAAATTCCCTTGCCCGCTTCCGGTACTCATCGCTCTTGTCTGAAAAAGCCTATCTGGCTAGTGTCTCGGCCGATGGCACAGAATACTGGTGTGGGCATTGGGGATTTTTCCCTGCCCTTCGAATACGCCGAGCTCCTGATAACGTTTGCCTCGGACCAAGGGGTTCCCGCCAGCACTCTGCTGACGGGAACCGGGCTTACGATTCCTGATCTGCTGTCCCAACCCCGGTATATCCGCAGCGACAGTTACAGTACTCTGGCAGGCAATCTTTGCGCCGCTACTGGAGATCCGCTGCTGCCCTGGAAATTCGGTCGACTGTTGAGCCTCCAACCTCATGGCATGTTCGGTCTTACACTGCGCAGCGCTACCCGATTGTCCAAGGCCTATGAATATCTGCCAGAGTTCTTTTCCACGCGCACCGGTGGCAGCCAGGTCCTGCAAACCCGGCGTGATACGGAAACCTTCGATATTCTGATCAAATCGGGTAATCGCAATACTCCAGATCGTGTTGTCCAGTTCCACACTATTGCCAGCCTGGTCAACATGGCATGGATCAGCCGCACCTTGACCGGCACATCCAGAACCGAGTTGAGTGACACTATTTTTTTGGTCTGGCCTGCGCCGAGCGAAGATGGATGGACCGCATATCTGCCGCCTGGAACCAGAACAGTCTTTAACCACAAAGAAAGTTACTTCAGCCTTCCGTTGGCCATGATGCGACTGCGGGTAAGGTCAGGCGGGAAACAAATCAACTCCGCCGCAGTCTCCAAATTGAGGCAAGAACTGTCCCTCCCGCCGGAAACAATGGATATAGTT
Source organism: Leisingera sp. NJS204 (assembly GCF_004123675.1). Lineage (NCBI taxonomy): Bacteria > Pseudomonadati > Pseudomonadota > Alphaproteobacteria > Rhodobacterales > Roseobacteraceae > Leisingera > Leisingera sp. NJS204. Next base: position 933,687 of record NZ_CP035417.1, on the reverse strand, counting down.
GGCCGTGTTGGCTGGGCAATCCACAAGACCGGCTTCAAAGGCAGCACAATTGAGACCGCATCAGAGCTTCTTGGGGTCTCGCCTGCGACGTTGAAGCGACGGCTGGGTGAAAAGGGAGAGACTTTTCTAGCCGTCAAGAACGCGCAGCGTTTTGGCGTTGTCCGCGACTTACTGCGTTCTACGACCCTGTCCTTGGACGAAATCGCATATCGGGCGGGCTACGAAAACTCCAGCAACCTGTCCAAAGCCTTTCGCCGCAACTTCGGCATATCCCCTGGCGTATACCGCAACTCACTTAGCAAGTTTTGAGCCAGTTGAACCAGACATCTGAACTTCTGGCACATGGTGAGCTGATCGGCATGAGATATCCCTAGGGACGTTACTAAGACGTTCCAAAGGGAGGTATGAAATGCGGGTGAACATTACGCTATGGCTGGCCGGTTTGATCCTGGCCGCCTTGGGCATTCTTCAAACCTGCCACGGCTTTCTAGGCTGGCTAAATGATGAAGCAGCAATTGTGAGCTGGATCTTTGGCGCTGCCGCTCTGATCTTGGGTACGATCGCCCTAATCCTTGTCTGTATAGCGGATTACCGCGCCTGGATCGCACTAGGTGAAGGAGGCCTCCCTTCTAATCTGCGCGGCTGGCTTACAGTGACCGCAATGCGGCCGTTGGCCGGAGATCCTCTGGACCAATCCGTCTTTTCTTCCAGGCTGGGCAGTGAGGCTGATGTCGCTTATCTGGATTGCCTGCCGGGCCGGGATATGCCGCGACCGACTGTTGCGCCGCACGCAGTGCCACACCGCCAGATCGACCAGTTTCCAGACACCGCAACAATGAGTGATCTCTCCGCAGCCTTCGACGATATCGTCGCGAAGAATGCGGCCCGCCTCCAGTACAAGCTCAGCCGTCACGAAAAGCACAATCAGGCGATCTGGCTGCAGGATGTTGATGGCGGCAATCCAGCAACCGGCAAGGAAGGGGAAATAGGGCACTTCCACCCATCGGACGGCTCTATGCACACAATACTAAGTCCCAGCGACGCCAAACAGGTCATAGACAAAGGCTGGGGTGAACTGCATTCGATGGCGCGTTTCAAGCGTATCTTCCCCACAGACACCTTTCTCATGCTCTATGCACCAGCCAAGCCCGAGCATGTTCCCGTGATCAAATCCATCATCTTGGCAGCTACTCGCTACGCACTGCCTGTACATGACAATCAACTCAAAGGATAAAAATATGCGACGCTGGCTTTTAATCGGAACTGCGGTTATCGCCCTTTCAGGGGTAGGCGGTGCAGCACTCATGTCCTCGATGGGTGCATTCAACAGCATCACAACACAATATGACGCCGCCTGCACCAGTGTCGGCGATATGGCAGGCCCAGAAGACCTAGCAATCGACTATGACGCTGGGGTTGCGTTCATTTCCTCACTAGACAGGCGTGCAGGTATGGCCGGGGATATCGCCACCGGCGCAATCCACCGGCTGGACTTGGATGGCAGCAACTCTCTGACCGAAATGAACGTAACCGGTCTGGATGCAGCTGTTCCGTTTTTCCCCCATGGAGTTGACCTGAAAACAATCGGTGGAACCCAGTATCTCTTTGCACTAAACCACCGCAGCGCAACCGATCCCGCTGCCGGGCATGATATCTTTGTGTTTGAGGTGCGCGAAAATACGCTGAATCTTGTAGAGCATTATCAGAACAGCGGCATCCGTTCCCCCAACGATCTGGCAGCCATTGACTTGAACACCGTCTATTTCAGCAACGACCGCGGCAGGTTCGGTAACTTTGCCAACCTCGTCGAAATGATGCTGGCCCAGAAAATTGCCGATGTTTCCGTTTACGATCAGGGTGAGGTCTCCCTTTCCGCGCCCATGGCCTTTGCTAATGGCGTGGCTACAATCGACGAAGGAAAAACCGTTTACGCAACCGCCATGCGCGAAAGCGTCCTGAAGGAGTTCAAACGTGACCCGGTCACAAACACTCTGACCCTGGTGCGCGAAATCTCTGTTGGCGAAGCACCTGACAATATCAGTGTTGCCGAAGACGGCAGCCTCTGGGTGGCCAGCCACTTGAACCTGATGGCCTTTGACGGCCACATCAAAGATGCCAGCGCACTGTCACCCTTCCAGGTCTACCGCGTTGATCCGGCCACCGGGGACAGCAAGCTGATGCTGGAGAATGACGGCTCTCTGCAGTCCTCAGTCAGCGTTGCAGCCCCATATAAGGACAAGATTCTGTTGGGGACCGCCTTTCAGTCCGGTATCAAGGTTTGCCCCCTTTAATCCGGGACATGCCTGCAATCAGCCGGTCTCCCCCTCCCCAAGAGTGGGGGAGGCCCGCAAAAAGGATCCTCCATGCAGGCTTCCGGCATTGCTCTCCATGAGGCTCTGATGATGTGACCGCCCCCGACGGCATCACTGTGCCAAGGTGGGTCTGCAACGATCCACAAAGGTGTCTGACGTCAGCACCTGTGGGACAGATTTGAGGATTTGAACAACGGAGGATTTCTGGTTCATCGTAACCGTCAAGGAGTGAAGATGAACAAGAAATCCGGAACCAGCAAAGCCGCGGCTGACCAGCTGGTCAAGAGCATCCGCTGCAAGATCCGTCAGGCCTATTCGGCGGAGGAGAAGATCCGCATTGTTTTGGCCGGCCTTCGAGGTGAGGAAAGCATTTCGGCACTGTGTCGGCGCGAAGGCATTTCCGGGAGCCTGTATTACAGCTGGTCCAAGGAGTTCCTCGAAGCAGGGAAACGCCGTCTGTCCGGCGATACGGCCCCGGCAGGCGACATCGCCTGAAGTGTAGTGGTTCCGATGTGATCTGACAGTTGGCCGTTTTTCCGGCGGCGTCTGTCAGGTCAAGTTTGGTTCAGAAACTTTTCCTTCCAGATTTCTTTGCCCTCGATCATGGTCTGAAACGGCGTTCTGCCGCAACACATTTTGCCCTGATGAGTGCGCTCGTGGTTGTAGTGGTGCAGCCATTCGTCCAGATCGGCCTGCAAGGCTTCGATGCTGTCGTAGAGCTTCTTGCGGAACGCGACCTGATAAAACTCCTGCAACACCGTCTTGTGAAACCGTTCGCAGATGCCATTGGTCTGCGGTGATTTCACCTTGGTTTTGGTGTGGTCGATATCGTTGATCGCCAGGAAGAGCTGGAAATCGTGTTTGTCGACGCGCCCGCAGTATTCCGTCCCGCGATCTGTCATGATCCGCAGCACCGGCAGGTCGTGCTCGTCATGGAATGGCAGCACTCGGTCATTGAGCAGGTCGGCTGCGGTGATCGGTGTTTTGGTGGTGTAGAGCTTGGCATGCGCCACCTTGCAATAGGTGTCCACGTAAGTCTGCTGATAGACCCGCCCGACGCCCTTGAGGGTGCCGACATAAAACGTGTCCTGTGATCCCAGATAGCCGGGATGGGCTGTTTCCACCTCGCCGCAGGCTTCATCGTCGAGCTTCTTCTTCTCCAGCGCCTGCACCTGGGCCTCGGTCAGGATCATGCCGTCCTCGGCCACCTTGGCTTCCAACGCCCTCAGCCGGGCCTTGAAGTTCGCCAGATCGTGCCGCAGCCAGATCGACCGGACACCCGAGGGTGAGACGAAGACACCCAGCTTACGCAACTCGTTCGAAGTGCGGGCCTGACCGTAGGCCGGGAAATCAGTGGCGGATTTGATGACGGCCTGCTCGGTCGCGTCGTCCACCCGGTTTGCCAGATTGGGCTTGCGCCGGGTGCGCTCAAACAGCGCTTCCACGCCGCCTTCTTCAACGGCTGACTTGTAGCGATAGAAAGTATCCCGGCTATAGCCCATCACCTGACAGGCTTTCGAGACATTCCCCAGTTCCTCGGCCAGATTCAGCAGGCCGGTTTTGTGTTTGATGATCTTGTCGGTAGTATTCAACATCGTGGTTTCCTCGTTTCGATGGTTTGGTTGGCACCACCATCAAAACGGACAACCATCTCCCTTCAAGGGAACCACCGCCCCCAATCCAATTTGAAAAAATGGGGGCGGTGTCAGATCACATCGAGACTAATTCACCTGAAGTGAAGGATCTGCGGTCTGAGGCCCTGGCTGCGTATTCCAGTTTGATCCGGCCACCCATTCCAAAAACATCCGGCCACTGATTCCGATTTTTTCCGGCCACTGAATCCGGAACATCCGGCCACCCTTCTGACGCCCAGCTGCGAGGCACCTTTCAACTCGCTCCCTTTCGGTTTTCCCGACCGAAGGAAGCACGATGAAGAGATTACCGATGCGGAAGATACGAGACGTACTGCGACTTTCAGCCGAGGGTTTATCGACCCGCCAGATGGCGTCGAGCTTGGCGATTGGCCGCACCACGCTGCAAGGGTATCTGGATCGCGCTCATGAGGCAGGCTTAAGCTGGCCGCTGCCAGCGGAGATGTCGGACAGCGAGCTTGAACGACACCTCTATCCGCGCACTGCCCGGGAGGCAGCCCGGCGCGCCTCTCAACCGGACTGGTCCTATGTCCACCTGCAGTTGCGGCGCAAGGGCGTCACGCTTTCCCTGCTCTGGGAGGAGTACCGCGCGGCCCACCCCGATGGCTACGGATACAGCCGTTTCTGTGACCTCTATTCCTGCTGGGAAGGTAAGCTGTCGCCGGTCATGCGCCAGCGCCATCCCGCAGGCGAGCGGCTGTTTGTCGACTATGCCGGTGCCACGATTGACGTGATCGACCCCGAGACCGGCGAGGTCCGCGCGGCGCAGCTGTTTGTCGCTACCCTCGGTGCTTCCAACTTCACCTTCGCCGAGGCGACCTGGACCCAGACGCTGCCGGATTGGATCTCCAGCCACGTGCGGGCCTTTTCCTTTTTTGGCGGTGTGACCGCTCAAGTTGTACCCGATAATCTTCGGGCCGGCGTCAACAAAGCCCGTTTCTACGATCCCGAGCTCAACCGCACCTGCGCGGATCTGGCCGCGCACTACGATACTGCCGTTCGCCAGTGGGCTTGAACCAGTGGCGCCTTCACGGGCTCACTGCCCGCGAGGCCGCGCAAACCAAGAGACAAAGCGAAGGTCGAGAGCGCTGTCCTGCTGGTCGAACGCTGGATCCTGGCACGGCTGCGCAACCGGCAATTCTTTAGCCTTGAGGAAGTAAATGCCGCCATCCGCCCGTTGCTGGACAGGCTCAACAGCAAGGTCTCCCGCCACCTTGGCGCGAGCCGCCGGCAGCTGTTCGATCAGTTGGACAGGCCCGCCCTGAAGCCGCTGCCGGCGGATCTGGACGTGTCCCGTTTTCGTGCCGCTCCAAGTGCTCGTTTAGGCCACTTTCCGTTCGAATGCGACGGGGCTTTTCCAGCCCAATGCTGAGTGCCGCCGTCGCGGATTGTAGAAGCCATTGATGTAGTTGAAGATGGCCAGTTCAACGGCCCTACGCGTTGGCCACGACCTTCGCCAGATCAGCTCTGCCTTGATCGTTTTGAAGAACGTTTCGACCGCCGAGTTGTCGTAGCAATTTCCCTTGCCGCTCATCCACTGCCCCGGCAGTGCATGTTTACATGCATGAGAGGGGGACACGCTGAACCCGTGTTGTCGCAGGATTATCTGATAGTCATGAGAACAGTATTGCGATCCACGATCCGTATGATGAATGCAGCCCATAGGCGGTGATCTGAAGGCTATAGCCATGTTCAGCGCCCGGATCGCCAAGTCCCGCTTCATCCGATTGCTGATGGCCCAACCGATCACCCGCCGGGAATGCAGATCAAGGATCACCGCCAGGTAGAGCCAGCCCTCGCGCGTCCACACGTAACTTATGTCACCTGCCCATTTCTGATTGGGCGCATCTGCGCAGAAATCCCGGTTCAGCAGATTGGGTGCGATGTTGAAGGCGTGGTTGCTGTCCCCCTCTCGGCTGATTGCTTCGCAATCGTCTGCCGGGCAATGGTCGTCACCTTGTATTTCTTAGATCGTTCGACACGGATGCCATTCTCACGCATCAAACGCCCGACGCGACGATGGCCAATGTTCAGGCCCAACTCCTTCAGTTCCTCGGTCATCCGTGGGCGGCCATAACTGCCCAGGCTGAGGCGAGATTGTTCCTTGATATGCGCCAGAACGACCATGTCAGTGCGCTGCCTTTGACTGGCCGGGCGGCTGCGATAGGCCCGTAGACCGCGCTCACTGACATCCAGCACATTGCACATCCGCTTGGCGCTGAAGGTATCAGTGTGTTCTTCGATGAACCTGAACCTCATGGCTTTTGGCCCGCGAAGAACTGCGTTGCCTTTTTTAAGATCTCCCTCTCCTCCTTGAGAATGCGGTTCTCCCGTCGAAGCCGTTCATTCTCTCGGGCAAGGTCGAGGTCTTTGTCGGATACCACCTCGGTGTCGCGATGCGCTGTGATCCACTTGTTCAGGGTCGAAAGGCCAACACCCAAATCAGAGGCCACTTGCTTCCTGCTCAGCCCGCTCGTCAGCGCAATCCGCACCGCATCGGCCCGGAATTCTTCTGTCCGTTTCAGTCCCATAGTTCGTCTCCTTTGCTGCAATAAATGCTATCAAAGGAGCGGCATCAAACCGCGACACGTCCAGACCGCCTCGACGCCGCCTGCAAGCGGGCGCTCGAGATCAACGCCCGTTCCTATTCATCGGTCCATTCGATCCTGAAGAACGGGCTGGAACGCAAGCCCGGCACCCGCGCCGCGGAGGAGCCTGCAATCACCCACCCCAACATCCGCCGCCCCCAAAGGGGCGCCTGTTACACATGGCCCGCCTTCGGCGGGACGCGCCGACTACTTCCATTGAAAGGATATTCATGCTGCCCCACCCAAGAGGCGATGCGATGCGCCTCTTTGACCAGGAGACAAAACAGTTCGAACAGGATCGCGCGAACCTCCTGCGCGCGGTGAAGAACGGTCTGCATTCCGACGCCATCATCAGTGAGCTAAACGCTGTTGATGCGAAGCTTGAAAGGCGACGAGCTGAACGGGAAGCCCTGGTGCCTGCGCCAATTGAGCTGCCGGAGGATCTTCCCGCCCTCTATAGGGACTTTATCGCAAATATCACCGACACCCTTTCCGACGAAGGCGTTGCAGGCCGCGCCAGTGATGAGCTGCATGCGCTCCTGGATCAGGTCATCATCACCTGGAACGCAGACGAGCGTAGCCACGACTTCGAGATGCTGGGTGATCTTCTGGAACTGATCGGCAAGCCGCACGGAAAATCCCTGGGTGGTGACGCCGACTTGGAAAGTTCTCTGAAGTTGGTTGCGGGAGCAGGCAACCGCCGTATCCTACCTGCCCTCTCCGCAATCATATAAACCCATGATAGCGCACAGCTAACGGCACCTTTGCGCAGGAAGCTGCCGCTGCAAAGTTGCGAACCGTCTTCGCCCTTCGGAACCTGATCGGCCCAGTCCGGATGAGGTGGGTGGCTCCTGCTCCACCGGCATCGAATGTGCCAAAGTGCAGTTATCAATGACTGCTAGGAAAGGAGCCACCCAATGACAGTTAAAACAGTCGGCCTTGATCTGGCCAAGGATGTATTTCAAGTACACGGCATTTCGGAGAATGGCCGGGTCATCTTCAATAGGGCCATAAAACGCGGGAAGCTGCTTGCCTTCTTTGAGACGCTTCCACCCTGTGTTGTCGGCATGGAGGCTTGTGGATCGTCCCACCATTGGGGCCGCCAGCTGCGCAAGCTTGGCCATGACGTGAAGCTCATGCCTGCCAGCTACGTCAAACCCTACGTGAAGCGCGGGAAGAACGATGCCGTTGATGCTGAGGCCATTTGTGAGGCCGTCAGACGCCCGACCATGCGGTTTGTTGAGATCAAGACTGAAGATCAACAGGCTATTTTGTCGATCCATCGCACCCGGGATTTGGCAGTCCGGCAACGCACCCAGTTGGCCAACATGATCCGTAGCCTGTTGCGCGAGTTTGGGCATATTTTGCCGATTGGGATCGAAGCAGTTACGGCTTTTGCAAGGCGTCACCATGACGGTGATCACCCGGACATGCCCGACATCGCGAACGGCATGCTCGGCATCCAGTGCTACCAATTCATCGGCCTGAACGAACGCATCTCTGGCTATTCCAAGATGATCGAGCAACACGCAATGCTGAACGCAGATGCACGCCGATTAATGCGCATGCCTGGAATTGGGCCGGTCACGGCATCGGCGATTGTCGCCACAATCGGTGACGCGCATCAGTTTCAGACAGGGCGCGATCTGGCGGCATGGCTGGGGTTGACCCCTCTCAATAAATCCAGCGGCGGCAAGGAACGCCTTGGAAAGATCACGAAGCAGGGTGATCGCTACATTCGCAAGTTGCTGGTCGTGGGCATGACGTCACGCGCTGTGATGGCGAAACGTTCGCCAGAGAAGGTCGATCTCTGGACAGCCAAGATCATTGCCGGCAAACCGTTCCGGCTGGCAACAGTCGCCAAGGCAAACAAGGCAGCCCGGGCCGTCTGGGCGATGCTGACAAAGAAACAGGAATACCGGCAACCAGCGTTCTAAGCGCTCCGATTGCCTGCGAGGTGCAAGACGTTGAAGTGATGATGCGGAATTAAGTCAACCAAGAGTAAGGACACTCCGGCAACGGCAGCGGCCCTCTGAGGTCGATAAGCCGATTGGAACCTCGCTCGCGGAATTCATCAGGGCCAGTGGAGGCAATGCCAAAACATAAACAGGCCGGACAGACGACAGTACTGACAAAAAAACCGCGAACATCACCAGAAGACACTTGCAATGCAGGAGCCACCCACAGATGCCGTTGGCGCAACCCCGCTTCGCTGCGGCGCGGCTTCTCCAATCCGGCCATTCGCGCTGAACGTGGCGAGCACTCCTGAAGAAAACAAATCGCCACCTACACCTAAGAGTAGTTTCGCATAATCTGTTCAAGCGGAGACCCGCGATCTTTGAGCCAACTGATCAGATCAGTTCTCCAGAGCATGGCGGACTTCAGGAAGCGGATCGGTATCGGCGCACCTTCGCCATCGGTCGATCACATCCCTGGTAGCACCTTTACGGCCGAGAGCGTCCGCGAGGCTCACCGCGGCGGCCCGTGTGAGGGATGCTGAAATCATGGTCTGGATCGAGGTGATGCCGGGCTCATTTAACGCTGAATAATCAAGTCGAGTGAATAGATCGTCGAGCACGGACTCGAAGCTGGCCACGTCCGCATCCCCTAAAAGTTCGGCCTCCGCAAGAGTTTTGCCCAATCTTAGAAGGACATGAATAGCCGCCGGCGGCTAGAAGGTGGTAGCCGTAACCGTCGCGTCGACTAACTCGCGTGGTATGGCACGCCCACGACGCACTGCGGCCGTAATCGCACTTGAGAATGCATACGTCTGCCGATAGCCCCCTGTAGAGGCGAGGCGTCTTAGGGATCTGACAATTTCGGGGTGATCTGGAAAGGCAAGGCCTCCGGCAATCGCTTCCTCCGAGCCTGTATTTTGCACAAATGAAAGTAGAATCTCTGATCGCTCAGGCGTGCGATCATTGTCATCGAGATGCCAGCATAGATTGCCGAGTGCTTCAGATATCGCCCGCCTTTTTTGCTCTCTCTCTCGCTTGAGGTCGCGCCCGAATATCCTGTCCATAGGGTCCTGCTCGGGAAGAGGCGCAGGCAGCCATTCGGCAAGACAATCGAACATTTCAATGGCGCGAGCGGGGTCAAGTGAAAGAGCGCCGTTCGTAGGCGAGAGAGCACGCGCTATGTATTCCGCTTGGCTTGTTGGATCGCCATCAAAAAGCTTCGCACGCAGGCGCTCCTCTACATTTATTGTGTGAGGCGCAGGGGCCTTGTTGCACAAAGGGGTGAGGGATTCACCTCGTGAATCCAATGTAGTAGCCGGAAGGCATGAGCAGACCTCCGAAGACTACCTACAAGACGACCAACTGGCAAAGCTACAATCAAGCATTGAGGCAGCGTGGATCGCTGACCGTCTGGTTCGACCCCTCGATGCAGTGGGAAGCCATTCCGTCGGGGCGCCGTGGCCGTCAGCAGGCCTATAGCGACGCTGCAATCCAGGCCTGCCTCACCCTCAAGGCCCTCCTCGGGCTGCCGCTCCGCCAATCGACCGGTTTCGTGGCGAGCCTACTCGAACTGTCCGGGCTGGGCTGGTCCGTGCCGGACTTCAGCACTCTGTCACGTCGCCAAAAGACTTTGAACGTGACCATCCCGTATCGCGGTTCCAAGGGGCAGCTGCATCTGCTCGTAGACAGCACCGGCATCAAGGTGGAAGGCGAAGGCGAGTGGCACACGCGCAAGCATGGCGGCTCGAAACGAAGGGTCTGGCGCAAGATCCACCTCGGGATTGATGAGGAAACGTTGGAGATCCGGGCGGTCGAGGTCACCTCCAGCAATGTCGGCGACGCGCCGATGCTGCCGGGCCTGCTTGCCCAGATCCCTCCGGATCAGGAGATCGCCACCGTGACAGCGGACGGTGCCTACGACACGCGCGCCTGCCATGACGCCGTCGCCGACCGCGGAGCGGCAGCAATCATCCCGCCCCGCCGCAACGCAAGGCCCTGGAAGCCGGACACGGCAGGAGCCCGGGCGCGGAACGAGATCCTGCGGACGTCAAAGCATCTTGGTCGGACGCTGTGGCGGAACTGGAGCGGCTACCACCGACGAAGCAGGGTGGAGACGAAAATGAACTGCGTGAAGCTGCTCGGACAGAGGCTGATGTCCCGCGACTTCGACCGCCAGGTTGCCGAAGTTCAGATCCGTGCGGCGGTCATGAACCGCTTCACTGCCCTCGGCATCCCGGTCACCATGGCCCTGGGATAAGTGCGTTCGGGGAAAGGGGAACTGCGCTCATCAGCTGATTTGTGCAACAGCGCCGTTCGCCACCCCCCCTGCACCCCCTGGCGTCTCCCGACAGGCCCGGGGCTTCGTTCCGCACTGCCCCAGGACCCCATGGCTCCCGGAGGATGCCGCTCCGCGCTCTCCTCCAAACCTCCTCCCCCTCCCGGAAAGAACGTTCCGCACCTCTTCCCGAACCCATCTCCGCTCGCCCCCCGGCGGGGTCGAGAGGGGCTCCCTCTCGACGCTCTCCCCAACACCGCAAGGCAGATTGGCAGCACGGGGGGGGCAGGGCCAGCTCCTCCTGCCGTGCGCGCGCCTTGTGACGCGCACGGCAGAAGGCCCCGGCCGACAGGAAAGGGGAAGGCCGGACGCGTCGGTCATTCAACTACACAAGGAGCCGACATGCTCGACGCAATTCAGACGAACCTTACGATGACTGCCGCCTGGCGGGACCACATCTCGCCCGGCGACATCGTCTCTTTCCGCTTTCCTCTCCCCGGCGAGGAACACAGCGGCCACCCCAAGGCGCGGCCCTGCCTCGTCCTCGACATCGAGGAGCACGGAAGGCAGCGGTATGCACTTCTTGCCTACGGCACCAGCTCACGCCGCCGTTCCAATGTCGGCTACGAGGTGCACGTTCGCCGCCGGGCGGATTACCTGTCCGCCGGGCTTCACGAGCCGACCCGCTTCGTCGGCGCCCGCCGCCTGCTGGTGCCGCTGACGCACAGGGGCTTCGCGATCTCCAAAGACCACGGGTCACCGGTCCTTGGCCGACTCGATGGCTCGCCGTTCGAGGCGATGAACGCGGTGCGCGGGCGCATTCACGCAGAACGCGACATCGCAGCGGAACATCGCATGCAGCGGCATCACCGGCGGAAGTCAGTTCGCGGCCAGAGCTTCACCGTCGAGCGGCGCGTGCCGCGGCGGCCCCTTCCGGCCGGAAAGGCGGTGCAGCAATGAACAATGCACCGCAGAAGAACTTGCTGGAGCAGCAGGTTGAGCTTACCCGGCTGGTGCTGGACCACCGGGAAGGCATGCAACAGCACCTGATCTCACGCGTGCTGCCGCATCTCGGCGAGCCCGAACGGACTGCTGTCGAGGAACTGGTCGAATTTCTCGACGAGGAGGATAGCATCACCCCGGATCTCGCATACAACCTCGATACCGTGCTCGCCGAGATACGCATGGAGATCGCCGCAGGGACAACCGCGGAACAGGTCGCGATCCCGCGCGCGCAGCTGATCGGCTGCGCGGAGGCGTTCGACACATGCAAGTCAGTCACCCCGGCTGCGGAGGTGCTTCAGGCGGCCTTGCCCGCGGTTGAACAGCTTTATCAGGCGGTGCGGAATGCGCTGAACTTCGCCGAGGCCGTCAAGCTTAGCCTCCGGATGTTCGACGAGGGCTGACCTGACGGCGCCCGGCCTGGGCGCCGTCCCTTGAGGGGGCACCATGCCCCTGGGGTGCCGGATTGGATCCCCAGCACCAGGCGCGCCGGTGATGCTCACCACTCCTTCGCTGCTACGAAGACGCCGGCGCGCCGTCCCTTCCTTTCAGGAGACCAAAGGAGACAGCCTACTCCGCTTCCAACACATCATCTGCCGCAGGCACCCGACGCTGCTTATGCGCGGCGCCCTGACCTTGCTGCTTGTGCAGGTCGCACTTCTATTCTGCTGAACGAGACGCACCCGCGGGGATACCGCGGGTGCTGGTGGCCACTTCTGTTCGATGGCCCGGTTGGGCGTCCGCTGTGCCGGTTGCTCAGTGCCCGACCAGGAAAGGACTCCGCCGATGCCCCTCGAAAGATTGATCGACCTCCTCGCAGAAGCCGCCGTCCGCAAGCTCTCGCAAGAGCGGGAGAAGCAGGAAGCAACACCTGACGAGACACCTTCAACCTACAAGAGATTTCACCCGCGGACACAACTTTTCCGCAATCTTTTGAGACATATCTGTCGTAGAGCACTCACAGCCCCCGGCCCGCAATGAGGTATTGATGACCAATCCGAACACGCCCTCGACCCAACGCCGCGCCGCCCTCTATCTGCGCTCCGCAGTCGCGGATGATGCGGCGATAGAAGACCAGCGCCGCAGATTTTCCGCCCATGCAGAGGCGCAGTTCTTTTCCGTCGGTGAGGTCTTCTCCGACAACGGCGCAAGCGGCATGGCAGAGCGCAGCGGATTGCAGGCGCTCCGGACATGCATCGAAAGCGGTCGTGCCGAGGTTGTGATCGCGACAGATCCCGCGCGCATCTATCGTGACATCGACAAGGCCGATGAGTTCCGCCGGTTCTGCGAACAGCATGGTGTCGAGCTCGTTTGGGCCGATCAACCAACCGCCGCGGATGAATCGTTCAAAGCACTTTTTGACAGGCTGCGCGCGGAAGAGCTGGCACGCATGGAGGGTAGAGGTTGAGCAATCACTCACCGGTGGAACGCCCGCGCCGCGTTGCCCTCTACGCGCGCTACTCCACCGACATGCAGAACCCGATGTCGGTCGAGGATCAGTTCCGGCTGGCCGAACGCTACGCCAAGGACCGCGGCTGGACGATCGCGGGCCACTACGCGGACAATGCGGTCAGCGGCACGGTGAGCCGCGCCCGCCCACAGTTTCAACGCCTGTCGGCGGACCTTGCCAGCGGCAAGTTCGATGTAGTGCTCGCGGAATCCGTAGACCGGATCTCTCGCGACGCCGAGCACATCGCAGCCTTCTACAAACGCGCCCGCTTCAACGGAGTCGAGCTGCACACGACCGGTCGCGGCAAGATCGACGCGCTGACTCTGGGGCTCTCATCGATATTCGCCACGATGTTTCTGGAAGAACTCGCCGACAAGACCCGGCGGGGACTGGAAGGCCGCGTCGAGAAGGGCCTGAGTGCCGGCGGAAAGGTCTATGGCTACCGGCAGGGCACTGACGAGCGCGGCGCCCCGGTCAAAGGCAAACGCGCCATCAACGAGATCGAAGCCGCCGTTGTGCGCAGCATCTTCCGCGACTACGCCGCAGGGCTCTCACCGATCGCCATCGCCAATCGCCTGAACCAAGAGGGCATCCCCTCCCCCTCCGCCGGCACCAACCGCAGGTCGTCAGGACGCTGGAAGCAGAACACCATCAACGGCAACCGGGACCGCGGCACCGGCATCATCAACAACGAACTCTACATCGGGCGGCTGGTGTGGAACCGGCTGTCTTACGTCAAGAACCCGCAGACAGAACGGCGGGTCTCTCAGCTGAACCCGGAGAGCGAGTGGCGCACCGCCGAGGTGCCAGAGCTGCGCATCATCGGCCAGGACCTCTGGGATGAAGTGAAAGCCCGGCAAGCCGCCCTGTCGAAGCGCAGCGCAAAGATCAAGGCCAGCGTCCGCAACAAGCTCTCGGCCGGGCAGACCCTTCGCCGGAGGAAGTACCTCCTGTCCGGCCTCCTTCATTGCGGTCTCTGCGGCGGCAAGATGACTGTCGCCGGAAGCGGCAAATACAAAACCTACTACTGCGCCAACGCCAAGGAGATGGGCCCCAGCGTCTGCTCCGGGTTCCGTGGCCTTCGGGAGAGCGTGGCCCAGCCCCTCGTCCTGTCAGGGCTTCGGCGCGAGCTGATGAAGCCCGAGGCCTACGAGCACTTCCGGCAGCGGTTCCAAAAGCGCCTCGTCGAGAGTCAGGGCGCCGCCGAGGAGAGGCTGCGCCTCCACGACGCACGCCTGCACGAGCTGGAGACGAAGGAACGCAACCTCCTGAAAGCCATCGAAGACGGGGCCTTCTCACCGGTGATCAACGAGCGCCTGAACACCGTGCACAGTGAGCTGGTGGAGATGCGGGAGAAGCGGGTGGAGATTGTGCCGCCGGCGGTGGAGCTGCCCGAAGACCTGCCGGAACTGTACCGGGCGATGGTGGCGGACCTGGCAGCATCGCTGTCGGATGAAGCCGTTGCCGGCCGGGCCGCTGATGAGCTGCATGAGCTCGTCGATCGCGTGGTCGTGCATTGGGATGAAGAGGCGCAGGGCCACTGGCTCTCGATCGAGGGCAACCTGCTGGAGATGCTACGCAAATCGGCGCCGAGAGATCTCGACGCCGTGCGTGGTGATGCGATTTTCGCGGAAGTTGGTTGCGGGAGCAGGATTTGAACCTGCGACCTTCAGGTTATGAGCCTGACGAGCTACCTGGCTGCTCCATCCCGCGTCAGGTTTTTTTGAGACCGTATTGAGAGATTATTGGATTTTACTAGGTTTGGCGGTGACCTACTCTCCCAGGGCTTGAGCCCAAGTACCATCGGCGCGACAGTGCTTAACTTCCGGGTTCGGGAAGGGACCGGGTGTTTCACTTGTGCTGTAGCCACCAAACCAAGAAAAATCCAATTCCGACGGCCTTGCGAAGCAAGGCTGGCGAGCGGCAGGCAGCGTATTTGCTTCAGCAAATGCGCGAGATGCCGCCCGGTTGCTGTGTCACCGCCGGGTGGCGGCAGGCACGTGCAACTTGCGTCGGTTACAATCAACGTTGTCCAGGTCTTGTATTATGGGATGTGTTTGCTTGTTTGGTTTTGAGTAACACTGTCTGTTACTGGATCAAATCAAGCCTATCGGGCGATTAGTACCGGTCAACTGAATGCATTGCTGCACTTACATCTCCGGCCTATCGGCGTGGTGGTCTTCCACGGCCCTCAGGGATACCTTGTTTTGAGGGGGGCTTCCCGCTTAGATGCCTTCAGCGGTTATCCTGTCCGAACATAGCTACCCTGCACTGCTGCTGGCGCAACAACAGGTCCACCAGTGGTTCGTTCACCCCGGTCCTCTCGTACTAGGGGCAACTCCTCTCAAGTATCCTACACCCACGGCAGATAGGGACCGAACTGTCTCACGACGTTCTAAACCCAGCTCACGTACCTCTTTAAACGGCGAACAGCCGTACCCTTGGGACCTGCTCCAGCCCCAGGATGAGATGAGCCGACATCGAGGTGCCAAACACTGCCGTCGATATGGACTCTTGGGCAGTATCAGCCTGTTATCCCCGGCGTACCTTTTATCCGTTGAGCGATGGCCCTTCCACTCGGGACCACCGGATCACTATGGCCGACTTTCGTCTCTGCTCGACTTGTCAGTCTCGCAGTCAGGCTGGCTTCTGCCATTGCACTCAACGAGCGATTTCCGACCGCTCTGAGCCAACCTTCGCGCGCCTCCGTTACTCTTTAGGAGGCGACCGCCCCAGTCAAACTACCCGCCACGCAGGGTCCCGGATCCGGATAACGGACCGCGGTTAGATATCAAGAGTGCGAAGGGTGGTATCTCAAGGGAGGCTCCACCGCGACTTGCGTCACGGTTTCGATGCCTACCACCTATCCTGCACATCACAATCCTGATACCAGTGCGAAGCTGTAGTAAAGGTGCACGGGGTCTTTCCGTCTAACCGCGGGAAGCCTGCATCTTGACAGGCAATTCAATTTCGCTGAGTCGATGTTGGAGACAGCGGGGAAGTCGTTACGCCATTCGTGCAGGTCGGAACTTACCCGACAAGGAATTTCGCTACCTTAGGACCGTTATAGTTACGGCCGCCGTTTACCTGGGCTTCAATTCGGAGCTCTCACCCCTCCTTTTAACCTTCAGGCACCGGGCAGGCGTCAGACCCTATACGTCGTCTTGCGACTTCGCAGAGCCCTGTGTTTTTAATAAACAGTCGCCACCCCCTGGTTTGTGCCCCCGGATTCCACTTGCGTAGGACCCGGGCCTCCTTCTCGCGAACTTACGGAGGTATTTTGCCGAGTTCCTTCAACATCGTTCTCTCAAGCGCCTTGGTATTCTCTACCTGTCCACCTGTGTCGGTTTAGGGTACGGTCTGATGGAGGGCTATTTCCAGGGACTGATCAGCAGCCCATTCAATCCGATAAGGATGAACTACCTTCACAATCCGTCACATCCTCCTGGCCCACGAATATTAACGTGGTTCCCATCGCCTACGCCTTTCGGCCTCGGCTTAGGGGCCGGCTTACCCTGCTCAGATTAGCTTTAAGCAGGAACCCTTGGACTTTCGGCGAGAGTGTCTCTCACACTCTTTGTCGCTACTCATGTCATCATTCTCACTAGTGATCTCTCCACGGGATCGCTCACGCGCCCGCTTCATCGAAAGCTCCTTGCGTCCAATTCTTCCCGCAGGAAGATAAGGACGCATGGAACTATGTCACACTACGCTCTGCTACCATGCACTATGTGCATCCTCGGCTTCGGCTCATGGCTTGAGCCCCGTTACATCTTCGCCGCAAGACATCTTGATTAGACCAGTGAGCTGTTACGCTATCTTTAAAGGATGGCTGCTTCTAAGCCAACCTCCTGGTTGTTTTGGACGTCTCACCTGCTTTCCCACTTAGCCATGAATTGGGGGCCTTAGCCGGAGGTCAGGGTTGTTTCCCTCTCCACGACGGACGTTAGCATCCGCCGTGTGTCTGCCATCTAGTACTCCCGGGTATTCGGAGTTTGGTTAGGATCAGTAAGCCTGTGGGGCCCCATTACCCATCCAGTGCTCTACCCCCCGGGGTATTCGGATGACGCTCTACCTAAATAGATTTCGCAGAGAACCAGCTATCTCCGAGTTTGATTGGCCTTTCACCCCTAGGCACAGCTCATCCCGATCCTTTTCAACGGATGTGGGTTCGGTCCTCCAGTGCGTGTTACCGCACCTTCAACCTGGCCATGCCTAGATCACTCGGTTTCGGGTCTGATCCCACAAACTCATTCGCCCTATTAAGACTCGCTTTCGCTGCGCCTACACCTAACGGTTTAAGCTTGCTTGTGAGACCAAGTCGATGACCCATTATACAAAAGGTACGCTGTCAGCCCTCAAGGGGCCTCCAACTGATTGTAGGCGTTCGGTTTCAGGTACTGTTTCACTCCCCTCGCCGGGGTGCTTTTCACCTTTCCCTCACGGTACTGGTTCGCTATCGGTCAGTAAGGAGTACTTAGCCTTCGGAGGTGGTCCTCCGATCTTCAGACAGAATTTCACGTGTTCCGCCCTACTTAATACGTCCCTCAGAGCTTAGAATACGGGGCTGTCACCCGCTATGGCCATGCTTCCCAACATGTTCTTCTCACTCATCAGGCTCGGCTGGTCCGCGTTCGCTCGCCGCTACTAACGGAGTCTCTATTGATGTCCTTTCCTCCGGGTACTTAGATGTTTCAGTTCCCCGGGTTTGCTCTTATAAACCTATGTATTCAGTCTATAAGTACCTGGTTAAGCCCATTATAAGCAGCCATCCGGAATGAACCGGCGGCTATTATAACAAACTTTCAGGTGGGTTCCCCCATTCAGAGATCTTGGGATCAAAGCCTATTCCCGGCTCCCCCAAGCTTATCGCAGGGTATCACGTCTTTCATCGCCTCTTACTGCCAAGGCATCCACCAAACGCCCTTCTCGCGCTTGATTTGATCCAGAAAAAGAGAGTGTTCTAAAACACGCTCAGCTGCGGAAGCTGGTAAGAAACCGCAGCATGTTTTCCTGAACCAAAAAGCAAACTATCCCGCTCCCGGCCACAATTGCGACCAGGAACTTATTGCATGATCGTGCGATCATGCGGGTTCAAATCCTTGCGGATATTGAACCGGGTTAGTGTACTTGACTTGGACAACACTGTCTTTTCAATCAGGCAGACTTCAGGACGTCTGAGGAAACATGACGTATTCTGAAGCTCGCATCCCGTCCCGAAGGACAGTCAGCACCTGACTGAGGTCAATCCCACACTCGGGCGACCAACAGTCTTGTTGATTGTATCTCTCTTTACGATGTCAATTTCCGTCCGATTGGACGGTTAAACACTGCACAGTGCTTAACGGTCAAATCGTATCGCCACTCCCAGGGAAGTGGTGGGTCGAGGAGGACTTGAACCTCCGACCTCACGCTTATCAGGCGTGCGCTCTAACCACCTGAGCTACCGACCCGGTTTTCGTTTTGCTTCAGCAAAACAAAATCAGTGGGCGGCAGGGTATTGCGAAGCAATGCCCGCGAGCAGCACCCGGCAGTTATGTCACCAAGATCCTGCAAGACCCGGCTGCCGCCGAATGTGGTTCAAGGTGCCAATGCTTGGTGGAGCCTAGGAGGATCGAACTCCTGACCTCCTGAATGCAAATCAGGCGCTCTCCCAGCTGAGCTAAGGCCCCTTGCTGAACCCTGGCAGCGCCAGGATCCGATATGACTGAAGAGATATGAGGACGGTCCGGTCCAAGAAACATCTTGCGATATTTCCGATGCGGGCAGCTTTGTTTGCTGCCCATGCTAAGTGTTCCACGAGATCAGCACGCTGATCTGGCCAGGAACATCCTTAGAAAGGAGGTGATCCAGCCGCAGGTTCCCCTACGGCTACCTTGTTACGACTTCACCCCAGTCGCTGAGCTCACCGTGGTCCGCTGCCCCCTCCGAAGAGGTTGGCGCACGGCCTTCGGGTAAACCCAACTCCCATGGTGTGACGGGCGGTGTGTACAAGGCCCGGGAACGTATTCACCGCGTCATGCTGTTACGCGATTACTAGCGATTCCGACTTCATGGGGTCGAGTTGCAGACCCCAATCCGAACTGAGACAGTTTTTTGGGATTAACCCATTGTCACTGCCATTGTAGCACGTGTGTAGCCCAACCCGTAAGGGCCATGAGGACTTGACGTCATCCACACCTTCCTCCCGCTTATCACGGGCAGTTTCCCTAGAGTGCCCAGCCGAACTGCTGGCAACTAAGGATGTGGGTTGCGCTCGTTGCCGGACTTAACCGAACATCTCACGACACGAGCTGACGACAGCCATGCAGCACCTGTCACCTGGTCTCTTACGAGAAAGCTGAATCTCTCCAGCGGTCCAGGGATGTCAAGGGTTGGTAAGGTTCTGCGCGTTGCTTCGAATTAAACCACATGCTCCACCGCTTGTGCGGGCCCCCGTCAATTCCTTTGAGTTTTAATCTTGCGACCGTACTCCCCAGGCGGAATGCTTAATCCGTTAGGTGTGTCACCGAATAGCATGCTACCCGACGACTGGCATTCATCGTTTACGGTGTGGACTACCAGGGTATCTAATCCTGTTTGCTCCCCACACTTTCGCACCTCAGCGTCAGTATCGAGCCAGTGAGCCGCCTTCGCCACTGGTGTTCCTCCGAATATCTACGAATTTCACCTCTACACTCGGAATTCCACTCACCTCTCTCGAACTCAAGACCAGGAGTTTAAGAGGCAGTTCCAGGGTTGAGCCCTGGGATTTCACCCCTTACTTTCTGGTCCGCCTACGCGCGCTTTACGCCCAGTAATTCCGAACAACGCTAACCCCCTCCGTATTACCGCGGCTGCTGGCACGGAGTTAGCCGGGGTTTCTTTACCAGATACTGTCATTATCATCTCTGGCGAAAGAGCTTTACGACCCTAAGGCCTTCATCACTCACGCGGCATGGCTGGATCAGGCTTGCGCCCATTGTCCAAGATTCCCCACTGCTGCCTCCCGTAGGAGTCTGGGCCGTGTCTCAGTCCCAGTGTTGCTGATCATCCTCTAAAACCAGCTATAGATCGTAGACTTGGTAGGCCGTTACCCCACCAACTATCTAATCTAACGCGGGCCGATCCTTCTCCGATAAATCTTTCCCCCGAAGGGCGTATAAGGTATTACTCACCGTTTCCAGTGGCTATTCCTTAGAGAAGGGCACGTTCCCACGCGTTACTAACCCGTCCGCCGCTCCCTCCGAAGAGAGCGCTCGACTTGCATGTGTTAGGCCTGCCGCCAGCGTTCGTTCTGAGCCAGGATCAAACTCTCAAGTTGAAAAGCTGTTGCCAGCTTATCCTTGACGTTCGAACCTCTGCACATCACTGGTTGCTTTAACAAAACGCTCAAACACGGGGGCTTGAGACGCCTTGCGATCCGACCCGGCTAGGAACCGGAACTGCAACCAATTATTCTCTGTCTGTTGTGCTTGGTTTCAAAAGAAACCGAAGCCGAACAAGACAGTGAAGCTGACACTCAATCATCGGAAGCGAACTTCCTATGAGCGTTGATATACAGACGTTGATCCATCGAAACGAACCAAACCGCCCACATATCTCTTCAGTTATCCATCAATGTCAAAGAGCAGCACCAAGAGGCCAAAAACAAGACCGATGCGCCAGTATTCCCCAGCGCGCCCGCCTGTCAGATCTATCAAAGTGCCTCAGTCTCTCCTGAGCGTCCGGCCGCCTCTCCAGCCCGTCCCACCGTCTCTCCGGTGTGTTTCCCGTCCCGTCCTGCGTTCCCGCCGTCCCGTCCGGTGTGTCTCAGCAGCATCTCGTCGCTGCCGGTGAGGGGGGTTCTAAGGTTAGACCAACAAACCCGCAAGCCAAAAAACAGCAAAAACCGAACTTTCCGAAGAGAAAAGATGAAAATAAAACAAAATCAACAGCTTACGCGTCAAAAAAGTCAGCAATACTGACCCGGATGCTGCGGCCGTAAACACCCCGGAACACCCAAAACACCCCGCCACAGGACTTACCCACAGACCAGCCCAGCTTATCCACAGACCCGCCGCCAGGAATCACAGCAAATCACCCCGGAAAACGAGTCGCCACGCCCGGAAACTCGACAATCCAGACAAAAAGGCCAACCAGCATCCCCCCACCCAGGTCCCTCCCGCTAGAACGGCTCAGCGGGAGCCGCAAAACAGCGAGGAGAACAGACCAAAATAAAAAGACGGCCCAAACAGGACCGCCTTTCAAATACCAACAATAGAATAAGGTTCAGTTCTGCTCTTCCAGAACCTTGCGGGCGGCCCGGAAGCATTCCAGCGCTTGCGGAACACCGCAGTAGATACCGATCACATGGATGATCGCCCGGATCTCCTCTTTGGTGACACCGTTGTTAAGGGCGCCGCGGCAGTGCAGCTCCCATTCGTGCATCTTGCCCAGCGCACCGATCATAGAGAGGTTCATCATTGACCGGGTCTTGGCGTCGATCACATCGTCGCCCCAGCCAAAGCCCCAGCACCAGGCGGTCATTGCTTCCTGGAAGGGCCGGGTGAAATCATCCGCCGCGGTCAGGTTCTTTTCGACATACTCGGCGCCAAGGGTTGCCTTGCGCTGCTCCATTCCCTTCAGGAACAGATCTTCGTCAAATGCGCTCATCTCAGCCTCTCAGTTTCATGGCGATGTTTTTGGTCTGAACGTAGTTCCACAGCGCCTCGCGGCCCTTTTCGCGGCCGTAGCCGGATTTGCCGTAGCCGCCAAAAGGGGTTTCGACCCCTCCGGCATACCATTCGTTCACAAAGACCTGGCCTGCGCGGAGCTGGCGGGCGCAGAGGGTGGCGCGGTCCAGGTCGCGGGTGAAGACGCCGCCAACCAGCCCGTATTCGGTGCTGTTGGCGATCGCGACCGCCTCGGCGTCGGAGCGGAACTTGAGCACCGAGAGGACGGGGCCGAAGATTTCCTCGTTGGCGATGCTGTCGTTCGGGGTGATGCCGGAGACGATGGCCGGGGCCAGGAACGCACCCGCATTGCCAACGGGCGTGCCACCGGTGGCAACGGTGGCGCCGTCTGCCTGCGCCTGCTGGACGATGCCCAGGGCGCGGTCGCGCTGGGGCATGGAAACCATGGCGCCCATGTTGGCGCCAAACTCCGGCCGGTCGATGCCAGGGCCAACGTTCAGACTGCTGGCCACATTCACCGCGCGCTCGACCAGCTCATCATGGCGGCTTTCGTGCACGATCACCCGGCTCATGGCGCTGCACACCTGACCTGCGTTGAAATAGATGCCCCAGCGGATGTCATTCTCAAACGCGTCGAGGTCGGCGTCCTCATGCACGATGGCAGCGGACTTGCCGCCGAGTTCCAGCACGCAAGGCACTACGTTCTGTGCCGCTGCGGTGGCGATACGGATGCCAGTGGGAACAGAGCCGGTAAAGACGATCTGGTTGACCTGGCTGTGACCGGAAAGTGCCGCGCCCGCTTCGTGGCCAAAACCGCAGAGGATATTGACTGCACCAGCCGGGAAACCGGCAGCCTCCGCCGCGCGGGCGAGCCAGGCATTGGTGAGCGGGGTGAGTTCCGGCGTTTTGATCACGCAAGCGTTGCCGGTGGCAAGTGCAGCCGACAGCGAGCGCGCCGTCATCTCCACCGGGTAATTCCAGGGGATGATCTGGGCGGAGACGCCCATCGGCTCATTCTCGGTCCAGTCAAAATAGCCGCCGCCCAGCGGGATCGAGCGGCCTTCGACAGTGCTGGCCTGATTGCCGTAATATTCGAAATAGAGGGCCGCGCCTTCGATCTCGATCCGGGCTTCCCAAAGCGGTTTGCCTTGTTCCAGCGTCAGGACGCGCGCGATCTCGTCGAGATTGTCCAAGAGGTAGCGACCCATCGCCTGCACCATGCGCCCGCGCGCAATCGGGCGCAGCGATGACAGCTCCCCTGACAGATGCAGCCGGCGGGCGGCCTGCACGGCACGGTCCACGTCGGCGGCATCAGCCAGCGCGTGCCGGGCCAGCAGTTCGCCATTCGCCGGGTTGGTGACATCAATCCACCCTGCCCCGCCGGGCACCAAGGCGCCGTCGATGTAGTTCAGCCATTCGGCATCTAGCTGTGTCATTTTCGTTAGGTCCCTGCTGCAAGATCATGGTCTGCCGCTTCACGCATCCACTTCTGAAGATGCAGGATTGAATGTTCCGAGTTCACTCCGCAAGAGGGATCAACCACCAAGGGTCCGGGAACATAGCCGCGGCTTTTGAGGCCGCGCTGCACGGATTCAACCAGGTGGATATCCTCCTCTACCGTGGTTGCCCGGTCCTGAACCGCCATCCGGCGCACGGTTTCATTGTCCTCGCCGCCGATGGAATACCAGCCGCGCCAGACCACCACGTGATCAGCGTCCACGGCCCGCCAGTGATAGGTGTTCAGCAGATTGCCCGGGTAGACCTGAAAGGAGAACATCGGCCAGAGGAACCAGCTGGAGTATTTCTCGTTGTTTTCAAAACCGGAGTTGATGTCATAAGTCATCTGGTCCAGCGAATTGCACTCAGTCGTGTGGCGCAGGCAATAGCCCTGGGGCTGGATGTCATAGGTTTCCGGCTTGATCACCCCAGTGGAGAAGGTCGGGTGGTTCAAGCTGCAGTGGTAGCATTCAGAGTAGTTCTCAACGGAAACTTTCCAATTGCAGGCCTCAGGGATACCCACCCATTCCAGCGGCTTCAGGTCCGCCCAATTGGGGACAAAGCTTTCAAGCTCAGCCCGCACATCCGGGAACCAGTCCTCCATCGGCCGCGCCTCCGGGTCGAGGTTCACAAAGATAAAGCCAAGGAAAACCTCGGTGCGGACTTCGGTCAGGCAAACCTTGGATTTGTCGAACCCCTGAACCGAATTGAGGTTCGGCCCGGCGCGCAGTTGGCCGGTCAGCTCATAGGTCCAGGCGTGATAGGGGCAGACCACAACCCGCGTGGTGCCCTCGCCCGAGACAAGCTGATGGGCGCGGTGCTGGCAGACGTTATAGAAGGTGCGGATTTCGCCATCGCGCCCCTTGATGCTGAACAGGTTTTCGCCGGCCATCTCAAATGCGAAATAGTCGCCGGTGTTTTCCAGCTGGCTGGCGTGGCCGGCAAACTGCCAGCTGCGCGCCAAAAGGCCCTTGCGCTCGGCCTCAAAGAGGACCGGGTCGATGTAATACCGCGCCTCAAGAGAATGGATCAGGGCTGCGTTCATTCAGGGTCCTCCGCGTAGATGCCCAGCTGGTGCCGGCGTTTGTGGAACTTCTCAACCCGCTCGACGATTTCCTCGCTGGAGACCGCAATCACAAAGGAGAGCAATGTTTCCAAGAGAGCGATCATCGAGACGGATGACGGGAAGAATTGCGGCGTGTCCACCGCGACAGTGAACCCATGGTCCGCATTGAGGATCACGGGGCTGGCGGGGCTATCGGAAATACCGACGATTATGACCCCTTGTTCGCGTGCTATCCGGATCGCCTCGATCACCTCGGCCCGGTAGGGGTTGCAGGTCATCGCGATCAGCACATCCTGGCCGTCCGCCCAGGCAAGATCATCCACCGCCGTCGAGCCGGGCCGCGGGATGGCGTGGAATTGCTTCATGCCGGTTGAGGCAAGATAGGTGAAATTGCGGGCATTGGCGTTATTGACGCCGACACCCAGCGTGAACACTTGGCGGGAATTCCAAATCGCATGCGCTGCTGCCTCCAAAGCGTTGGCGTCGATCCCTGCAAAGGTGTCTTCGATATTGCGGATCGCGGCACCAACCATATCGGCATAAAGCCCGCCCAGTTCACCGGACTTGGCCGTATCCTGCAGCCAGCGCGCCCGGTCCGGGAAGGACACCCCGCCCTTGCGTATCGCCTCGCGGAACGGGGCGCGGAAATCCTCGTAACCGTCAAAGCCCACCTGCCGCGCCATGCGGACAAAGGTGTTGGGCTTCACATTGGCAGCCTCGGCAATCTCGCGCACGGTGGAAACCCCCACATCGGCAGGGTTTTCCAGCACATAGCGGGCCGCCTTCTGGGCCTCGGGGGTCAGCGCATCCCACTCTTCCGTGAGGCGCTCCAAAACAGTCAGTGATACATTTGTGCCATTCATGATTGACGATGGTACAAATATGGAATTAGCCTGTCGAGCAGAAAAGCGCATTGCAATCAGGAACAGCGAAATGGCTGAAAAAGCATTCCCGGCACAGGCCCGTGTGGTCATCGTGGGCGGCGGCGTGATGGGGGTGGGCCTGGCCTATCACCTGGCGCATGAGGGCTGGGGCCCGGAGGTGGTTTTGCTGGAAAAGGCTGAGCTGACCTCGGGTTCGACCTGGCACGCGGCGGGCCAGATCACCCACTCCACCAGCTCCTTTGGCCTTGGCAAATGCGTGGATTACAACATCGGCCTCTATTCCGGAAAGCTGGAGGAAGAGACCGGCCAGGCGGTTACCTGGCACGGCTGCGGCTCCTTCCGCCTGGCCTATACCGAGGATGAGATGGACTGGCTGCGCCACACGCTGTCAGTGGGCCGTTCGCTGGGCTTCAACATTGAGCTGGTCGGGCCTGAGAAAGTTGCCGAGCTTCATCCCTTCTATAATCTCGAAGGGGTACTGGGGGCGCTTCATACCCCCGACGACGGCCATGTGGACCCGACCAACGTCACCATGGCAATGGCCGCAGGCGCCCGCCAGAAGGGTGCCCGCATCATCCGCCATTGCCGCGCCACCAACATCACCCAAGGACCGGGCGGCGAGTGGATTGTGGAATCGGAAAAAGGCACCATTCGCTGCGAGCATGTGGTCAATGCCGGCGGCACTTATGCCCGCCAGATGGGCGAATGGTCCGGGCTGCAGCTGCCGATGACCTCGATGACCCACCACTATTTTGTGACCGAACCGGTGCCGGAGTTCGAGGCACTGGACAAGGAACTGCCGGTGATCCGCGACGACAGACAGGTCTCCGGCTACATCCGCATGGAGCAAAAGCGCGGGCTGATCGGCATCTACGAGAAGGAAGGCAGCAACTCGGTCTGGCACGACCATTGCCCCTGGGAGTATGAGAACTGGCTGTTTGACGCAGATTACGACCGGGTGATGCCGTGGCTGGAGGAAAGCCTGAACCGGATGCCGGTCTTTGCTGACCTCGGCATCCAGCGCGAGGTGCATGGCGCGATCTCGCATCCGCCCGACGGCAACCCGTTGATCGGCCCGGCGCCGGGCGTCAAGAACTACTGGTGCTGCTGCGGCACCCAGATCGGCATCGGCTGGGGCCCGGGTCTCACCCGCGAGCTGGCCCGCTGGATGGTGCATGGCGCCGCCGATATCTCGATGCGCGACTACGACCCGCGCCGCTTTGGCTCCTATGCCACCAAGGACTGGCAGGTGACCAAGGCGCATGAGGACTACAAGCTGCGCCACGAGATCCCCTTCCCGCATTTCAACCGACTGGCGGGCCGCCCGATCAAACCTTCGCCGCTTTATGAGCGGCTGAAGGACAAAGGTGCTGTCTACGAAGAGGTCTTTGGCCACGAGCGTCCGCGCTGGTTTGCCAGGAACGGCGTGGAGCAACGCGACCACTATTCCTTCAAGCGCAACGAAGTGCATCATATGGTCGGCTTGGAGTGCAAGGCCGTGCGCGAGGGCGTGGGTATCATGGACATCTCCGCCTTCACCAAGGTTACGGTCTCGGGCCCCGGCGCCGCCGCCCTGCTGGACCGGCTGACCGCCAACCGCCTGCCGCAAAAGACGGGCGGCATCGCCCTCACCCACATGCTGAACCGCCGCGGCCGGATTGAGCTGGAAACCACCGTGGTGAAGCTGGCGGAGGGCAGCTACTACCTGGTCTGCGCCGCCTTCTTTGAACAGCGGCTGCTGGACCACCTGAACCAGAACCGCGCAGGTGAAGAGGTGGAAATCACAACGCTGTCCACCGATTGGGCTGCCATCGCTCTCAACGGCCCGAAAGCCCGCGAGGTCCTGGGGGCCTGCACCGATGCGGACCTGACAAACGCCGGTTTCAAATGGCTGACCGCGCAACAGATCGAAGTTGCGGGCCATAAGCTCCGGGCCTTCCGGATGTCTTATGCTGGCGAACTTGGCTGGGAGCTGCACATCCCGCGCGGCAGTGCCCTGGCGGTCTATGACGCGCTGTGGGCAGCGGGTGAGGCGCATGGCATTGCCGACTACGGCTCGTTTGCGATGAATGCGATGCGGATGGAGAAGGGTTTCAAGGGCGCGAGCGAACTCACCAACGAAGTGACCCTGGCCGAGGCGGACGTGCTTCGCTTTGCCCGCACCGACAAGGCGTATCTGGGCAAGGACAAGACGCTGAACGCAGCTGATAAGCCCTGGGTCTGCGCCTATCTGGAGATTGAGCCAGACGGCATCACCGACGGCCATGGCGGTGAAGCCGTCCTGCTGGAGGGCCAGGTCGTGGGTTCCACCGCCTCGGTCGCCTATGGCCATACCGTCGGCAAGATCCTAGCCTTTGCTTATCTAAAACCGCACGCCAATGTGCCGGGCACGCAGATCGAGGTGATTGTTGCCGGAGAGCCGCGCAAGGGCCGGATCCTGGGCGCCCCCGCTTATGACCCCGACAGCCTGCTGCCCCGTAGCGACGCGGAACGCACTCCGGCAGAATGAGCAAACAACAGGCCCCCTTCATCTTTTCAAAAATACTCCGGGGGAGCCGAAGGCGGGGGCAGCGCCCCCTCCCCATAGCCAATAGGGAAACACAAAAAATGACCCTGCCCGACACAATGAATGCGATGGTTCTGACCGGCCACGGCGGTCTGGACAAATACGAATGGCACCAGGACTGGCCGGTGCCGCAGCCGGGTCCAATGGAGGTGCTGATCAAGGTCGGCGCTTGCGGGCTGAACAACACCGATGTGAACACCCGATCCGGCTGGTACTCCAAATCAGTCAAAGGCGCCACCACCGGCGGCGCCTTTGACGAAGTGGGCGAGGACGACCCGAGCTGGGGCGGCCGCCCTCTCACCTTCCCGCGCATCCAGGGGGCCGACGCGGTCGGCGAAGTCGTGGCCGTCGGCGACGGTGCCGATCCAGCCCTGATCGGGAAGCGTGTCATGGTCGGCGGCTGGGTCCGCGACTGGGACGACCCCGAGAACAAAGACAAGGCCGGATACTTCGGCTCCGAATGCGATGGCGGCTTTGCTGAATACACTAAGGCGGATGCGCGCGGTGTGGCGGTGGTCAAAAGCCCCCTCACCGATGCGGAGCTGGCGACTTTCTCTTGCTCTTATGTCACCGCCGAAGGGATGCTGAGCCGGGCGGGCGTGGACACCGGTGACACGGTACTGATCCCCGGCGCCTCGGGCGGGGTTGGCGGTGCGCTGATCCAGCTTGCCAAGCGCCGCGGCGCGCGGGTGATCGCGATGTCCCCGGAAGCCAAACATGCAGAGGTGGCCGGGCTTGGCCCCGACCTGATCCTGCCGCGGTCGCCGGAAAACCTGCGGGCTGCGCTTGGCGGCGAAAAGGTCACCGTGGTGGCCGATGTGGTCGGCGGCGCGGCCTGGCCCAAGCTGATCGGCGTGCTGGAGCGCGGCGGCCGCTACACCTGCTCCGGCGCGATTGCCGGACCGTTGGTCGAGCTGGACCTGCGCACCTTCTACCTGCGTGACCTGACCTTCACCGGCTCCACCGTAACTCCGCACCGCAACTTCACCGACGTGGTCTCCTATATCGAAAAGGGCGAAATCAAACCGGCACTGGCCGCAGCCTATCCGCTGTCGGACCTGAAAGAGGCGCAGGCCGCCTTCATCGCCAAGAAGCACACCGGCAATATCGTGGTGCTCCCATGAGCCGGGTGCTGTTTGATAAGGCGCTAGAGGCCGCCAAGGCCTACCATGCGGCGCTGCCCGCAGCAGCTGAATTCCAGCCCTGGCCCGATGACATCACTTGGGCAGGTCGCGCAGGCCATCAAATTCCCGGCGCAGAACTTGTGCAATCCGACCCGGGTTTTGCTGCCAAAGGCATCCCGGCAGAGGCGGAGGTGCGCGCTCTGCAACAGGCGATCATGGCGCTGGCTCCGCACGCGGAATGGCGCCTCACCTATACCGAGGAAGAAGTCGGCAAGGACTTCCTGCAGCGCTATGGCTGGTTTGAGCTGGTGGGCCCCACCGGCCACTTCCATTCGCAGCAAAGCCGGATGACAATCGGCTACTGGGGGCCGGGTCTCAACTATCCCTGGCATCAGCATGGGCCGGAAGAACTCTATACGATCATCTCCGGCAGTGCCGACTTCATGGCCAAGGGCGAGGAAGTCCGCCGGCTGGTGCCGGGCAGCACCAAGATGCACGGGCCCGGCCAGCCGCATGCGATGATCACCAACGAGCATCCTATCCTCTGCTTCGTGTTCTGGCGCGGCGAGGGGCTGGCGGATGATCCGGCAATGTCCCCGGGCTGACCACAGGAGCGCCAGAGATGAAAAGCAACTGTATCCGCATCTTTCAGACCGGCCTGCCTTATGCTGACGGCGCCTATGTCCGGGGCGCAGGCAACGCCATTGAAACCGCCACCGCCTCAATCGTTGTCACCGGCACCGGCGCAGGGCAGCAAGGCTGCGGCGGGTTCACCCTCTGCGGCGGGAATTGCATCGCGGCGCATTCCGAAAGCGTGCCGCCGCTGGCACGGCTGAAAGCGCCCGCGCTGACCGGCGGCGCGCCGATGTACCGGATGGCACCCCGAAAGGGCACTGCGGAGACCATAGCCGGGATTGGCGGCTGCCGAACACAAGGATACTGCCGGTTCCAGGTCAAGACCGCGGCGATCGGGCTGAAACCGGCAAGCTCTATGCGCCGGATGCACCCGGGCTGGGCGCGGCACCGGATTTCGAATGCCCCGGCACGCCGGCGGCCGCATTCGGAACCGCCAAATGACACACCCGGTCTTCTTCTGGCCGAAAATATCCCCGCCAGAGGCTCCCGCACTCTCAACAAGGACCGTCCCACATGACCATCGCAGCCCAGGCCACCCGGATAACCGGCGATGTCCGCGTGCGGATGACCCGCTTCAACTTTGCCCCCGGCGCCGAAACCGGCTGGCATTAGCAGGCGATGGACTAAGTGATCACCGCCGTCACACACCGCTGCATGCGGCTGGAGCCGCCGGGCGGCAAGATAAAGGAAACCACTGTCCCCGCGGGGACAGCCAACGGCCGCGAGGAAGGCGTCGAACACAATGTGATCAACGCCGGAGATGCCTCGATGAGCATTGTGGAAGTGGAGCTGAAATGAAGATCACCCGGATCACTGTCTACCAGCTCGTTTTGCCGCTGAGCGAGCCCTATCACCTCTCGGGCGGGCGGCTGAAGTTCGAGAAACTCGACAGCACCTTTGTGCGCATTGATACCGACGAGGGCATCTCGGGCTGGGGAGAAGGCTGCCCCTGGGGGCATACCTATCTGCCCGCACACGGGCCGGGGATCCGGGCCGGCATTGAAACGCTGTCGCCTGCGTTGATCGGGCTGGATCCGCGCAGCCTGGATCACGTGAACCAGGTGATGGATGTGCAGCTGCCGGGCCATCCATATGTGAAATCACCGGTCGACATGGCCTGCTGGGATATTCTCGGCAAGGCTACAGGCCTGCCGCTGTGGCAGCTTCTGGGCGGGGCCGAGGCAGCACCGGTGCTGGTGAATTCCTCCATTTCCACCGGCAGCCCGGAAGATATGCTGGCGCTGATCGCCCGTGCCGCGCAAAAGGGCTATACCGTGCATTCGGCCAAGGTCGGCGGCACCGATACCGGCCTCGACATCGACCGGATCGAAGCGATCTCGGAAGGCTTGCCCAAGGGCCACAAGGTGACCTTCGACGTAAACCGCGCCTGGCAGCCGGGGGTCGCGGTGGAGGTGCTGAACTCGGTCAAGGCCCGCGACTGGGTAGAGCAGCCCTGCGAAACCTTGGACCAATGCGCCCATGTCGCCTCCCGCGTTTCCAATCCGATCCTGCTGGATGAATGCATGCATGACTTCGGCGACCATCTGGAGGCCTGGAGGCGCGGCGCCTGCGAGGGCGTGAAGGTGAAGCCGAACCGGGTCGGCGGGCTGACCCGCGCGCGGCAGATCCGCGACTTTGGCGTCTCGGTGGGCTGGCAGATGCATATCGAGTACCTGGGCGGCTCGGCGCTGGCCGATACCGCGGCGATCCATCTGGCCGCCTCGACACCGGACGCCAACCGGCTGGCAAGCTGGCTTTGCCACTATCATCTGGACGTGGACCCGGTGCCAGGCCAGGGCGCGCGCAATGACGCAGGGGTATCGGTGCCACCCTCCCTGCCCGGACTTGGTGTGATACCGGAAGACGGCGCACTGGGGGACCCGGTTGCGGTCTACGGAGGCTGAGGCGATGCCTGCACAGTTGCTGCATGAGCTGACACAACTGGCTGCCCGGACTGAAGGCCTGGGCTGGTTTGCTGCGCGGATGCAGAGCCTGCCGCGGCTTCGGGTGGAACCGCGCCGCCTGCCGGTCTGCGGGAAAATTGAAGAGCTTGCGGATGCCGGAAGGCAGTTCTGTAAATTGACCACGCCCGCAGTGGCCGCGCTGGCCGCTGCCCTGCCCCGATTGCGCTGGCAGCAGACATACACCGAGGCTGACGGGTTTTCCCGCGACTGGCTGGACAATTACGGCTGGGCCAATCTGATCTCGCCTGAAGGGCTGTACCAAAGCGATGAAATGCGGCTGTCCATCGGCTATTGGGGCGCTGGACAGCATTACGGCGAGCATTCGCATGCGCCGGAGGAGACCTACCTGATCCTTAGAGGCCAGGCCCGGTTCCACTCCGAAGGCCGCACAGCGCGGGATGCGGGGCCTGGGGACATAGTCCACCACGCCCCGCACCAGAAGCACGCCATAGATATGGTGCCGGGACCGCTGCTGGCGGCGGCGTTTTGGCGCGGTGACGACCTTTTGAAGAAATCCGACCTGGGGACACGCACATGAAAATCACCCGGATATCCCTGTGGCATGTGCCGCTGACCAGCCACACCGCCTATTACATGGCCGAGGGCAAGACTTGCGACACGGTCGAAAGCGTGGTGCTGGCGCTGGACACCGATACCGGCCTCACAGGCTGGGGCGAGGTCTGCCCGATCCCGCATTACCTGCCCGCCTATGCCCGCGGCGTGGTGCCCGCAGTCGAGGAGATGGCGCCGCTGCTGCTGGGCGCCGATCCCGTGGGGCCAGAGGCGGTGATGGCGAAACTGGACGCCTGGCTGCAGGGGCACGCCTATGCCAAATCCGCCATCGACATTGCCCTGTGGGACCTGACAGCGCAGGCAGCAAACCTGCCGCTCCATGCATTGCTGGGTGGACAGCGGCAGGCGGACATGCCGCTTTATCATTCGATCACCTGTGTCGCCCCCGAGGAGATGGCCCGCATTGCCCGCGAGGTGCAGGCCACCGGCATCACCCAGTTTCAGGTGAAGCTTGGCGCCGACCGCGACTGGCAGGCCGACGTGGCGCGGCTGCGGATGGTGCGCAAAGCGGTCGGCGGCGGTCCGCTGGTCTATGGCGACTGGAACTGCGGTGCCTCCTCGCTGGATGCCTCCCGCGTGGGCCGGGCTGTTGCAGATCTGGACATCATGCTGGAACAGCCCTGCGCCACCATCGAGGACTGCGCGCGGGTGCGCGCGGCCTGCGGCTTGCCGATGAAGCTGGACGAGAACGTTCATGACATGGCCTCCTTGCTGGCAGGTCATGCTGCGGGCGTAATGGATGCGGCCGCCATCAAACTGTCGAAATTCGGCGGTCTGTCAGCCTCGCGCCGGGCCCGCGACCTGTGCCTGCATTTGGGTGCAAAAATGTGCATCGAGGACACCTGGGGTTCCGACATCACTACCGCCGCCCTGCTGCATCTGGGCGCCGCCACCGAGCCCCTCAGCGTGATGAACGTCTGCGATCTGTCCTCTTATGTCAGCCCGCGGCTGGACCCGGCGGGTCCAAAGCGCAGCAATGGCCGCATCGCCCCGCCCGAAGGCCCCGGCCTGGGTGTACGTCCCGACCGCGAGGGGCTGGGCGCTCCCGCAGCTGTGATCCATTAATTTTTGACTTTTTGGTCAAATCCCACCTAACTTCGGGCAACCCGGCCCTCAACAGGAATTGAAGACATGGAAAAGATCCTCTCCCAGGCTGAATGGACCGAACGCGCCCGTGCGGTGCTGCCCGCGGGCGGATTTGGCAATTTCGACCCCGGTATCGTCATCCGCGAGGGCAAGGGTGCGCGTGTGCGGGATGAAGACGGCAAGGAGTACATCGACTATCTGATCGGCTCCGGTCCGATGATGCTGGGCCATGGCCATCCGGAAGTGATGGAGGCGGTGCTGGAGCAGCTGCCGAAGGGTATGACCTTCTTTGCCAGCAACACCCGCGGCATTGAGCTGGCCGAGGAAATCTGCCGTGCCGTGCCCTGCGCCGAACAGCTGCGCTATGTCTCCACCGGCGGTGAGGCGGACATGTATGCAATCCGTCTGGCGCGGGCCTTCACCGGGCGCACCAAGATCGTGAAGTTCGAGGGCGGCTATCACGGCATGTCGGCAGAGGCGCAGATGAGCCTGGCGCCCTCGGTACGGGTGAACTTTCCGCAGGCAGTGCCGGACAGCGCCGGGATCCCGCCGTCGGTCGCCGCCGAGGTGCTGGTGGCGCCGTTCAACGATTTTGAGTACATCAAGCAGCTGATGGCAGAGCACGGGCACGAGATTGCGGCGATCATCGCCGAACCGCTGCAGCGCATCGTGCCGCCGCTGCCGGGTTTCCTGGAGCTGCTGCGCGAGGAGACCCGGAAACACGGCAGCCTGCTGATTTTTGACGAAGTGGTGACCGGGTTCCGCTCCACCTACGGCGGCGGGCAGGAGCTGTATGGCGTGACGCCGGATCTGGCGGCATTGGGCAAGGTGATTGGCGGCGGCTTCCCCCTGGCAGCCATCGTTGGCCGTGCCGATGTCATGCAGCATTTCGACAAGGCGCAGGTCGGCGCCGAGGGCTGGCTGATGCAGCTGGGCACGCTGTCGGGCAATCCGGTGGCGGCGGCGGCGGGCCTCAAGACCATGGAGGTGCTGCGCCGCGAGGGCGCCTATGACCGGCTGAACGGCTCCGGCAAGCGGCTGATGCAGGCAACCAGTGCGGCGCTGGAAGAGGCCGGGGTGCCGTTCCGGATCGTCGGGGAGCCTGCGCTGTTCGAAGTTGTGTTCACGGACAGCAAAGTCCGGGACTACCGCAATACCCAGGCGGGCAATGCGGAGCGCACCAGACGGTACAATGCGGTGCTGCGCGCGGAGGGCATCTTCAAGTCGCCAGGCAAGACCTACCCAAGCCTGGCACTGACAGAAGAGGATCTGGAACAGACCGCAGCAGCCATCCGCAAGGCGGCAATGGCTCTGGACTGATCCAGGCGGCTTTTGCCGGGCTGTGAACCCCAGGTGTAACGGCAGGCCCTGCAGCACCGCCGTTCATCGGATCATGCCGCCCCCAGGCTTTCGGCCAGCTCCTGGATCTGGCGCCAAGTCTCCAGTGGCACCGCGATCCGCCCCTCTGAAGCAGCACGGTGGTTGCGTTCGCGCTCCCCTGGGATCTCTACCTGCTCAAATCCCGGCGCAGGCGGGCAGCTGCGCAGATCGGCCAGCACGTCTTCGGCCGCAGCCTGCATGGCCGGCGCGTCGCGGAACCGGGTGGCCTCCAGGGTGATCAGCAGCCAGTTGCATTCGGTTGTGGACGGCCCCAGCATCGCCTCGCCGATGAGTTCAGCCACCAGCGCCAGCGCATAGCCCTTTTGCGCGCCGGCAGGCAGGATGGCACCGCCTGCAAAATAGTCTTCGGGATCGCGGGTCGGGTTGCCATTGCGGTCGATCACGCAGCCCTCCGGCAGCAAAGCGCCCGCGGATTTGGCAGCGTAGATCCAGCCGCCCGCAATCTTGGATGTCGCAAAGTCCAGCACCACCGGACCCAGGGCGCCGCCCGGGATGCCTGCGCACCAGGGGTTGGTCGGCAGTTTGGCCTGCGCCCCGCCATGGGGCGCCACCTGGCGCCAGGTCTGCCGGTTGCCGCCGCCGATGCAGATGGTCAGAAAACCCTGCTCTGCCGCCATGTCGGCAAAGGCGCCATGGCGGCCGGTGTGACCTGCATGACGGATGGAAAGCGCCGAAATCCCGCGCTCCAGCGCATCGGCGATGCCGGTTTTATAGGCAAGCTGCATCGCCGGGATGCCGATGCCGCCGCCGCCCTCGACCCGCATCACACCGCGGCTGTCCCGGAAGGCACGCGCTGTGCCCTTGGGGTCCAGATAGCCTGACCGCGTTTGATTGGCATATTCCAGCACCCGCATGACGCCGTGGCTTTCCACGCCGCACAGGCTGGTGTCGGTCAAATGATGCGCTACTTGCGCCGAGACATCCACGCTGTACCCCAGGCTGGTGAAAATTTTGCGGATCAGGCCTTCTGCCTCAGCCGCTTCGACGGATGTGCGGCTCCCCCGCAGGGTGAGCTTGGAAGCTGGTGATTGCATCAGCGCATGCGCCCCCAGCAGGGTATTGGGCCTTGGCTCCTGTGTGAAAGAGACTGATCTGCCATGCCGCGTTCTCCGTCCCCCTGCCTGCACCAATCACTCTACCGCCGGGCAGCAGCGGGAAAAGAAGGCAAAACGGAACAATCTATACTGCTAGGATTGTTACCCCGTTTCACCAGATTGCTGCGGTTCAGGCCACTGAGCGCAACCTTGGGCATGCACGGGCGGCGCAGGAGCGATAGGGGTCCTGAACTGGACTGCCGCCGGGGTCAGGCCCTGGCAGCGGTGACGATAAATTCGACCCGAAAATCCTCGCTGGCCAGCTTTGCCTCGCCGCAGGCGCGGGCCGGGGCGTGGCCTTCGGGGACCCAGGCGTCCCAAACTGCGTTCATCCCGGCAAAATCCTTCATGTCGGCAAGCCAGATCACCGTCTGCAGAATGCGGGTCTTGCTGCTGCCGGCCTCGGCCAGCAGCGCGTCGATCTTGTCCAGGCAATCCTGGGTTTGCTGCGCCACGCTGGCACCGGCAGTTCCGACCTGGCCTGCCAGATAGATGGTATCGCCATGGGTCACGATCTGGCTCATGCGCTGGCCGGTGTGTCTGCGGGTAATATCAGTCATCATATTATCTCCCTTGCGCTGAATGGAACGTTTTACGCTGTGTGCCCGGTTACTGGGTCAACAGCCAGTCAGTCCCCGACGGGCAAAACCTGCGCCGGACCTGCTTGGGGTCCTGACTGTCCTTGAGGAAGGCCTGATGCTGCAAAAGCAGGCAATCACCCTCTTTGCCGGCCACCCGGACCTCGCCATGTGCGCCACTGTCCGGATTGGTCCATTCAGCCCGATTGCCAGTGCCGGCCTGCGCCTCGGCCAGCAGAGACTGTTCGGCCTGGCGCATGATATTGGTGTCCTGCGGCGTCAGCCCTGACTTGGCCAGAATACGGCTGAGCGGGTTGGCCGCGGCGGGTGCTGCAGCAAGTGCTGCCAGCGCCAGAATTCCGATTAGTCGCATTTGAATACTCCTGCCTGAAAGAAACCGGCCTGTTGCCCAGTAAGGCGCAACCGGAGGTCAATGTCCATGCGGCAGCCGGTCTTCTGATCAGGAGAACTTGCGGAACAGGCGGGTCATATCAAACAGCTCATCCAGACGGTCGTAGCGATCCTTGGTTTTGTCCCAGCTTTCCTCCTGGGTGGCGGCGATCATCGCCTCCAACAGCATCATGGTGGAGATGTTGGAGTCCCAGGCGGACGGGATCTCGACCCAGCAGTTGAAGGTATGTTCGGCAACCGACGCAATCGGGCTGGCCCATTGATCCGTGATCAGAACAATCTTTACCCCGCGTTCGGAGGCGAGTTCGGCCAAGCGCTGCAGGTTGGTTTCATAACGGCGCACATCGAACAACAGCAACGTGTCACCCTCGACCATATCCAGCACGTAGTGCGGCCAGGTGGCCGAGGATGACGTCATATGCGTGACCCGCTGCCGGATCGCCTGGAAATGGGTAAAGGCGTAATCCGCCAGCGCCCGGGTGATACGGCCGCCAACCACATATAGCCGCCCCTCGGTGTTTGACAGCTGATGAACCGCCGCATCGAACTGCGCGGTGTCGATGTTGGAAAACGTCTGCTGCAGGTTGTCGGTCACGGCCTGTGCAAATCTGTTCAGCAGGTGGCCTTCGGGTGCCTCGGTCGCCCAATTGTCCCGCCGCTTGGTCGGGCCTGAGACTTTAGCCTCCA
The DNA here is from genome assembly GCF_004123675.1 of Leisingera sp. NJS204. Classification (NCBI taxonomy): domain Bacteria; kingdom Pseudomonadati; phylum Pseudomonadota; class Alphaproteobacteria; order Rhodobacterales; family Roseobacteraceae; genus Leisingera; species Leisingera sp. NJS204. Next base: position 896,229 of record NZ_CP035417.1, on the reverse strand, counting down.
GCTCCTTCAGCAGTGCCTGGTGGAATTGCGGATACCCTTTGAAGCCCAGCTTCTGCACCATCCGCGCCACTGTGGGCGTCGAAACGTCAGCATTAGCAGCCACAATCGTGATCGAAGCCAATCCTGCCGCAGGGTAATTCTCCAACAGCAAATTCGCAAACTTGCGTTCGGACTGGGTGAGCGAGGAATAGGTCTCTCGGATCAATTCACGAACGGTGGCTGGCGATTTCGTCAACGGGGCATTCCTGCTTTTGAACAAACACTTTCCTACCCGGATCCGTCCTGAAAAGAAAGTTTCAGGAATCTCTGTGCGAAACCGGTCATGAAAATATATTGACACAAATATCTCTTCATGGAAAGATTTTTCCAAATCGCAGGGGGGCAGCATATGCGAGAGAGCGATTCTCACGCTCAAGCGGAGACAGTAGAGGTGGTGAACCGCGAGGGCACCAGCCCGGTTCTACTGCTGTGCGAGCACGCCTCCAGCAACATCCCCGTGCGCTATGACGGGCTGGGACTGCGGGATGAGGACCTGCTGAGCCACGCCGCCTGGGACCCGGGCGCGCGGGCGGTGGCCCTGCATATGTCCCAGGCCCTGAATGCACCGCTGGTGGCCAGCACCGTGTCGCGGCTGGTTTACGACTGCAACCGTCCGCCCGAAGCTGCCTCGGCGATGCCGGAGAAATCCGAACTGGTAGAGGTGCCCGGCAACAAAGACCTGACAGCCGCGCAGCGGCAGGAGCGTGCGGACACGGTTTATGCACCGTTCTGCAGCGCTGTCTCCGAGCTGATCAAGACCCGCAAGGATGCTGGGCTGCAATCCGTTCTGGTCACCATGCACAGCTTCACCCCGGTTTATTACGGCGAGGCCCGCACGGTTGAGATCGGCATCCTGCACGACGCCGACAGCCGCCTGGCTGACGCCATGCTGGCCGCGGCCCCTGCCCTGCCGCACCGCCGGGTGCAACGGAATGAACCCTATGGCCCGGCGGATGGCGTCACCCATTCGCTGAAGATCCACGGGCTGGCACACGGGCTGGCCAATGTGATGATCGAAATCCGCAATGATCTGGTGACCACGCCAGAAGAAGAAGAGGCCATGGCAGAAGAAATGCTGACATTGCTGCGCCCGGCCCTGGCCGCGCTGGCGGCGGAAGGGGGCTTTGGTGCCTAGAATAATCCGGGCCTATGTCCGCGGCATTGACGCGATGAACCGCCTCATCGGCCGCTTCGCCATGTATCTGATCTTTGCCCTGATCGGGGTTTTACTGTGGTCGTCGGTCTCCAAGACGTTCTTCGACCCGTCGCACTGGACGCTGGAGACGGCGCAGTTTGTGATGGTGGCCTATTACATTCTGGGCGGGCCATATTCGATCCAGATGGGATCAAACGTGCGGATGGATCTGTTTTACGGCGGCTGGTCAACAAAAACCAAGGCGCTGGTTGATGCTTTCACTGTGCTGTTCCTGATCAGCTACCTGATGATCCTGATGTACGGCGCGCTGAGTTCTACGGCCTATTCGCTGGGATACTTCGGGCTGGAGCCTGTGCAGTTCTTCTGGGACCTGCTGAAGACGCTGCTGAGTGAAGGGCCTGCCGCTGCTGGTGAAAAGCTCGGCTATCTCGAGCGCAGTTCCACCGCCTGGCGCCCCTTCCTGTGGCCTGTCAAAACCATCCTCTGCTTCGGTGTCTTTCTGATGCTGCTGCAATGCCTTGCCGAATTGTTCCGGGATATCGGACGCCTGCGCGGAGTTGAAATCTGATGTCCTACGAATGGATTGCTATCGTCATGTTTGCCGGCATGATGCTGATGCTGATGACCGGCCAGCGGGTGTTTGGCGCCATCGGCTTTGTCGGTGCGGTTGCGGGCATGCTCCTGTGGGGCACCGGCGGGGTGGAGATCCCCTTCTCCGCGGCGATGAAGCTGATGAAATGGTATCCGCTGCTGACGCTGCCGATGTTCATTTTCATGGGTTACGTGCTGTCTGAATCGAAGATCGCCGATGACCTCTACCGGATGTTTCACGTGTGGATGGGTCCGGTGAAGGGCGGTCTGGCGATTGGCACCATCGGTCTGATGGTTCTGATTTCGGCGATGAACGGCCTGTCGGTCGCCGGCATGGCAATCGGCGCGACCATTGCGCTGCCGGAACTGCTGCGCCGCGGCTATGACAAGATCCTGGTGACAGGCACCATTCAGGCCGGGTCTTCGCTTGGGATCCTGGTGCCGCCGTCGGTGGTGCTGGTCCTTTATGCGATGATCGCACGCCAGCCGGTGGGCCAGCTGTGGCTGGCAGGTGTGATCCCCGGCCTGCTGATGGCCACCATGTTCATCATCTACATCTACGTCCGCTCCCGCATGCAGCCCGATCTGGGTCCGGCCATGCACCCCGAGGATCTGGCAGAATACGAGCAAATCACTGACCACCCGCTGCGCTTGAACTACATTGTGCTGGGCGCGCTGGTGCTGGTGCCGCTGCTGATCAAAACCGGCACGTTGGAGGCCAAACCCGCGCTTGGTGTGGCGCTGGCCTTGGGCGCGCTGTCCTTCCTGACCCGCAAGAACGCGCTGTTCTACAAAGACGTGTTCATGAAGGAAAAATACCGCTTGCTGTTCTCCGGCGTGCTGCCGCTGGCGATCTTTGCCGCGATGATGGTGCCGTTTGTGAACGGCTGGACATCGCTGGTGGAAAGCTCGGCCATCGGTGCCATGACCGCCTTTATCGCCGCGGTGCTGAAGGGGCGGATGACCAAGGATGTGTTTGAGACTTCGGTGCGCTCGACCCTTGGCATCTCTTGCATGTTCATGTGGATCATCCTGGCGGCGCTGGCCTTCGGGGCGATCTTTGACGGCCTCGGCGCGGTCAAGGCCATCGAAGACCTGTTCACCACCAAGCTGGGGCTGTCGCCTTGGATGATCCTGATCCTGATGCAGCTGAGCTTCATCGTGATGGGCACTTTCCTGGATGACACCGCAATGCTCGTGATCGTGGCGCCGCTCTATGTGCCGCTGGTGGGGGCGCTTGGGTTTGATCTGATCTGGTACGGGGTGCTTTATACCATCACCACCCAGATCGCCTATATGACGCCGCCATTCGGTTATAACCTGTTCCTGATGCGGGCGATGGCGCCGCCGGAAATCGGGCTGAAGGACATCTATGTCTCGATCATCCCCTTTGCCGCGGTGATGGTGCTGGCCCTGGCCCTGATCATGATCTTTCCGCAAATCGCCCTGTGGCTGCCGGATTATGTCTACGGAAAATAACCAAGGAAGAGTCCCGCCAAGGGACCGGATATTTCAACAAGGAGTGAGTATAATGACAACAAGACGCAAGTTTCTGAAGACCGCCGGCGTTGGCGCCATGGCGGCACCGCTGGCCACACCGGCCCTGGCCCAGTCCACCATCAAATGGCGGATGCAGACCTATGCCGGTGCGGCGCTGGGTGAGCATGTGATCAAACCCGCCATCGACATGTTCAACAAGATTGCCGGCGACCGGATGCAGATTGAGCTGTACTACGCCGATCAGCTGGTCCCCACCGGCGAGCTGTTCCGCGCCATGCAGCGCGGCACCATCGACGCGGTGCAGTCGGATGACGACTCGATGGCCTCGCCCACCGAAGTCACCGTGTTCGGCGGCTACTTCCCCTTTGCCTCGCGCTACTCGCTGGACGTGCCGGTGCTGTTCAACCAGTACGGCCTGAACGAGATCTGGGACGCGGAATATTCCAAGGTCGGCGTCAAGCACATCTCGGCCGGCGCCTGGGACCCCTGCCACTTTGCCACCAAGGACCCGATCAACTCGCTGGCGGATCTGAAGGGCAAGCGCGTCTTCACCTTCCCGACCGCAGGCCGCTTCCTGTCGCAGTTCGGCGTGGTGCCGGTCACCCTGCCCTGGGAAGACATCGAAGTCGCGGTGCAGACCGGTGAACTGGACGGGATCGCCTGGTCCGGCATCACCGAGGATTACACTGTCGGCTGGTCAAAGGTCACCGACTACTTCCTGACCAACAACATCTCTGGCGCCTGGGCCGGGTCGTTCTTTGCCAACCAGGGCCGCTGGAATGAACTGCCCGAAGATCTGCAGACCCTGTTCCGCGTCTGCTGCGACCAGTCGCATTATTACCGTCAGTGGTGGTACTGGGGCGGTGAAGCCAACCTGCGCGTCAACGGCAGCGACATGAAGCTGACCACCATTCCGGATGACGAATGGGCACAGGTCGAAGACGCCGCAGTGAAGTTCTGGGACGAGATCGCGGCCGAGTCCGAGACCAAGGCAAAGGTTGTCGAGATCTTCAAGAAGTACAACGCCGACATGCAAAAGGCGGGCCGCCCCTACCGCTACGGCTAAGGGACGGGCAAACAAAACGGAACTTGGCCTGCCGCGCAGCAGGCCAAATTCCTTACCCAAGGAATTTGCCAAAACTTTTGAGGAAAAGTTTTGGCCCAAGCACGCAAAGGGCTGCTCATGCTCTCCTTCGATGATTTGAAATCCCAGGTTTCTTCGGGCCTGGTCGACACGGTTCTGGTGTGTCTAGTGGACATGCAAGGGCGGCTGATGGGCAAACGCTTCCACGCCAAGCATTTTATTGCCGGAGCCTGGGAAGAGACCCATTGCTGCAACTACTTGCTGGCAACGGACCTGGAGATGGCGACGCCGGATGGCTATGCCTCGACCAGCTGGGAAAACGGCTATGGCGACTATGTGATGAAGCCGGATCTGGCGACCCTGCGCCCGGTGCCGTGGCTGGAGGGCACGGTGATGGTGCTGTGCGATGTGCTGGATCACCACACGCATGAAGAAGTTTCACACTCCCCGCGCGCCATTCTGAAAGCCCAAGTAAACCGGCTTAAGGCGATGGGCTATGACGCCATGTGCGCCACCGAGCTTGAGTTTTTCCTGTTCGAAAAGAGCTTTGACGAGATCCGTAAGTCCGGTTTCCGCGACCTGGCGCCGATCTCGGGCTACAACGAGGATTACAACATCCTGCAGACCACCCGTGAAGAGCATGTGATGCGTCCGATCCGCAACCACCTGTGGGACGCGGGCTTGCCGATCGAGAACTCCAAGGGGGAAGCGGAGACCGGCCAGGAAGAGCTCAACATCAAATACGCCGCGGCTATGGACACTGCAGAGTACCACACGATCGCCAAACACGCTGTGAAGGAAATCGCCCACCAGCAGGGCCATGCGGTGACCTTCCTGCCGAAATGGAGCCACGATAAGGTCGGCTCTTCCAGCCATGTGCATCAGTCGCTGTGGCAGGACGGCAAGCCCGCGTTTCATGACCCGTCGGATGAGCTGGGCATGTCGCCGCTGATGAAGGCTTACATGGGCGGGTTGCTGAAATACGCGCCCGATTACACTGCCTTCATGGCGCCTTATATCAACAGCTACAAACGCTTCATGAAGGGCACCTTTGCGCCGACACGGATCATCTGGTCGGTGGATAACCGCACCGCCGGCTACCGCCTGTGCGGCGACGGGACCAAGGCGATCCGGGTCGAATGCCGCATTCCGGGCTCTGACATGAACCCCTATCTGGCGATGGCGGGCATGCTGGCGGCGGGCATTGCCGGGATCGAAGAAGAGCTGGAACTGCAGCCCCCATTAAAAGGCGATGTCTACCAGGGTGACACGGGCATGATACCGGGCACACTGCGCGATGCCGCGGTGGCGCTGAAAGGCTCGGCGATGCTGCGTTCCGCCCTTGGCGACGATGTGGTCGACCATTATGTACGCGCCGCCGAGGTGGAGATCGAGGAGTTTGACCGCGTGGTTACCGACTACGAGATTGCCCGCGGCTTCGAGCGGGCGTGATCCGGAGCTGGTGGGCAGGGGGCCGGCCCCCTGACCCCCGGGGTATTTTTGACCAGAAAGAAGCAGGGGCGGCAGTGCCCCTTGGAATGGAGTTGATGGCATGGGCCAGACACTGAAGTGCATCTCGCCGATCGACGGATCGGTTTTTGCCGAACGCGAAACCCTATCGCGCGAGGCAGCTTTTGACGCGGTGGCACGCGCCCGCGCGGCCCAAACCGCCTGGGCCGCACGCCCCTTGCAGGAGCGGATCGGCCTGGTGATGGCAGGCGTCGCTGCCGTTGGCGCGATGAATGATGAGATTGTGCCGGAACTGGCCCATATGATGGGCCGCCCGGTGCGTTATGGCGGCGAGTTCGGCGGCTTTAACGAGCGTGCCTCGCATATGGCCAAGATCGCTATGGAATCGCTGGCCGATATCGAGGTTGGCGAGGACGCCACCTTCAAACGCTATATCAAGCGTGTCCCGCATGGGGTCGTGCTTGTCGTGGCGCCCTGGAACTACCCCTATATGACCGCAATCAACACTGTGGCCCCTGCCCTGATCGCAGGCAATACGGTAGTGCTGAAGCACGCCACCCAGACACTGCTGGCAGGCGAGCGCATGGCGCAGGCTTTTGCTTCGGCGGGCGTGCCCGCGGATGTGTTCCAGAATGTCTTTTTGGACCATGACACCACTTCGGCGCTGATTGCCGAGAAGGCGTTCAACTTCGTGAACTTCACCGGCTCGGTGGGCGGCGGCCAGGCGATGGAACGTGCGGCGGCAGGCACCTTTGTGGGCGTCGGCACTGAGCTGGGCGGCAAGGATCCGGGTTATGTGATGGAGGACGCGGATCTTGATGCGGCGGTGGACACGCTGATCGACGGCGCCATGTTCAACTCCGGCCAGTGCTGCTGCGGCATCGAGCGGATCTATGTGCATGAAAGCCTTTACGATGCCTTCCTGGAGAAGGCGATTGCCATCGTCAAAGGCTACAAGCTGGGCAACCCGCTGGACGCGGAGACCACCATCGGGCCAATGGCCAATGTGCGCTTTGCTGATGAGGTGCGCAGCCAGATCGCCGAGGCCGTGGAGGCAGGTGCAGTGGCCCATATCGAAACCTTGCCGGAGGATGACGGCGGCGCCTACCTGACGCCGCAGATCCTGACCGGTGTGACCCACGATATGCGGGTGATGCGCGAGGAAAGCTTTGGCCCCGTCGCCGGCATCATGAAGGTGCAGTCGGACGACGAGGCCATTGCGCTGATGAACGACAGCAACTTCGGTCTCACCGCATCGCTCTGGACCCGTGATCTGGAGCGGGCGCAGGCGGTAGGCGACCGGATCGAGACCGGCACCGTGTTCATGAACCGCGCCGATTACCTGGATCCCGGTCTGTGCTGGACCGGCTGCAAGGATACAGGCCGCGGCGGCGGGCTGTCGGTCATCGGCTATCACAATCTGACCCGTCCCAAGTCCTATCACCTGAAAAAGGTGACCGGCTGACGGACGGCCCCGCCCGCCCCGGCGTCTCCTCCCCGGGGCGGGCCATTGCATCAAAGGAACACGATATGAGCCTTAACGGAAACTGGTCCTACCCGACCGCAATCAAATTCGGCGCCGGCCGGATCAACGAACTCGGTGATGCCTGCGCCGCTGCCGGCATCACCAAGCCATTGCTGGTCACCGACAAGGGGCTGGCCGATCTGCCTGTCACCCAAGGCACCCTGGACATCATGGACGCCGCTGGGCTGGGCCGCGGCATGTTCTCGGACGTGGACCCGAACCCGAATGAGAAGAACCTGGAGGCCGGTGTCGAAGCCTATAAGGCGGGCGGTCACGACGGCGTGATCGCATTCGGCGGCGGCTCAGGCCTGGATCTGGGCAAAATGGTTGCCTTTATGGCCGGCCAGACCCGCCCGGTCTGGGATTTTGAGGATATCGGCGACTGGTGGACCCGCGCCGATGCCGATGCCATCGCGCCGATCATCGCGGTACCGACCACCGCAGGCACCGGATCCGAGGTGGGCCGCGCCAGCGTGATCACCGACAGTGTCAGCCATCAGAAGAAGATCATCTTCCACCCCAAGGTGCTGCCCGCAGTAGTGATCTGCGACCCCGAGCTGACGGTGGGCATGCCCAAGTTCATCACCGCAGGCACCGGTCTGGATGCCTTTGCCCATTGCGTCGAGGCGTTCAGCAGCCCCCATTATCACCCGATGTCCCAGGGCATCGCGCTGGAAGGCATGCGGCTGGTCAAGGACTACCTGCCGCGCGCCTATGCCGACGGCACCGATATCGAGGCGCGCGCCCAGATGATGTCCGCCGCGGCGATGGGGGCCACCGCCTTCATGAAGGGACTGGGCGCCATTCACGCCATGAGCCACCCGATCGGAGCGCACTTCAACACCCACCACGGCACCACCAACGCGGTCTGCATGCCAGCGGTGCTGGAGTTCAACGCGCCTGCAATCGCAGACCGGTTCACCATGGCGTCGGCCTACCTCGGTATCGAGGGCGGTTTTGACGGGTTCCGCACGTTTGTGCAGGAACTGAACGACTCCCTGGGCATCCCGCGCAAGCTGGCAGATCTGGGCGTCACCGAGGCTGCAATCCCCGAGTTGGTCAAAGGCGCGATCATCGACCCCAGCTGCGGTGGCAACCCGATTGAGCTTACTGAGGAGAACCTCACCCAGCTGTTCAAGGCAGCATTGTAAACAACGGCATTTCGCCAGGTTTCAGCGCTCTCCGCCCGGCGGGGAGCGCTGTTTCGTTCCGCTACAGCGTCAGCCGCTGACGTAGACCTTGTCTTTGGGGTAGTAGAAGATTTTCTGATTGTGCAGCCGGCCCAAAAGCTCGTGCACACGGCGCAGCGTTTCGTCCTCGCTGCTGCCCGCTGCCGGTTGGGCCTCTGACAGGGTGTCCCTTGTGGCTTGCAGGGCGGTCTCTATCAGCTCCATATCTGTAACGGACAGTTCGAACATGTCGTTGTACTGGGGCATCTGGGCTCCTTTTCCGGCTGGCTGGACTGAACTGGCTGCCTACAGGCTGCCCCATGGCGGGCCGCAAAGCCACAGGAAAGCGCCAAAATCAACCGTGCCCAGCCCCGGATCGCGGAAACGCCGCCGGTTTCAGCCGCCGGGAGGCTGTTAGAGCGTCTCACCCAGATTAATCGCGGGGCACAACCGGTCGAACACCAGACTGTCCGTGCTGCCGGCCTCGCGCGATTGCAGGATGACCCGCGCGGCACGTTCACCAATCTCACGGCGGCAGGCATCCGTTGTGGCCAGCTGCTGCGGCATGCCCTGCAGGAATTGCAGATTGTTGAAGCCGGCCAGCGCAATATCGCCCGGCACCGATAGGCCTGCGGCCAGGCAATGCATCAAGCCGCCAACACTCATCACGTCGCTGGAATAGTAGATGCAATCAAGATCCGGGTTGCGCGCCAGCATCTGCGCGGTCAGCTGGCGGCCGGTCTGGATCGCACTTTCGCCGGCATAATGCTCGATATCACCCAGAGCGATACCCTGGGCGGCCAAACCGTCGGTGAAACCGTCAAAGCGTTTCCGGGCGCGGAAGTCCTGCGGCATCTTGGTGCCGATAAAGCCGATCTTGCGGTAACCGCAGGCCAGAATCTGCTCTGCCATGTCGCGGCCTGCCTGCAGATGCGAAATGCCGACGCAATGGCGGACCGGATCGCCGTCCACATCCATAACCTCGACCACCGGGCAATCCGCCTGCTGCAGCATCCGCCGTGTCGTTTCGGTATGCTCCAGCCCTGCGACGATCAAACCGGAGGGGCGCCAGCTGAGCATTTCGCGGATAACACCTTCCTCTTCCTCAAGATCATACCCCGACACCCCGACCACCGGCTTCAGCTGGCTGTCCTTCAGAACAGCGGAAATGCCCGAAAGCACCTCCGGGAAAACAAAGCTGTTCAGCGACGGCACCACCACCGCCACCAGATTGACCGATTGCGAGGACAGCGAGCCGGCAATCCGATTGGGCACATAGCCGTGGCTGCGGGCGATTTCTTCAACCTTGGCCTTGGTTTTGGCGGACACATCCGGGGCACCGCGCAGGGCACGGGAGGCGGTCATCTCGCTGACGCCGGCCAGATGGGCCACGTCCTTCAGCAGCAGTTTCTTGGTCATCTGCCCATGGTCAAGCACTTTGTCCGCAGCCGCAAGGGCTGGTCTGCCGGCACGGGGGTTGATTTCCAGAACCGTTATCGCTATCGGTACCGCAACCGTTATCGTTACCGGAATCATTCCGGCCCAGCAGCCAGAGGTGAGGCATGACACTGAAAATCGCAATCAACGGATTTGGACGGATTGGCCGCGGGGTGCTGCGCGCACTTCTGGAAAGCGGCGAAAAAGACATCGAAGTTGTTGCCATCAACGACCTGTCGCCGCCCGAGACCCTGGTGCATCTTCTGAAATACGACAGCGTGCACGGCCGCCTGAAGACGCCGGTGTTTCTGGCCGATGACCTGATCCGCGTGGGCCGCCACAGCATCCGGCTGAGCGCGATCCGCAACCCGGAAGAGCTGCCCTGGCAGGATGTCGATATCGCCTATGAATGCACCGGACTGTTCACGGCCCGCGGTGACGCCGCGCGGCATCTGAAAAACGGCTCCAAGCGGGTGCTGATCTCCGCTCCCGGCAAAGATGCCGACCGCACCGTGGTTTTCGGCGTCAACCACATGGATCTGACGGCGGACGACGTGATCGTCTCCAACGCCTCCTGCACCACCAACTGCCTGGCACCGCTGGCGCAAGTGCTGGACGGCGCCTTTGGCATCAAGACCGGCTACATGACCACGATCCACGCCTATACCGGCGACCAGCCGACCCATGACACCAGCCACTCGGATCTCTACCGCGCCCGCGCGGCCTCGCTGTCGATGATCCCCACCTCCACCGGAGCGGCCCGGGCGATCTCCGAGGTGCTGCCGCATCTGAAGGGGCGGCTGGAAGGTTCGGCAATCCGGGTGCCCACCGCGAATGTGTCCGTCGTGGACCTCAGCTTTGTGCCGGAACGCACCGCCACCGTGGAAGCCGTCAATGCCGCAGTGAAGACAGCTGCCGAGAGCGGGCTTGCGGGCATTCTGTCGTATGAAGAAGACCCGTTGGTCTCTGTCGATTTCAACCACGATCCGCATTCCAGCTGCTTTGCCGCGGCGCAGACTGCTGTCACCACCGAAGGATTGGTGCGGGTGGTCAGCTGGTATGACAACGAATGGGGTTTTTCCAACCGCATGGTGGACACCGGCCGCCGTATTGGCGAGGTGATGAGGTCCGCCGAGGTCGCCCTGGCCAGCTGACAGGGTCAATCGGCGGACGCCTGTTGACGGGAGCCTCCCGCCCGTCGTCCGGCGCCTGCCGGTGCCTTCCTCCCGTTGGGCCCGGCGCCGCGCTGACGCGCGGCGCTGCTGCGTTCTGCCGCTAGCCCTGCGTGCCGCCCGATGGGCAAGGCCAGCTGGCACAAAAGCTGACTCCAGGATGCGCCAAATCAAACTCCGGGCAGCGAACCGCTGGCATACCGCGCTGAATTGCGCCAGAACAGGCGCAAGGCATGACCAGCTACAGGAGCAAGACCGGCGTGACCATCTCCCGTGAAACCGTCCTTGAGGCGCTCAAATCTGTCGCCGACCCCGTCAGCGGCAGTGATATCGTCAGCGCTGGCATCGCCCGCGCAGTGACCGTCGAGGGCAGCACCGTCCGCTTTGTGCTGGAAATCGACCCCGGCAAGTCCGAGGCTTATGGTCCGGTCCGCGATCAGGCTGACGCCGCTGTGACTGCGCTGCCGGGGGTCGGGAAGGTCTCGGCCATGCTGACCGCCCATTCGCAAAAGGCGCCGCCGGATCTGAAGCCCAAGCAGCCCGCCCAGGCACAACAGCCGGCAGCGCCGCAGAAGGTTCCGGGTGTGGCGCGGATCCTGGCAGTTGCCTCCGGCAAGGGCGGGGTCGGAAAATCCACAGTCTCGGCCAATATCGCCTGCGCGCTGGCGATGCAGGGGCGCAAGGTGGGGCTGCTGGACGCCGATGTTTACGGCCCGTCGCAACCCAAGATGCTGGGTGTCAGCGGCCGGCCCGCCAGCCCTGACGGCAAGACCATCCTTCCCTTACGCAACCATGGCGTCACCATGATGTCGATGGGTCTGATGACCGGCGAAGACCAAGCGGTGATCTGGCGCGGCCCGATGCTGATGGGCGCGCTGCAGCAGATGCTGCTGCAAGTGCAATGGGGCGAGCTGGACGTGCTGATCGTCGATCTGCCGCCCGGCACCGGCGATGTGCAGATGACGCTGGCGCAAAAGACCCATGTAGACGGCTCCATTGTGGTCTCCACCCCGCAGGACGTTGCATTGATCGACGCCCGCAAAGGCATCGACATGTTCCGCAAGATGAACGTGCCGGTGCTGGGCATGATTGAGAACATGTCGACTCACATCTGCTCGAACTGCGGCCACGAGGAGCATGTCTTCGGCCATGGCGGCGTGGCGCAGGAGGCCAAGAAGCTGGGCGTTCCGCTGCTGGGCGAGGTGCCGCTGCACTTGGACGTGCGCCTGGCCGGCGACAACGGCACCCCGATTGTGGCAGCGCAGCCCGACAGCGCCCAGGCCAAAGTGTTCCTTGATATCGCCACCCAGCTGGTAGACGCAGGCGCCGCATAATCCTGCCGTCCCCGGGCCAGAGGCCGCAAAGCAGCGGCGCGCAGCGCCGTTCACCCTTGAGGCGGGGATGGCAGACCTTAAAATGAACAAGGCGTTTGAAGGGCAGATTTGCCCCTCAAGCGCGTCTCGGCAGGCCCTTTCGCCGCGCAGCGGCGCCACGCCCAACTGTGAGGCGCATTCTATGAATGCGCTGGAACAGGCGGGAGCTTCCCGCCCGCCGGATCAGGCATATTTCTCCAGAAACGCCTCCGCCCGCAATGTGCGGAAATCCGGCAATGCGGCGCGCAAAGTGCCGTGGTCCCAGTCCCACCAGGCCAGCTCCATCATCTGCCCGGCGACAGCCTCGGTATAGCGGCGGCGGATCACATTAGCGGTGTTACCTCCTACTATCGTGTAGGGCGCCACATCCTTGGTCACGATAGCGCCCGCGGCTACAACCGCACCATGGCCGATGGTCACCTCCGGTTTGATAATTGCGGCATGGCCGATCCAAGTGTCGTGACCGATAAAGGCCGTGCGCCCGGCGCGGCGGGAAAACCACTCTGCATCCTGTTCCGCATCGTCCCAGTAGTCGCCGGACCGGTAGTGGAAATGATGCAGCGAGGCCTTCTCCATCGGATGATCGGTCGCGCCGACCCGGACAAGACTGGCGATATTGGCAAACTTGCCGATCTTTGCATTAGCGATATCGCAGCTGCGGTCGCAATAGCTGTAGTCGCCAACCGCTGAATTCGCGACCCGGCTGCCGGCGCCGATCTCCACATAGCGCCCGAACCGGCTGTCTGTGATCTGGCATTCCGGGTGAAGGAACGGGGCTTCTGCCTGCAAACGAGCCATGGTCATTTCTCCGAAACTTCCGGGGTCAGGGCAGCAGGAAGGTGCCGCCCTCTTGTGCCTTGGATGCCTTGCGTTTGGCCGGGCCGCTGCCGCCCGTGATCAGTTTCCGCCGCAGCCAGCCCGAGAACCAATCCATCAGCATCACCATCAGGATGATCAGCGTGATATAATAGGCCACCTCCTCCCAGTCTTTCTGGGTGATGATCGCCTGGGTCAGCAGCAGGCCGATGCCGCCACCGGTGATTGCACCGATGATGGTGGCCGAGCGGGTGTTGGATTCCAGGAAATACAACAACTGGCTCAGCAGCACCGGGGTGATCTGCGGAATCACTCCGAACCGGTAACGCTGCAGCGGTTTTGCGCCGGTGGAGGCGACGCCCTCAATCTGTTTCTGATCAACGTTTTCCAGCGCTTCTGAGAAGATCTTGCCGAAGGTGCCGGTATCCGTGACCAGGATCGCCAGCGCACCGGTCAGGGGGCCGGGGCCAAAGGCACGCGCCAGAACCACGGTCCAGATCAGCGAGTCCACGCCGCGGAAGAAATCGAACAACCGGCGCATGGCAAAGCGCAGCGCCCGGAACGGCATAAAGTTCCGGGTGGCAGCAAAGGCCAGCGGCAGCGCGATGATCCCGGCGCCAATAGTGCCCAGAAAGGCCATCAGCAAAGTTTCCGCAATCGCCCAGGCCACATCCTGATGACGCCACATCTTGTTGGTCCAGAACTCCTGGAAAATCGCGCCTGCCTCACCCGTGGCCGCGCGCTGCAGCAGCTCCCCTGCCCCCATCTCGTAGTACGGGCTGTCGAGAGTGAAAAAGAACAGCTCCCAGCCTGCGAAATAGCGGAACACTTCAGCCCGGTTGCGGGTCACCGTCAGGCGCCCGGCCCCGGTTTTGACCGCCAGACGGTTCTTGGAGACGCTGATCCACTCCGGAACTTCGCCCGGCGGCAGTTCTGCCTGCACACCTGCGCTGCGGCTGGGGGTGGCGCGCACGGTGCCATAGCCGGGGATTTTGTACTCGATGATCTCCGGGCCGAAGGTGACGGTATGGCCGTCCTCCAGATCAATCACCGTGGTCTCGCCCAGGGCTACCCAATCCGGTGCAGAGCCATCGGGATAGGCGCCCTTGCGCTCCCCTTCGATTGACACCGAAACCGCGCCGTTGCGGTTGTCGCGGGTCACATGGGTCTTGTAGCTGTAGCTGTCGCTGACCAGGGTTCTGGCGTTCTTAAGGCTTGCTTTCTCCCACAACCCAAAGACATCAAAAGCCACAAAGACATAGGCCAGATAGACCAGCACCGCGGCGGGCAATGCGAAGCCCAGCAGCCGCTTCTTCAGGAACAGCCTTGAGATATCCAGCTTCAGCTCTGCCGGGGTGAGAGTGGTATCGAAAGTGGTCATGCTTTCGCTCCATGGGTCAGACGGTCGCGCAGCAGGCCAGACAATTGGTCAACGGCAACGATGGTGATGAACAGCAGCAGGAAAATCGCGGCGGCCTCGTCATAACGCCCCTGCCCCCAGGACATTGCGTTCTTCAGCTCATAGCCGATGCCGCCTGCGCCGACAAAACCGAGAATGGCCGAGGCCCGGATATTGATCTCAAACCGCAGCAGCGAGTAGCTGACGTAGTTCGGCCCGACCTGCGGGATCACCCCCAGCGCCATCCGCTGCGCCCAGGTGGCGCCGACCGATGACAGGCCTTCCACTGGTTTCAAAGAGGCGTTCTCGTTCACCTCGGAGAACAGCTTGCCCAGCGCACCGGCGGTGTGGATAGCAATGGCGATCATCGCAGGCACCGGCCCGCCGCCAAGGACAAAGATCAGCACCAGCGCAATAACGATTTCCGGGACAGCCCGGCAAATATCGCTGATGCGGCGGAACAGCGGGATCAGTGCAGGCCACGGCGCCATGCCGCGGGTTGCCAAGAGCGACAGCAGGGTTCCGAACACTGCGCCCACCAGTGTTGATGCCGCGGCGATATTCAGCGTCTCTACCAAGGCCGGGAAGAAATGCACCACATGGCCCGGCAGCTGGGCGGCCTTCTGGGACGCCTCTGCCAGAACCTCGGCCGGGTAGTCGAAAACGCGGGTGAACCCATCAGCAAAGGAGCCTGCATTACGCGCATCGGCGGTGCGGAAACCTGCAGCCATCAGCGCCACAAAAACGGCCAGCAGAATGCCACCGTACAGCCGCTTGCGCTGGGTATGAGCAGTGTATTGCTGCCGGATGTCCTCGATGCCCGGCCGGGCGGCTGTGAGATCTGCCATGTAGGGGTCCTAGTCTTGAGGTGGTGGCAATTTTCACGTGCCATCAAGGAAATTGCGGGGTTCCGAGCCAGGCCCGACCCCCCGCAGAGCACAGTATCAAAGGTACGGTACTGAAATTACTGGGATTTCAATTTACGGGCTTCGATGATCACCTCGTAGGCGTCATGGGTGATCGGCATCAGGCCTTTCGATTCACCGCCCAGCACATTGTACATGCAATCCGGGTCGATCGAGTTCATCGAGGCCAGCAGGCCGGTCATCTTGACCTTCACATCCGCAGGCAATTCGGTGCGCAGCACAAACGGGCCTTCCGGGATCGGCGTGGATTTCCAGATCTCAACCAGATCGTTCATGTCCACCAGGCCCGCATCCACCGCACGGCGCAGAGCGCCGGAGTTGTAGCCGTCTTCCCATTCGCCAAGCCCATCGGCCCAGCTGACACCGCCAGCAACGTCGCCATTGGCCACGGCAACAATGGTCTGTTCATGGCCGCCAGTGAATTTCACTTCGCCAAAATAGTCGCCCGTTTCCATGGTGGCACCCGTCACTTGCGGGATTTCAATCGACGGGATCAGATAGCCCGAGGTGGAGTTCGGATCGCCAAAGCCAAAGGATTTGCCCTTCAAGTCTTCCAGCGAAGCAACGCCGCTGTCCTTGCGGGCAAAGCCAACCGAATAATAGCCAAAACCGCCGTCCGCATTGACCTTGACCAGAACCGGTTCAACCGCTTCGGGGTTGGACAGATAGGTCTTGGCATAGCCCGACGCGCCCAGCCAGGCCATGTCGATGGTGCCGCCCAGCAGGCCCTGGATCACACCATTATAATCGGCAGGTGCAAACAGTTTTGTTTCGACCCCCAACAGTTCCTCGGTCTTCTCGCGCAGGCATTCCTGCTTGCTCAGACGGTCCTGTGCGTTCTCGCCGCCCAGGATGCCGATGCGGAACTCTTTGATTTCCTCCGCCGCAACGGGGGCAGTCAGCGCGGTGGTTGCCAGAACGGCAGCAATCAGTTTCTTCATCTCAAGTCTCTCCGGTTGGTCACGCCCCGGGGAGCAGCCCCCCGGGGTCGATGAAAACAAATCAGGGGTTATTCGGCAGGAATGGCGGCGCACATTGCGTCCGTCTTTTCCAGTGTTTCAATCTCGGTTGAGGTTGCTGCCTCGGAAAACTCATCCCCGGCGCCGTAAATCTCGCGGGCAACGCCGGTGGTCAGCTGCGCGGGCAGCCCGTCAAAGACGATGCGCCCGTCACGCATTCCGACCACCCGGTCGCAGTAGCGGCGCGCAGTATCCAGCGTGTGCAGGTTAGCAATCACCGTGCGGCCGTCTTCCTCGTGAATACGGCGCAGCGCCTCCATCACGGTCTGGGCGTTCATCGGGTCGAGCGAGGCAATCGGTTCATCCGCCAGAATGATCTTCGGATCCTGCATCAGCGCCCGGGCAATCGCCACCCGCTGCTGCTGACCGCCCGACAGCGCCTCGGCGCGCTTGGCGGCGTGTTCGGCAATGCCGAGACGGTCCAGGATATCAATCGCCGTGTGAATATCCGCCATCGGGTAGAGGTTGAACAGCGTCGCCATCACGTTACGCCGGTTCAACGTGCCGTGCAGCACGTTGGAAACCACATCCATCCGCGGCACCAGGTTGAACTGCTGAAAGATCATCGCGCAGTCCGACTGCCAGGCCCGCTTGTCCTTGCCGTTCAGGCCTGTGATTTCACGACCCTGAAACAGAATGCGCCCGTCACTGGCGTCTTCCAGCCGGTTGAGCATCCGCAAAAGCGTGGATTTGCCTGCACCGGAGCGGCCGATAATGCCGATCATGCAGGGCTTGTCGATGTCCAGCGTGGCGGTATCCACCGCAATCTTGCCGCCGAACCGTTTTGTCAGTTTGTCTATGCGCAGCACCGGGGCGCTCCCTCTTCGTTCGGGACCTGCCTAATGCGCTTGCTCAAACCTCATGTGTCGCTGCCGTGAAAGTTTTGTAACGCCGGGCCGCGCAACCCGTGGGCGTGCAGCACAGAGTTACGGGCCTGCTGCGCATTCTGCCCCTGTCCACAGGGGCCGGGACGGGCTATACGGCCTTCGACTCCTCAATTCCCTTTGCAAAAGGAAGCTGCCAGATGTCCTTTGACCGCAAGATCAAGATCGCGCCCTCGATCCTCTCTGCCGATTTCGCCAATTTCGGCCAGGAGATCCGGGCCATCGAAGCCCAGGGTGCCGATTGGGTGCATGTGGATGTGATGGACGGGCATTTCGTGCCGAACCTCACCTTTGGTCCGCAAGCGGTGAAGGCATTCCGCCCGCATGTGAAGACAGTGATGGACGTGCATCTGATGATCGCGCCGGTTGATCCCTATATCGACGCCTATGCCGATGCCGGCGCCGACGTGCTGACCGCCCATATCGAGGCCGGACCGCACATCCACCGCACCTTGCAGGCGATCCGCGGGGCCGGAATGAAGGCAGGCGTCGCATTGAACCCCGGCACCCCGGCGGAAGCGGTGGCGCATCTACTGGACCTGACCGATCTGGTCTGTGTTATGACCGTGAACCCCGGCTTTGGCGGCCAGAAGTTCATCGACATGACCGCCAAGATCCGCAGCCTGCGTTCGATGATCGGCGACCGCCCGGTGCATATCGAAATCGACGGCGGAGTGGACCCTGTCACCGCGCCGCTGGTCACTGAGGCCGGCGCCGACGTGCTGGTGGCAGGCTCTGCCGTATTCAAAGGCGGTTCGGTCAACGATCCCACGGTTTACGGCGAAAACATCCGCAAGATCCGTACTGCCACCGAAGGCACCTGGACCTGAATCGGACTGAGATTCTCCCGTCAATCGCCAGGCGCATCAAAGATGCGCCGCTCTTGTTGGGCCAAGCGCCGCGCGTACCGCGCGGCGCTTTTTCGTGATACGGCCAGCGTTTGCGCGTCCAGCCCGGCACAGCCGGGCCGCGCCCTGATGGCCCTCGACGGGCCGGAAGGGCGCCCGCCTGCCTATTCAGCCGCCTTTGTTCAGTGTGTCAAAGGACTTGCCCTCCGCCGCCAGCTGCTCCAGCAGCGGCGCGGGCTGCCAGAAGAAATTATCCTCTGCCGCATAGGCCCGAATGTCGGCCAGGATCCCATCCAGCCCTTGCAGATCCGCCCATTTCAGCGGCCCGCCCCAGAAGCGCGGGAAGCCGTAGCCGAACAGCATCACCATATCCACATCCAGCGGACGGCGGGCAATGCCCTCGCCCACCACCTTGGCGGCCTCGTTGACCATGGCGCACATGTAGCGCCGCAAAACCTCCGCGTCCGGGAAATCCCGCGGGGTGACACCCTGCTCTTCCTGATCCCGGGCAATCAGCCCGGCCACTTCCGGGTTCGGAACGCCGCCGCGCGTGCCATCCTCGTAGATATAGAAGCCTTTACCGGTCTTCTGGCCGAAATCGCCGCCCTCGCAGAGCATTTCGTAGAATCGCGGCACCCGTTCACGCGGATCGCGGGTCGGGGCGCGGCGCTTGCGGGCTGCCCAGTTGATGTCCAGCCCGGCCAGATCGCCCATGGCAAACGGCCCCATGGGAAAGCCGAAACCGGTCACAACCGCGTCCACCTGATAAGGCGAGGCACCATCCAGCACCAGACATTCCGCCGCTTTGCGGTAGGCGTTCATGATTCGGTTGCCGATGAACCCGTCGCAGATGCCCGAGCGCACCGCGACCTTCTTCAGCCTCTTGCCAAGGGCAAAACCAGTCGCCAGCACCTCTGGCGCAGTCTCCTTTGCCACCACAACTTCCAGCAGCTTCATCACATGCGCGGGCGAGAAGAAATGCAGCCCGATCACATCCTGCGGCCGGGAGGTCGAGGCGGCAATCTGATCCACATCCAGATAAGACGTGTTTGTCGCCAGCACCGCGCCCGGTTTGCAAATGGCATCCAGCTTGCCAAAGACCTCGCGCTTGACACCCATGTCCTCAAACACCGCTTCGACCACCAGATCCGCTTGCGCCAGCGCAGCATAATCCGTCGCCACAGTCAGCGCCTCGCCGGTCAGCCGATCATACTGCGCCTCGGTGATCTTGCCGCGCTTCAAGGCCCCTCTCAGGTTGCCTTCAATCCGGCCGCGTGCCGCAGCCGTAGCGTCATCGGTCATCTCTATCAGCACCACCGGCAAATCCGCCAGCAGCGCTGCGGTGGCGATTCCCGCCCCCATGGTGCCGCCGCCGATCACCCCCATCAAGGCCACCTCGTGCGGCGCAATGCCCTCCAGCTCCGGCAGTTTGCTGACCGCGCGTTCCGAGAAGAAAGCATGGATCAACCCCTGCCGCTGATCAGAGCCCATCAGCTCCATGAACAGCGCACGCTCGCGCTTGAGGCCCGCCGCAAAACTCTCCGCCTCAGCCGCCGCCTGTACCGCGCGCACAGCCGTGGCCGGCGACAGCTGGCCGCGCCCCTTTTTCAGCGTGGCTGCATAGGCCGCATCAAAGTCCACCGCTTCCGGCGCCGGCATTTCCCCAACGGCCCGGCGCGGGGCGCCCTGCTCCAGCAGCTCTTGCACATAAGCCAGGCCGATCCCGCGCGGATCCCCCTCTTCGATTTTGTCGATAATGCCCTTTTCCAGCGCCTCCGCGGCGCCGAAATGCCGGCCGCTGGTGATCATCTCCAGAGCCGCTTCGGTTCCGGCCAAACGCGGCAGCCGCTGGGTGCCGCCCGCACCGGGCAGAATGCCCAAATTCACTTCAGGCAGGCCCATTCTGGCGGACGGCACCGCAATCCGGTAATGCGAGGACAAGGCCACCTCCAGCCCGCCGCCCAATGCCGTGCCATGCATCGCGGACACCACAATCAGCGGCGAGGCCTCGATCCGGCTGCACAGGTCGGGCAGCTGCGGCTCCTGCGGCGGCCTGCCGAATTCACGGATGTCGGCACCGGCAAAATAGGTCCGGCCCTCGCCATAGATCAGTACCGCCTTGGCACCGTCCTGTTCCGCGCGTTCGATCCCGGCCAGCAACCCTTTGCGCACTTCAGCACCCAGCGCGTTCACTGGCGGATTCTGCGCCTTCAGAACAGCAACATCGCCTACACGCTCATACGCTATGGTTTCACTCATCCGGTCATCCTCTTTTTCCCGGTGCGGCAGCAGCTGCGCCCGGCTCTCATCCGATTAGGCACGGCAGCCAAACCGGCGCCAAGCCCCAATGGCCGCCAATGGCCTGCAAACCCCGCGTCTGAAACGCCCGGGCGCTGCCAAAGCCGGACATGCCGCCCATTACGTAACAGAATATCGGTCAATTGAAAGCTTCTTGAAACTCCCCACCAAGAGGCACAGCCAAGAGTTCAAGGGGATTCGCTGTTCAGCCAGTCTTCACCACACCGCTGGAAATCCAGCCGTCCAGAATTTCCAAAGCCTTGCCGGAAAACGCAGCATCATTGATATGGCAGTCCAGATCATGCAGCACCGCATTTTCCGGGCAGGAGGCACGCATTTCATCGCAAAATGCCGCCAGCCCTTCTCCGTCATGCAAAGGCGCGCCGGGGCGGTCCCACTCGTTGCAACCGCCCGCAGGCAGCAGAACCGCCACCGGCGCCTCTGCAGTGGCCAGTTTGCCGCAAATCGCCTGCGCAACCTGCCGCCGCTCGGCAGCATCCAGCATCGCGGAGGTGAGCAGCCGGTTGTGGGCATGTGTTTCCCGCCCCTTCAACTGCACGGGCGTCTCCTGCCAGCCGACAAAATCCACCAGGTCATAACAGCCCGGCGCCACCAGCTGCGGCGTGCCTGAACGCCCGGCATTGGTCATCCGGTCCGCTCCCGCCGACAGCCCGCCGAACAAGTGGTTCGACACTTCCTGCGGCGCGAAATCCATCACCGCAGCAAAGGCGCCCTCAGCGGCCAGGCTTTCAAACGCCCGCCCGCCCATGCCGGTTGCGTGAAACACCGCAACCTCAAACCCGCGCGCTTCCAGCACTGGTTTCAGCGCCACCATGTAACGCAGCACAGTCTTGCCAAACGACGTCATGCCGATCAGCGGCCTGTCCCGTTTTGGCGGCTCCACCGACCGCGCCGCGCCCAGAACCGCGCCTGCGGCCTGCGACAGGGACGCCTTGCAGATCGTGTTCAACCCAAACAGACCGCCCGCCCAGAGGATCATCTGCACATCCGCCGGGATCCGCTCAGGCGGCATCAAGGGGGAAAATGCGACAGTTGAGACGATGTATTTGGGGACCCCCACGGGCAGCGCCGCACATATATCCAGCGCCAGATCAGTGCCCATGGTGCCGCCTAGCACAATCACCCCGTCAATGCGCCCCTGCCGGTACAGCTCCAGCGCCAGGGCCGCGGCACCTGCACCCATGATCTGCATGGCACTGTTTTCATCGCCAGTGCCGATCGCCGCCCGGATAGTGCTGCCGCCGGCCTCTGCCACTTCATGCTTGCTGACATCCGCTGGCTGGCCGGGATCCCCCAGCACGCTGACATCCATCGTCAGAACCTTGCCGCCCTGCCCGCGGATCACCTGCGCCAGGTAGCCAAGCTCATCATCCTTGGTGTCATATGTCCCGGCAACCAGAATCGTTTTGACCGTCATATACCGTCCTCCCCTTGGCCTGCGCTCTGCAGCCAGGCCGCCCCTTCATCTTTCCCCAAATACTCCCGCCGGAGGCTGCGGGTTTTGCCGCCGCAAAACCTGCATCACAGCTGTATCCACGCGGTTTTCAGGTCAGTGTATTTGTCCAGTGCATGCAGCGACTTGTCATGGCCGTTGCCGGACTGGCCGACACCGCCCAGCGGCACCGTATTGTCAGAGCCGCCATAGGTGTTCACATGCACCACCCCGGCACGGATACCTGCGACCATCCGGTGCGCCCGGGACAGGTTTTCCGTCCAGACCCCAGCCGCCAAGCCATAGGATGTGGCATTGGCCAGGCTCAGCGCCTCCTCCTCGGTTTCGAATTTGGTGACCGCCAGCACCGGCCCAAACACCTCGCGCTGGAACAGCGCGTGGTCCTGCGCCACTTGGGTGACGATCGCCGGCGACATATAGGTGCCGCCGGTGTCTTCCAGAATGCGCACGCCACCGGTCACCACCTGTCCGCCCTCGGACCGCGCCATGTCCATGAAAGACAGGTTGCGGCGCAGCTGGTCTTCCGAATTCACCGCCCCGACCTGGCTGCTGAGGTCCAGCGGATCGCCCACCCGCAGCGCTTCGGCCTCGGCCTGCAGCATTTCGACAAACGCGTCGTGAACCGAGGCCTCGACCAGCAGGCGGGAGCCCGCGATACAAACCTGCCCGGAATTGCGAAAGATGCCAGCGGCAGACACTTTGGCCGCCTTGGCCAGATCCGGCGCATCCGCAAAGACGATATTCGGGGACTTGCCACCCAGCTCCAGATAGCAGCGTTTGAGGTTGGAACGCGCCGAGGCCTCCAGCAGTTTGCGTCCAGTGGCGCCTGAACCGGTGAATGCCAGCACATCGACATCCATCGAGGCGGCCAGCGCCGCGCCGGTTTCAGCACCTGCACCAGTCACTACGTTCAGCACCCCATCCGGCAACCCGCTTTCCGAGCAGATCTCTGCCAGCCGCAGCAGCGTCAGCGAGGCGGTTTCAGCCGGTTTCAGCACCACCGAATTGCCCATCGCCAGCGCCGGCGCCAGCTTCCACGCACCAATCATCAGCGGAAAGTTCCAGGGCACGATGGCGCCCACCACGCCAACCGGCATCCGCTGCACCAGCCCCAGCACATCCGGCGCGGTCGGTGCGACCTCCCCGGCGACCTTATCCAGCGCCTCGGCATAATAGCGGAACGTGCCCGCCGCCGATCCCGGTTCAGCCTTCAAGGCCATGTTGAACTCGGTGCCGTTGTCGCGCACGCCCAGCACCGCCAGCTCAACCGCCTCGGCGTCTATCCGGTCTGCAATCCTATGCAGTACTTTTTTCCGTGCGGCGGGGGGCTGTCCCGCCCAGCGGCGGTCGTCGAATGCCCGCCGCGCCGAAGCCACGGCGTTTTCAACATCTGTTGCAGAGGCGCCCTGCAGCGTGGTCAGAACAGATCCGTCAACCGGCGAAGCAACTTCGAGTGTCTGGCCCGAACCCGCTTGCCATGATCCTTCAAGAAAGAGTTTTTGCGGCGCCACATCAAGCTGCCGAAGCTTGTCGATGCGCTGTTGGTCTGCCATTCGGCCTCCTTCAGTTCCTTATGGTCCTTCAGCACCCGCAGGATGTGGACCGCCAGAACGATGATGATGAGTAGAAACAGGATGAACGCCACCGGGCGGTCAATGAAATCAAAGGGTTCTTTCACCCGCGCCATTGCGGCGCGCAGTTTCACCTCCATAATGCCGCCCAGGACCATACCCAGGATGATCGGCACCGCAGGCAGCGACAGGCGTTTCAGCACATAGCCAAGGATACCAAACGCCGCCGCCATCACGCAGTCGGTGGCGGAGTTGCGCAAGGAATAGACCCCGACGAAGCTGAGCGTCAGGATGCAGACGCCCAAAAACCGGTTGGGGATGCGCACCACCTGGATCAGCGACTTGGTAGCAAACAGCAAGAACAGCAGCACCAGCACATTCAGCACCAGCAGCGCGAGGTACAGTGCCACCACAAAATCCATGTCGTTCTGAAACAGTCCCGGCCCCGGCACCACGTTGTGCACATAAAAGACCGACAGCATCATCGCCGTCAGCGCCTCACCCGGAATGCCCAGCGCCAGGAGCGGCACCATGGCGGCGGCCGGCACCGCATTGTTGGCGGTCTCGGCCGCGATCAGCCCCTCGGAGGAGCCGTTGCCAAAGTCCTGCGGACGTTTCGAGGTTTTCTGCGCATAGGTGTATGACATGAACTGGGCAGTGAATTCGCCGACGCCGGGAACCATGCCCATCAGCACGCCGAAGGAGGCCGAAACCCCTGCGACACGCGGATGGCGCGTCAGTTCGCGCAGGCCCTGGAACATGCCGCCGCGCAGGCGGGTCATGCGGACCTTCTCGTCCTCGTCCGTCAGCAGCACAAAGGCCTGCGAGATGGCAAACAGCCCCAGCACCACCACGATCAGGTTGATGCCGCCGCCCAGGAAATCCTGCCCGAATGTGTAGCGCTGGGTGTATTTCACCGGCTCCAGCCCGATGGTCTGCAGGAAAATCCCGAAACAGGCCAAGGCACCGGCAATCAGCGCCTGGCCGCGATGGGCAACCACAACCAGGATCAGGCCAAGAAGAGCCGCCAGGAATATCTCGCGCGAGCCGAACATCGGTGCGATCCTGGCCAGCACCGGGGCAAACAGGATCAGACAGATGACCGAGAAGATGCCGCCAAAGAAGCTCGCGGAATAGGCAAGGCTCAATGCCCGCTGCGGCTCACCCCGCGCCGTCATCGGATAGCCGTCATAGGTGGTCAGCGCGTTGACCGCGGTGCCAGGCGTATTGATCAGGATCGCCGGAATGGCGCCGCCGTACATGGAGGAGCCGTAAATCCCCAGCAGTACCGTCAGGCCCACAATCGGATCCATCGAGAACGTCGCGGGCAGCAGGATCGCAATGGCAACCGCCGGTCCGACACCGGGAATGGCGCCGATCAGCACCCCCCCGACAGAACCCGCCAGCAACGCCAGCGCCACGTCCCAGCGCATCAGGATTTCTATGGCGGAAAAGATCAGATCCATATGAGGCGCCTAGAGATAGAGAATGAAGAAACTGCGGACTGGCCCCGGCAGATGCTCATATAGCATCGCCCCCGGAATCTTGACCGACAGGACGGCCTTGAACAGCACCACCACAGCGACGGCAAAAGCCGCGCTGATCCACAGCATGAAGCGGCTGCGATAGCCCATCCGCCAGCTGAGAAGCGGCATGAAAGCCAGCGTCACGGGCAGATAGCCAATGATCGGCACCAGCAGCACATAGCCCATGAACCAGCCGGCAAACTCCAGCACCTGTGCCCAGCGCCTGACCTCCCGCAGGTCATATCGGCTGACCCGCCGCCAGGGCAGTTTGTACAGATGCAAGCCGCCCATCAGCACCATGCCGCCAACCGCGACAGCGGGCCAGAACCGCGGCTGTGCGAACAGCTTGGTTTTACTGACCCAAGCGGTCTGATCCCCAATCAGTGCCAGCAGCAGCAGCGCCGCCGCCACCAGAAACAGGGCAAAAACCAGCTGTCCGCGCCGTGGTCCGGCAAAGCGGTGTTCACGTTCCGAAGGCATGTGAGTTGTTCATTGTCCGCGCGATTTGAAAAGGCACCGGGGTCCCTCAAGACCCCGATGCGGAGGGGAGGATTACTCCGACAGCAGGCCGCTGATGCGGGCCATGGTGCTGATGTCGTTTGACACCCGTGCCGCGCTGTCATCAGCGCCCTGCCAATAGACCAGCGCGCCGGTTTCCTTGGCAACATTCTGGGCGCGCTCGCTCATCACGGCCTTTTCCGCAACCGCAATGATTTTGTCGCGCACATCCTGCGGGGTGTCCTTGGTCACGAAAAGACCGTTCCACAGCGCGATGTTCAGGCTTTCGTCCAGCTCGCCGATGGTCGGCGCGTCGGGAGCCAGCGGGATGCGTTCGTCCGTGATCGCGACCAGCACCTTGACTTGATCCAGGCAGGGCAGCACCAGCTGCAGCGTGGTGTTGATCACATCCGCATCGCCCGAAGCCAGCGTGTTGCAGTCCAGCGCATCAAAAGCCGCATCCGAGCCCCACTCGAAACCAGCGTTCTTGGCATAGGCCTTGGTCACTTGGGTCGGGGTCAGAACATCGCCGAAATGGCCCAGCGCCACGTCATTTTCCTTGGCATAACCCGCCAGCTCTTCCATCGTGCTGTAGGGCGCATCGCCGGAGGTGGCGATCACAAAGGGATAGGTCAGGAAAATCCCCAATGGGTCGAATTTCTCGGGCGTCAGCGGCGGGATGTCGATCTGGTGGCCCATCACCGGCACACCGATCACAAAGGAGCCGACAGTGTAGCCGTCGCTTGGCGCATTGGCGACTTCAATGGCGCCAGGGAACGGCCCGCCGCCGCCGCCCGGCTTGTTCACCACCGCTGCCGCAACACCGTATTCGGCCTGAAAATCCTCGGCGATCATCCGCGTCAGCACGTCCTCCAGATCACCCGGCGGCCAGGGCACGATGAAATTCACCGGCTTCTCCGGATACTCGGCCTGCGCGGCAACCGCGCTCAGCCCCAGCGCCACTGCTGCGGCGGCACCTTTCATAAGGGTTTTGAGTTTCATCGTTTTCCTCCCAGTTTCCTTACCGGCCTCCGCCAGTTTCCTTACCGGCCTCCGCCGATGGTTCATTATTCGAACCGTTGGTTTGAATTTAGATTGACAGGCAGTCCGCTTATCTGTCAACAAAATTGCATCAAAGGTGCGTCTTTTTCCAAAGGCACCACCTGCCAAGACCAAACAGGGAGAACGGACAGGCCCATGGGAACGGTATCCAAAGCCTTGTCATTACTGACATATTTCAATCACGGCCGGACCGGAATCGGGCTCAGCGACCTCACTCGCCTGTCCGGCATGAACAAGGCCACTGTCTTCCGGCTGATGAGCGAGCTGCAGGAATCAGGTTTCGTCGAACAGACCGATGGCGACCGCATGTACCGGCTTGGGCCACAGGTTCTGCGCCTGGCTGCCCTGCGCGAGGCGGCGGTTCCGATACTTTCGGTCTCGCGCCGTGTGCTGCGCGATCTGAGCGACGAGACCGGCGAAACCACCCACCTGTCGCTATTGCAGGGGAGCCAGCTGAATTCGCTGTCGCATGCTTATTCCCCGCGCCACGCAACCAAAGTGATGATGGAGGACGCCGAAGTGCTGACCTTTCACGGCACCAGTTCCGGCATGGCGGTGCTGGCCTATGCCGACCCCTGCTTTGCTGACGCGGCACTGGCGCAGCCGTTGCAGGCCCACACATGTGACACGATCACCGATCCGCAGGAGATCCGCACCCAGCTGGCAGAAGTCCGCAGCACCGGAATGGCCCAATCCATCGGCGGGTTCGAGGCGGATGTGCATTCCCACGCGGTGCCGGTCTTTGGCCCCGACCGCCAGGTGATCGGCGCGCTCGCTGTGGCCGCGCCGGTTTCCCGCATGACCCCGGAACAAAAACAACGGATTCTCGCAGCTCTGCGCCGCGCGGGCGTCACTCTCACCCATCGCATCGGCGGCTCGCCGCCTGCGGATTTTCCGCAGCAACGCACCGCCTGATTTCCCCTCTCCGGCCCCGGCGCGGGCCGCATCCAGGAGCTGACCCCATGAAAGACTCCAACTTTCTGAAAGAGCACAACGCCAGATCCCTCTGGCACCCGATGGCGCATCCCGGCGACAGCCTGGCCAACCCGCCTGCCATCATCACCTCCGCCCAAGGGGTGAAGATCACCGATATCGACGGGCATGAGGTAGTGGATGCGGTCGGCGGCCTGTGGAACGTGAACCTTGGTTTCTCCTGCCAGCCGGTCAAGGACGCGATTGCTGCGCAGCTGGACGTGCTGCCTTATTACTCCACCTTCCGCGGCACCACCAATGACCAGGTAATCCAGCTGGCCGAGGAACTGCGCAAGTTCTTCGCCCCCGATGGCCTCACCCGCGCCTTCTTCACATCCGGCGGCTCGGATTCGGTCGAGACCGCCTTGCGGCTGGCCCGCCAGTACCACAAAATCCGCGGCGAGGCCGGGCGCACAAAGTTCCTGAGCCTGAAAAAGGGCTATCACGGCACCCACATGGGCGGCGCCTCGGTGAACGGAAATGCAAATTTCCGCACCCAGTACGAACCGTTGCTGCCCGGCTGCTTCCAGCTCCCCGCACCCTATACATACCGCAATCCGTTCAATGAGACCGACCCCGAACGCCTCTCCCAGCTCTGCCTGCAGGCGCTGGAGGATGAGATTGCTTTCCAGGGCGCCGGCACCATCGCGGCCTTCATCATGGAGCCGGTCCTGGGCGCCGGCGGGGTGATCCCGCCGCATTCCAGCTTTATGCCGGGCGTGCGCGAGATCTGTTCGCGAAACGGCATCCTGCTGATCGCAGATGAAGTCATTACCGCCTTCGGCCGCACCGGATCCTGGACCGGTTCGCGCCACTGGGGCGTGCAGCCCGACATGATGGCGACGGCCAAGGCGATCACCAATGGTTACTTCCCCTTTGGTGCCGTGATGATCGCCGATCACATGACGGAAGTCTTCGAGAGGGACACCACCGGCAATGCCGCCATCGGCCACGGCTACACTTACTCCGGCCATCCCGTAGGCGCTGCAGCAGCGCTGGCTTGCCTAGAAGAAACCCTGCGCCTGAACGTGCCCGAAAATGCCGCCGCCCGCGGCACTCAGCTCCACCGGGGTTTGCTGGAGCTGCAGCAGAAATACGAGCTGATCGGCGATGTCCGCGGCGGCCATGGGTTGATGAGCGCGCTGGAGCTGGTCGCTGACCGCACCACCAAGGCGCCGGCTGACAAGAAAACCACCGGCATACTGCAGGAAGCCGCCTATAAGGCCGGCGCGATGGTGCGGGTCTCCGGCCCCAACATCATCCTCTCCCCGCCGCTGGTGCTGAGCGCGGCCGAGGCGGCAACCATCCTCTCTGCCCTGGACGCAGGCCTGGCGGCGGTGAACTGACACCCGCGCCGGACGCCACCGCGCCGCGCCAGCGGCGCCACCGGATACCATGGCGGGCCCGAAGCATCTGCTTCGGGCCCGCGCCTTCGGCAGCGCCGCTGACGCGGCGCGGTGGCGTGATACGGAAACGGGCGCAGCTGCCGCAGCCGCGCCCGTTTCCATGTCCCTTGCAGGGAGCCCTTTCGCGAATATCAGATAAAATGCACGTAGAAATCACGCATGCCGTCGCCTTCCAGGTCACGGGTCTTGCGCACTTCCTTGCGTTTCATGAAGACGTGGTTGGCGACCAGTTCCGGCCCGACAGCCTCTGCCAGAACGGTGTCCTTCTCCAGATCACTCACGGCCCCTTTCAGATCAGCCGCCGTGCCGTCGCGTGCGTCAGTCCGGTCAAAGCCGTCACCAGTTTCCATCGGCGGCAGCTGATGGCTGTTCTCCACCCCCAACCGTGCAGCATGAAGCACAGCCGCCACCGCAGTATAGGGATTGGCCGAAGCATCCGCCATCCGGTGCTCCAGCCGCGCTTTAGCGCCGCCCTCGGAGCTGATCCGCGTGGTCACATTGCGATGATCGCCGCCCCAGTTCCTCCAATACCCTGACAGCGATCCCGGCTGCAGCCGCATATAGCTGTTGGCGGTTGGCGCAATCAGCCCCGCCAGCCCCTTGTGGTGATGCAACAGCCCCGCCAGGCAGCGGCGCGCCAGGTCATTCATATGCTCCGGTCCGCCCCGCGGCCCCGCAGACAGCGCATTGCCGCCCGCCTCATCATTAAAAGAGAAGTTGATATGCATGCCCGAACCGCCGGCCTCAGCCACTGGTTTCGGCATAAAGGTCAGGACAATGCCGTATTCCAGCGCCACTTCCCGCGCCATCAGCCGGAACAGTACAATGTCATCCACAGCCTTCACCGCGTCATCAAAGGTCAGCGTGTATTCGAACTGCGGACTGTCGAATTCGGCGGTGATCATGTCGAGCGAAAACCCCATGTCATCCGCCATCGCCCAGATCCGGTCATTGAACCGCAACGGATCGGCAAACGGCCCGGTACCGTAAACCACCCCGCCCGGCGCATCATAGGGCATCAGCCGCCCGCGATCATCCGCCTGCAGGGCAAAGGCCTCCAGCTCGATCCCAACCTTCGGTTTCAGCCCATGCTTCTGCCAATCCGCGACCGCCCGCTTCAGCGCCCAGCGCGGGCACAGCGGCAGCGGTTGACCCTCATCATCATACAAATCCCCCAGCACCACCTTGGTCGAGGCATGCCAGCTGTCGCGGATATCGTCATGCAGCCATTTCAGCTCCATGTCCGGCAGGCCCTGTTTCACCATCGCGCCCGGCGCATCCAGCAGGTCCCTGTCGTAATGGGTGCCAAACACCGACCGGCAGAACCGGGTCGAGTCATCGCCGATCTTGGAATTCGGCAGGTATTTCCCCCGCATGATGCTGAGGTGATCGCAAAACATCGCGCGCAGGCGGGTCTTCATGGCTCAAGGTCCTTCGCTGTTGGTCAGTCTTCGCATCGCTTCCCGTACCGTGTTACTTAACATATTTAGCGGTTTTTGCGGAGTCTTTCCTGTGCTACAGCCCATTTGCTAGGCAGCCTTCACCCGTACCGGCAGCGTCTTGATTCCGCCGACAAAGTTCGAGCGCAGGAACTTGTGCGGCCCCGCCGCCTCGATATGGGTGATCCGTTTGGCCAATTCCTGGAACAGCACCGTCACCTCCAGCCGCGCCAGCCACATACCCAGGCAGACATGCGGGCCGAACTGGCCAAACGACAAATGGCGGTTCGGGTTGCGGTGCAGATTCACGTGAAATGGATCTTCGAAATACCCTTCATCCCGGTTCGCCGAAGCAAACCAATACAGCACCTTGTCGCCTTGCCGGATGGTCTTGCCATGCATCTCCACATCCCGCGTCGCGGTGCGGCGGAAATACAGCGCAGGCGTGGCCCAGCGGATGATCTCATCTGCCGCGGTCTCCCATACCGCGCCGCCCGCCTGCATCTGCGCCAGCAGCTCCGGCTGATGGCACATCGCCTGGATCCCGGCGGCAATCGAATAGCGGGTGGTGTCATTGCCCGCTGCGACCAGCAGGCAGAAGAAATTGCGGAACTCGGTTTCAGTAATGACCGAACCATCCTTGGCCGGCTCCAGGATCAGGTTCAGCACGCCGGATGTATCCCCCTTGCGCGCTTTCGCCTCCATCAGCTCTTTGGCATAGACGTACAACTCCGCTCCGGCGGGGGAATTGAAGGGCATCATCCGGAACTCATCCGTCTGCATCTTGTCCAGCACATGCGAGGTGAAATCCGGATCGGTATTGGCAATCAGCGCATCGCCCTTTTCCACCAGCCACGGCAGGTCCGCCTCCGGCAGGCCCACCACCCGGCCCAGCATCCGCATCGGCAGCTGCCGGGCAATCTCCTTGGTGGCGTCGAACTCCCCCTTGGCCAGCGCCTGATCCAGAATCTCCGCACAAAGGCCGCGGATATCCTGTTCATACTGCGCCATGGTGGTTTTTGAGAACGCCTTCAGCAGCTTCATCCGCACCTTGGAATGATCCGGCGGATCGGTTTCCTGAAAGGTGCGCCGCGCCAGGTATTCCTCGTAGGACTGATCCTCCATCCGGATCCCGCGGGCAGAGGAAAACACTTCGGTGTTCTTGTTCATCACCGTGATGTCTTCATAGCGGGTGACCGACCAGAAATTCGCACCACCTGCATATTCGGTCCAGTGCAGCGGATCCTCGCGCCGCAGCCGCGCAAAGGTATTGTGCGGCGCACCATCGGCAAAGGCATCATGGCTGCTCAGATCCGCATAGCCGTCATCGGTGGGGGTCCAAACTGTCATTGCGGGCTTCCCTAGCTTGCTTACGTATGTATATTAATAATGATCGTAAATATGTAAATGATAATCTTGCGAGCACTCTCATGCACTTGGCCATCCTGATGACCAACACCGACGATAGCGAATTTGCCCAAAGGCATCCAAAGGACGGGGAAAAGTTCACCGATCTGATCCGGATAGCCCGGCCAGGCTGGCGTACTTCGGTGTTTGCCGTGAAAGACGGAGATTTCCCGCAGGATCTGTTTGAATTCGACGGCGCCATGATCACCGGCAGCCCGGCCTCGGTCCGCTCCGGCACGCCTTGGGTGGTACAGCTGCTGGACTTGATCCGCGACGCCCATGCCCGGAAATTCCCGCTGTTCGGCGCCTGCTTCGGCCATCAGGCCATCGCGCTGGCCCTTGGCGGCGGCCTGGATCTCAACCCTGACGGCTGGGTGCACGGGCTGACCCGCAACAAATTGCTGAACCGCCCGGACTGGGCTGCACCGTTGCCGGATGAGGTGAAGCTTTACGGCTCCCACTGCGAATGCGTCCGCAAGCTGCCAATGGGTGCCGCCGCATTCAGCGCAAGCGGCGGTGGCAACACAGGCTTCACCCTGGGTAGCCATATCTTTACAACCCAGCACCACCCGGAAATGACGCATGACTTCATTACCGCGCTGACCAAAGAAATGCAGCAGACCCTCGGCCCCGAAGCATACGCCCGCGCGCTGGACAGCCTAGCCGGGTGCTCAGACCAGCAAGCCTTTGCCGAAAGCCTCGCCCGCTTCTTCGAGCAGGCCCTGCAACCCTGACCCTGCAGCTTCTTTCTGGTTAAAAATACCCCCTCCCGCTGCCCGGCAGCCGGCTTTGCCGCCGAGAGGGGAGGCACAGGGCCGCAAGGCCCCGTTCACCGCAGTCTCAGCCCAGCGCGGCCAGCAGATCCATCACCGTGACCTGATCGAATTGAACATGGGATATCATCGCCGCCTCTGCTTCCTCACGGTCATGGGCAGTGATCAGCACAGCAATCTCCCGGTGTTCCTTGGCGGATTGGGCAATGGCGCCGGGATAACGGTAGCGCGCCCGGTAATAGGCCATCAGTTTGCGCGCATTGGTCTTGATCATCTCGACCAGAAAGGGGTTGCCCGACCCTTCGGCCACACAGGCATGAAACCGCAGGTTCAGCTGGTAATAGCCCGCCGGATCACCGTCGCCCTTTTCCGCTGCATGCTTTTCACATGCCGCAACCGCCGCCTCCAGCTCCCTGGCCTGGACCGGAGACAGCCGCCGTGCCGCCAGTGCCGCCGCCTGGCCCTCCAGCCGGGCATGGACTTCCAGAATTGCCAGAAACTCCTCCAGCGTCGGCTTGAACAGCACCGCCCCCTTGCGCGGCAGCCGTTTGATCAGCCCGATTGCTTCCAGCTGGATAAAGGCCTCCCGCACCGGCGTGCGGGAAACACCGTGACGGTCCACCAGCTCGCTCTCCTCCAGCGGCGCGCCGGGCACCAGCCGACCCGCCTCGATGTCCTGAAGGATTGCGTTCAGAACCTGCTCTGTCTGACCTGCCATTGCGCCGCCCTTGATGCGTTTGCGGCCTATTTATGCCTGCGTTCCTTGCAAGGCAACGCGCAAAGGGGGGGCCTGCCCCCGCCCTGCGGGCTCCCCCGGAGTATTTGTGCAAAGATGAAAAGCCCGGGGCGGTTATTGCGGCACCGGCCCGCGGTATTTCTCTGTCAGCTCCGGCGCCGCCTCATCCGCCTCATAGACCCCCAGAAGGATGCCCTTGCGCCCTGACTTGCCCCGGCGCGCCTTGATCTGCGCATCCGACAGGGTGATCCGCTGCGACATCCTGAGGCCCCATTCCAGCAGCCGGTCATACATCAGATCAATGACCTCCTGATGCGCGTCACCCTTGGCCAGATCCACAAGTTCTTCCGGGTCGCATTCCATGTCGAACAGCATCGGCCGCAGCCCGCCTTCGGCATGCATGAACTTCCAGCGCTTGTCCGCCACCATGAACAGCCGCGCATCCTTGGGCTCCAGCCCCAGCTTTTCGCACAGCGGCATGGTGGAATAGTCGAACTCGGCAATTGCATAACCCCGCCAGGCCGGGGTTTCACCGCGCAGGAACGGCATCAGCGAGCGCCCCTCCAGGATATGCGGCGCCGGATCGCCGCCCGCCGCCTCCAGGAAAGTCGGCAACAGGTCGATCGCCTCGACCAGTTCATCGCAGGTTGTTCCACGTGCAGCATCAGCCTCCGCGCACGGGTCATAGATGACCAGCGGCACCTTGATGGAGGGGTCATGGAACAGGTTCTTTTCGCCCAGCCAATGATCGCCCAGATAATCGCCATGGTCCGAGGTCACTACAATCATCGTGTCCTGCATCCGGCCGGTATCTTGCAGCCAGGCAAACAAACGGCCCATCTGGTCGTCGGCCTGTTTGATCAGCCCCATATAGGCGGGGATCACCTTGTTTCGCACCTCGTCCCGGCTGAAGGTCTTGCCGATCGGGTTGTTCATCATGCCCTCAAACACCGGATGCGCCGCGTCGCGTTCCGCGTCCGAGCGCACAGCTGGCTGCACATGCTCCGCCCCGTACATATTGTGATACGGCGCCGGCACGATATAGGGCCAATGCGGCTTGATATAGCTGAGATGCGCGCACCAAGGGCCGTCGGCCTGATCGATGAACGCCATCGCCTGAGTTGTCAGCCAAGGGGTTTCACTGTCTTCCTCGGCGATATTGGCAGGCTTATCCGCATTTGCCATGAACCAGCCCGAGGCGATCTCCTTGCCTTCGGCGCCGGCATTGGCAAAGTCTTTCCAGGGGTTTTGGCCGGGGTAGCCTTTTTCCTTCAGGTACTCATTATAAGGGCTGCGTTTCTGGTCATAGAATCCATCCGGCCCTTCCGCCCACAGCCCGTCATCCCGCACCCACGGGTCGAACCCGCATTCCGACTGGCGCACACCGATCACGCTGTCCGGCGCCAGCCCCAGCCGCTGCATCCCTTCGGCGTCCGCCACCATATGCGTCTTACCGATCAGGTGGCAGCCCATGCCCGCCTTGCGCAGGTGGTCGCCCATGGTCCACTCCCCCACCCGCAAGGGGTAGCTGTTGAACTGCACCCCGTGGCTGGAAGGGTAGCGCCCGGTATAGCTCGACATCCGCGACGAGCCGCAGGTGGGCGATTGCACATAGGCGCGGGTGAACCGCACGCCCTTGGCCGCCAGCCCATCAATGTGGGGCGTGTGCAGATGCGGATGGCCAGCGCAGCTTAGATAATCGAACCGCAGCTGGTCGAACATGATGTAGAGGATGTTCATCGGCGCCTCCCGGTAAGTTCCGGGATTATTGAACACGTGAAGCAAAATGGCGAGGATGAATTACCTCAACAGCCAAGCCCCCGCGGCGCACTCCCTGCCCGCAGTTTTTCCAGAGGCAAGACACAACATGAACGATACACCCGATCCCGGAACCATCCGCGCAGCCCGGAGCGAAGACGCCTCCTGTCTGGCGGCGCTCTCCATCGAAGTGTGGATTGGCACATATTTGCGCCAAGGCATCAGCAGTATCTTTGCGGACTATGCGCTTGGCCAATTCACCCGCGAACACTTTCTTGATCTTGTGAACCAACCTGCAGAAACGCTGCTTGTTTCAGAAAACAGGGAAGGAATAGACGGCTACATCCGGGTGTCACATGGCAACCCGTGCCCAGGCGGCAGCAGCTCAGAAACTGAGATCTCCACGCTTTACGTGCAGCCCCGGCACCAGGGTAAGGGCCTGGGACAGTCCCTGCTTGCTGCAGGGATCGAGGCGTGCCGCACCAACGGCTGGGACGCCCCGTGGCTGGCCACCAACTCAGAAAACAAAGGCGCCATCGCCTTCTATCTCAGCCGCGGCTTTAAGAAATCGGGCCTCACTCATTTTCAGGTTCAGGACAGACGCTGCCCCAACGACGTCCTGCACTGCATTGATTTTTAAAACCGGATCACAGCGCATGTATCGGCGAAGGATTGAAATCTGCGAGACTCGTTACACAATTTCAGATCCTGGAATTTTTCCGTTACATTTAACTTGCCGCGAATCATCTTCCAGCGTATCACCGACCCAACGGTCGGCTTATCCCTGCCGCCGCCACAGGAGACGCGAACACCCATGGATGCTTTCATCTGCGATGCCACCCGCACCCCGATCGGCCGCTACGGCGGCGCGCTGAGCCAGGTGCGGACCGATGACCTTGCTGCTCTGCCGATTGCCGCCCTGGCGGCTCGCAACCCGGATGCGGACTGGGGTTCCTTGGATGACGTGATCCTGGGCGACGCCAACCAGGCCGGCGAAAGCAACCGCAACGTGGCCCGCATGGCCGCCCTGCTAGCAGGCCTGCCTGCCACCGTGCCCGGCACCACCATCAACCGGCTTTGCGCCTCCGGCATGGACGCGGTCGGCATGGCGTCGCGCGGTATCAAGGCGGGCGACTATGACATGGCCATCGCCGGCGGTGTTGAAAGCATGAGCCGCGCGCCCTTTGTGATGCCCAAGGCAACCTCCGCCTTCACCCGCGATAATGCGGTTTATGACACCACCATCGGCTGGCGCTTCGTGAACAAGAAGATGCACGAGATGTACGGCACCGATTCCATGCCGCAGACTGCCGACAACGTCGCGGCGGATTATGGCATTTCCCGCGAAGATCAGGACGCATTTGCCGCCCGCAGCCAGGCCCGCTGGGCCGCAGCACATGAGGCAGGCATTTTCAGCGGCGAGATCACCCCGGTGACAATCCCCCAGCGCAAAGGTGATCCGCTGGTGGTGGACACCGACGAACACCCCCGCCCCGGCACTTCGGCTGAAAAGCTGTCAAGCCTGAAGGGCGTCAACGGACCGGACAAGACTGTGACGGCCGGCAATGCCTCCGGCGTCAACGACGGCGCTGCGGCGATCCTGATGGCGAATGAGGCTGCCGCTGCCAAAAACGGCCTGAAGCCCATGGCCCGCATCGTTGGCATGGCCGCTGCCGGGGTTGAGCCGCGCATCATGGGCATCGGCCCGGTGCCCGCCACCCGCAAGGTTCTGGCCCGCACCGGCCTGACCATCGACCAGATGGACGTGATCGAACTGAACGAGGCCTTCGCCGCGCAGGGGCTTGCGACGCTGCGCGAACTTGGCGTTGCCGACGACGCGCCCCATGTTAATCCCAATGGCGGTGCAATTGCACTGGGCCACCCGCTTGGCATGTCCGGCGCCCGGCTGGTGCTGACCGCTGCCTATCAATTGCAACGCACCGGCGGGCGCTATGCGCTTTGCACCATGTGCGTCGGCGTCGGACAGGGCACCGCCCTGATCCTGGAACGCGTGTAACAAACCCAAGGGAGGTCCCAGACATGTATGCTCAGATGGTCAAATCCGAAGCGACCCAGGACGATCCGGAAAAGCTGGCCGCCTTTCAGGCGCGCATCGACGCGGGCGAGAAGATCGAGCCCAAGGACTGGATGCCCGAAGGCTACCGCAAGACGCTGATCCGCCAGATCGGCCAGCACGCGCATTCCGAAATCGTCGGCCAGCTGCCCGAGGGCAACTGGATCACCCGCGCGCCGACGCTGGAACGCAAGGCGATCCTGCTGGCCAAGGTGCAGGATGAGGCCGGGCATGGCCTGTACTTGTATTGTGCGGCGGAAACGCTGGGCGTGTCCCGCGACGAGATGACCGAAATGCTGCTGGACGGCCGCATGAAGTATTCCTCGATCTTCAACTATCCGACACTGAACTGGGCCGACATCGGCGCGGTGGGCTGGCTGGTCGATGGGGCCGCAATCATGAACCAGGTGCCGCTGCAGCGAACCTCCTTCGGCCCCTATTCCCGCGCGATGATCCGCGTCTGCAAGGAAGAAAGCTTCCACCAGCGCCAGGGCTATGACGCCATCCGCCAGATGGCCGAGGGCACGCAGGCGCAAAAGAAAATGGCCCAGGATGCTCTGAACCGCCTCTGGTATCCGTCGCTGATGATGTTCGGACCGTCCGACAAGGACTCGGTCCATTCCGCCCAGTCGATGGCCTGGAAGATCAAGATGAACACCAACGACGAGCTGCGCCAGAAGTTCGTCGACCAGACTGTGCCGCAGGCCGAATACCTTGGCCTCACCGTCCCCGACCCGGACCTGAAGTGGAACGAGGAACGCGGCCATTATGACTACACCGACCCGGACTGGTCCGAGTTTTTTGACGTGATCAAGGGCAACGGCCCCTGCAACGTGGATCGCCTTGCCGCCCGCAACAAGGCCTGGGACGACGGCGCCTGGGTCCGCGACGGACTGTTGGCGCATGCTAAAAAGAAGGCCGCGCAAAAGCACGCTGCCGAATAACCCCAAGCATTCCGGCGCTCTGCCCGTTCTTGAACACTGCGGCGGCGCCCCCTCAGCCAAGAGGATTTAAGACATGAAAAACGAATGGCCCCTCTGGGAAGTCTTCATCCGCGGCCAGCACGGGATGAGCCACCGCCACGTCGGCTCCCTGCACGCGCCGGACGCCGAAATGGCGATCAAGAACGCCCGCGACGTCTATACCCGCCGCAATGAGGGCGTGTCGATCTGGGTGGTGGAAGCCAACCACATCGCCGCGTCGTCTCCCAGCGACAAGGGCCCGCTTTATGAGCCGTCCGAGTCCAAGGTCTACCGCCACCCGACCTTCTTCGACATCCCCGAAGAAGTGGGGGCAATGTAATGACCGCCCCGCTTAACAAGGACGAGGCGTTCACCCAGTTTCTGCTGCGGATGGGCGATAACACCCTGATCCTCGGCCACCGGGTCAGCGAATGGTGCGGCCATGCGCCGGTGCTGGAAGAAGACATTGCACTGGCCAACACCGCGCTGGACATGATCGGCCAGACCCAGATGTGGCTCGGCCTCGCGGCTGAGGTACAAGGTGACGGCAAATCTGCCGACGACCTGGCCTTCCTGCGTGACGCCTGGGATTTCCGCAACGTGCTGCTGGTGGAGGTGCCGAACGGCGACTTCGGCCGCACCCTGATGCGCCAGTTCCTGTTTGACGCCTGGCACTCGATCCAGCTGGGCCGGCTGATGAAATCCTCGGACGAACGCGTTGCCGCGATTGCTGAGAAGGCTTCGAAAGAGGTGGCCTATCACCTGGAACGTTCCGCCGATACCGTGGTGGGCCTGGGCGACGGTACTGAGGAAAGCCACCGGCGCATGCAGGAAGCGCTGGACTATTTGTGGCCTTATGTGGGCGAGATGTTCCAGTCCGACGATGTGGACGCCGAAATGGTCAAAGCGGGCATCGCACCCGATCCGGCCTCCCTGCGCGAGGAATATGACGCGCTGGTCTCCCGCATCCTGGGCGACGCAACGCTCGCCGTCCCGGACAGCCGTTTCGCCCACAAGGGCGGGCGCACCGGTGCCATGCACACGGAACATCTGGGCCATCTGCTGACCCAGATGCAATGGCTGCAGCGCGCCTATCCCGGCGCCAAGTGGTAAGGCCACAGCCAAAGAACTGAGGGCGCCCCCCGGCCTCGGGTGGGGGTGAAGCCCCCTCCCGTGGGGGAGGTCGGGGGCTGCCCGGCCTATCGTCCGGGCGGTGCATAGCAAGGATAAACCGCATGAGCCAAGTGACAACTCAGCCAAGCATCAACCAGATCTGGGAGTGGCTCGACGCCGTGCCGGATCCGGAAATCCCGGTGATCTCGCTGGTGGATCTGGGCATCATCCGCGATGTGGCCTGGGAAGGGGAAACCCTCGTGGTCAGCGTCACCCCGACCTACTCCGGCTGCCCGGCAACTACTGTGATCGCCTTGGATATCGAAACCGCCCTGCGGGACCGCGGCATCACCGATCTGAAACTGAAGACCCAAATATCCCCCGCCTGGACCACCGATTGGCTGTCCGAGAAAGGCCGCGCCAAGCTGGAGGATTACGGCATCGCCCCGCCCCAGGCCGCAGGCGGCCCGGAAAAATGCCCCAACTGCGGCAGTACAGAAGTCACCAAAGTCAGCCAGTTCGGCTCGACTCCCTGCAAGGCCCACTGGCGCTGCCAGGACTGCCTAGAACCCTTTGATTATTTCAAGTGCATCTGAGGAGACCCTGATGGCGCGCTTTCACGACCTTGAAGTCACCGACGTCCGAAAAACCATCCGCGATGCGGTGGTCGTCACCCTGAAGCCCGCAGGCGGCGCCGCGGAGACGTTCAATTTCACCCAAGGCCAGTATCTGACCTTCCGGCGCGACTTTGACGGCGAGGAGTTGCGCCGCAGCTACTCGATCTGTGCCGGCCGTGACGAAGGCATCCTGCAGGTCGGCATCAAACGCGTCGACGGCGGCGCCTTCTCAACCTGGGCCAATACTGATCTGCAAGCAGGTGACACCCTGC
The DNA here is from genome assembly GCF_004123675.1 of Leisingera sp. NJS204. Classification (NCBI taxonomy): domain Bacteria; kingdom Pseudomonadati; phylum Pseudomonadota; class Alphaproteobacteria; order Rhodobacterales; family Roseobacteraceae; genus Leisingera; species Leisingera sp. NJS204. The sequence continues at coordinate 855,863 of NZ_CP035417.1, read as the reverse complement.
AGGCGATGGCGCCGATGGGCAGTTTCTTCACCCCGCTTAATGAGGCGGCCGAGAAGCACTATCTGGGCTTTGCCGGCGGTTCCGGCATCACCCCGGTTCTGTCGATCCTTAAGACCACGCTGGCGGCAGAGCCGAACGCCTCCTTCACACTGGTCTACGCCAACAAGGGTGTGAACACGATCATGTTCCGCGAGGAGCTGGAGGATCTGAAAAACCTCTACATGGGCCGCTTCAACGTGATCCATGTGCTGGAAACGGACGCCCAGGAGATCGACCTGTTCACCGGTCTGGTGACCGAGGAGAAATGCGCCCAGCTGTTTGAGCGTTGGATAGATATCAAATCGGTCGGCACCGCCTTCATCTGCGGCCCGGAACCGATGATGCTGGGCATCGCCGCCGCGCTGCGCACTGCCGGTCTGGACGACAGCCAGATCAAGTTTGAGCTGTTCGCCTCTGCCCAGCCGGGCCGCGCCAAACGCAAGGCCGCCGCAAGTGATGCTGCCAGCAGCGCCAATCAGACCAAGGCTGCGATTACCCTGGACGGCGCGACCCAGACCATCGACATGGGCAAGGACATGACCCTGCTGGATGCAGCGCTGGAGAACGCAATGGATGCGCCCTACGCCTGCAAGGCCGGCGTCTGCTCCACCTGCCGCTGCAAGGTGCTGGAGGGCGAGGTCGAGATGGTCGCCAACCATGCGTTGGAGGATTACGAAGTAGAGAAGGGCTATGTGCTGTCCTGCCAGGCCTATCCGGTCACTGACAACGTCGTGGTCGATTACGACCAGTAACGCCTGCCCAAGGGAGAACGGATCATGACTGATGACATGAGTATTGAGAACTACTTGGCTCAGGGCGGCGTGCTCAGCAACCCTTCCAACGTGCCGCCGCGCTACCGCGCCGAGCTGATGAAGATGATGGCAACCTTTGTCGACAGCGAACTGGCAGGGGCCGCCGGCTTTGCCGACATCATCAACGAAGGTCCGGGCATCAAGGCGCGCATCGCCGCCGCCAGGATCGTGCTGGAGAAAAACGACAGCGCCGAAAAAGTCCTGCGCATCATGGGCGACTTCGGCGCGGATATTGAGCGTTATGCCGACCACCACCCCTGGACCGCCCGGCTGGAACGCGGCGCGGATATCGGCCAGAGCCGGACCAAGCACGACATGCGGCTTGCCGTGTTCAACTACCCGCTGGAAGGCTGGGCCGATGCGGTGATGATGAACCTCTTGATGGGCCGTGCGGTGGCACTGCAGCTGGAGGAGCTGTCCCATGTCTCCTACCAGCCGCTGGCCGAAGCCTTCCGCGCCATTCTGCCCGTCGAGGCGCACCATGCTGAACTGGCCGAAGAAGGCCTGATGGTGCTGGTGGAGGCGCAAGGTGCCGATGCCCTGCAGGAGCTGGCAGATTACTGGTGGCCGCGGGTCGCCGCAAGCTTTGGCCAGGAGGCCTCGGAGAAGTTCGAAGGGCTCAAGGCCATGGGGCTGCGCCGCACCCCGAATGCCGGGCTGAAAGCCCGATGGCAGCAGGACGCCGGGGCCATTCTTGACAAGGCCGGGCTGAAACCGGCTGCGTAGCAAACCGGAGCCAGGCACTCCCGTCCGGGCCTGCACGCATCAAGATGCGCTTGCCCGGTTGGGCCGGGAGCGCCTTGCGGCGCGCAGGACCCTGCCGGCAGCACAGGTAAAAGCTGATCAGGTCAGCATTACTGTCCGAATGTTTCGCGCGCGAAACAAATGGGCAGCAATACTGACCTGCAAGACGCCACCTCAGGTCCGCGACGAACGCCGCACAAAGCACTGAAAAACATGACACTTACGCATCTCAAGGCCGCTCTTTCAGCCATCTGGAACGCAAGCCTGCCTGAACGGCCGCGCCAACTTTGCCTGGGTTTCGCCGCGTGAAGCGAGAGCGATGAAATGGCCGCGGGCAGCACCATCCGGACTTGTTTCGAAGGCAAATGGCATGATGGCAACCTGGCGGTGTTGCGGGCCGAGGATCATGCGATGTGGCTGGGATCTTCGGTGTTTGACGGCGCCCGGCTCTTTGACGGGGCGACCCCGGATCTGGACCTGCACTGCGCCCGCACCAATGCTTCGGCCCAGGCGCTGATGATAACACCAACGCTTTCGGCAGAGCAGATGGTGGAGGTCGTCCGCGAAGGGCTGGAGGCGTTTGCGCCAGGTGCTACGGTCTAAATCCGGCCCATGTACTAGGCGGCCGGCGGGGATGAAACCCTGATCGCCCCCAAGGCGGACAGCACCTGCTTTGCGGTCAGTCTGGAGGAAATCGCGATGGCGCCGGGAGCTGCTGCGGCAACGCTCACCCGCACCCGCTTCCGCCGTCCCGTCCTGGAAAACGCGGTGGTGAATGCCAAGGCCGGCTGCCTGTACCCCAACAACGCCCGGATGCTGCGGGAGGCACGCAGCAAAGGGTCCTCCAATGCGCTGGCGCTGGATGCGATGGGCAATGCGGCGGAAACCGCGACCAGCAATGTCTTCATGGTGTGCGATGGCGAGGTGTTCACTCCGATCCCAAACGGCACGTTTCTGGCCGGCATCACCCGTGCCCGCCACATCGGCCACATGCGCGCAGACGGTATCAAGGTACATGAGTGCGTGCTAGGCTATCAGGACTTCGAAGAGGCCGACGAGGTCTGTCTCTCCGGCAATATGAGCAAGATCACCCCAGTCACCGCCTTTGACGGGTGCCAGTATCAGATCGGCCCCGTGGCCAAGCGGGTACGCGAAATGTACTGGGACTGGGCGTCCGGCCAGCGATAACGTTCTGCGCGCACCGCTGCTGGCGGAGGCTCCCGTCCGCCTGCGACCTTTTTTGCAAAAGCCCGTGAAGCGGTTGGGCATTGCACCGTGCCTGCGCACGGTGCCGCGCCGCGCATCTGCGCGGCGCCCGGCCCAATGCCGCCAAGGGGGTTCCGGCACAGCCGGAAAATCCTGCGGGAGCGGGAGCGCCCCTTCAAGCCTGACTGGCGGTATGCCTAGAGCCAGATGAACGCAACGGCCAAGCAGTTGTGGCTCTATTGCCTGATGCGCCTGCTTGGTTCATGATCCGCGGCGGAACAACGAGAGAGCGAAGATGCGCAAATTCCTAGTGGTCCTGGATGACAGCCGCGAATGCCTGAACGCAATGCGCTTTGCCGCGATGCGGGCAGCGCATACCGGCGCGGGCGTGACCATCCTGTCAGTCATCCCGCCCGACGAGTTCAACCACTGGATCGGTGTCGGCGAAGTGATGCGGGAAGAGGCGCGCGAGCGGATCCACGCCCATTTCGAAGTCTTTGCCAAATGGATGCGCGACCGCCAAAGCGTCGACCCCGATCTGGTGATCCGCGAAGGCGAACCGGTGCCCGAAATTCTGAAGTACATTGAGGACGACGCGGAAATCGGCGTGCTTGTTCTAGGTGCCGGCACCGGGCGCAAAGGACCGGGACCGCTGGTCACTCAGCTGACCAAAACATCCGGCGCCCTGCCGGTGCCGATCACGATTGTGCCGGGCGATCTGTCGAAAGAAAAGCTGGAAGCCATCACCTGACAGTCTTTTGGGGGGCAAAGCCAATGGAACGCAGTGTCGCTTTCTGGTTCGAATTTGCCTCCACCTACTCCTATCTCAGCGCAATGAGGATCAGCAGCGCCGCCAAAGCGCGCGGCATTGCTGTTATCTGGAGGCCGTTTCTGCTGGGTCCTATCTTTGCCGCCCAGGGCTGGGACACGTCGCCGTTCAACCTCTATCCGGCCAAAGGGCGCTATATGTGGCGCGACATGCAGCGGATCTGCGCAGCCCGCGGCCTGCCCTTTTGCCACCCGGATCCGTTTCCGCAAAACGGGCTGATGGCCGCACGGCTGGCGCTGGCCGCATCGGAACAGGACCGGATCCAAGCCTTTGCCCAGTCCGTGTATCTGGCCCAGTTCGGCGACGGGGCCGATATCTCCGCTGAACCCATTCTGCTGGACTGTTTGCACAAAGCTGGACTGGATGCGAACCTGCTGGACCGCGCGCAATCGCCTGAAATCAAATCGGCACTGCGCGCACAGACCGAAGCGGCCAGTGTCGCAGGCATTTTCGGCGCGCCCAGCTTCACCAGCGGCACAGAACTGTTCTGGGGCGACGACCGGCTGGAACAGGCTTTGGATCACGCCGCAGCCCGAACGATTTAGAATAGTTCCAAATCTTGACTTGGCGGGCCGCAGAGCGCATATCGGGGGCACGCTTAACGGAGACCCGACATGTTCATTCAGACTGAATCCACGCCCAACCCGGCGACGCTGAAATTCCTGCCGGGCCAGACCGTTCTGGAAGCAGGCACCGCTGATTTCCCCAGTGCTGATGCCGCTGGCAAATCGCCGCTGGCCTCCCGTATCTTTGCGGTAGACGGCGTGACCGGTGTGTTTTTCGGCAACGACTTTGTGACCGTGACCAAGGCGGACAGCATTGAGTGGGATCATATCAAACCCGCCATCCTGGGCGCGGTGATGGAACATTACCAGTCCGGCCAGCCGGTGATGGCGGACGGCTCTGCCGACCCGGCCTCGGGCCATGCCGAACATTCCGGCGAGGACGCAGAGATCGTCAACCAGATCAAGGAGCTGCTGGACAGCCGCGTGCGCCCGGCGGTGGCCCAGGACGGCGGCGACATCACCTTCCACGGCTTTGACCGCGGTGTGGTCTATCTGCATATGCAGGGCGCCTGCGCCGGCTGCCCGTCTTCGACCCTGACACTGAAGATGGGCATCGAGAACCTGCTGCGCCATTACATCCCGGAAGTCACCGAGGTGCGCCCGGTTGCTGTCTGATTGGCTGCGAAAGGACAAACCATGACGTCCGAACCACTGGTTCTGGGTTTTGACACATCGGCCGCGCATTGTGCGGCCGCTTTGCTGCGCGGCGACGCAGTGCTGGCCTCCCGGCTTGAGGAAATGACCCGCGGCCAGGCTGAGCGGCTGATGCTGCTGCTGGAGGAGGTGCTGGCCGAAGGCGGCGCCGTCTGGCAGGATCTGGATGCGATTGGTGTTGGCATCGGCCCCGGCAATTTCACCGGCATCCGCATCGCCGTTTCCGCCGCCCGCGGCCTGGCGCTGGGGCTGGAGGTGCCGACGGTGGGCGTCGATGGGTTTGAGGCCCGCGCCGCCGAGGGCACCCTGCCCGCCGTGCCCGCTCCGCGCGATCAGGTCTATGCCGCCTTGCCCGGCGAAGCACCGCGTCTGATGCCGCGCCAGGAGGCTGAAGATGCCGCCCGCGGTGCCGGGCTGGCCTTTGCGCCCGTGGCAAGCCCGGCAGGGATTGCCGAAGCTGTTGCGCGCATTGCCGCTGCACGGTTCCGCACCGTGACTGATCCGCCTGCACCGCTGTACCTGCGTGCTGCAGATGCGGCGCCGTCCAGTGATGTTCCGCCTGCGCTGATTGATGAGTGAACCGCTGACACCAAAGAAGATGGCCGCGACCCATGCCGCGGCCTTTACCCGGTCCCGCCCGTGGCGCGCTGCTGAATTCGCCTCCCTGCTGGACAGCCCGCTGGTTTTCGCCGCCGGTGATGCGCGCTGTTTTGCCCTGGTTCGGGTAATTGCGGATGAGGCGGAACTGCTGACAATTGCCACCGATCCCGCGCATCAGCGCCAGGGATTGGCGCGGCGCTGCATGGCCGAGTGGGAATCAGCCGTCCGGGATCGCGGGGCCGCCGAAGCCTTCCTTGAGGTGGCCGAGGACAATGCCCCGGCGCAGGCACTGTACCGGGCCGGCGGATTCGCGGAGTGCGGCCGCCGGAAGGGCTACTACCTCCGCCAGGGTGCCGCCGCAGCGGACGCGATCCTGATGCGTAAAGCGTTACCTTAGGCCAGTTGCGCGGATTCCGCACCATTTGGTCAAAAAGCGGTTGACCCCCTCCCCGACCTGCAGGCTAAATTGCCGCACCCTTTAAGGCCTGAACGGGGCCGGGCAGCGGAGAACCCCCGCTGCATCCAACAATAATGACAGTGGGAGTTAACCTGATGACCCTGATGAAATCGCTGATGGGCGCAGCCGCGTCGCTGGCCCTGACCGCAGGCGCCGCACTGGCCGAGCCTGCGCTGATCTTCGACCTGGGCGGCAAGTTCGACAAAAGCTTTAACGAGGCAGCACACGGCGGCGCCCAGCGCTGGGCCGCGGAAACCGGCGAAAGCTACCGCGAGATCGAGCTGCAGTCCGAAGCCCAGCGCGAACAGGCGCTGCGCCGCTTTGCCGAGGCCGGCGCCAACCCGATCGTGATGGTGGGTTTTGCCTTTGCCGATGCCCTGGGCCAGGTGGCAGCCGATTACCCGGACACCAAATTCACCATCATCGACATGGTGGTTGAGGGCGACAATGTGCGCTCGGTTGTGTTCAACGAGCACGAAGGTTCCTATCTGGTTGGCATGATGGCGGCGATGGCGTCGAAATCGAACACCGTCGGCTTTATCGGCGGCATGGACATCCCGCTGATCCGCAAATTCGCCTGCGGCTATGCCGAAGGGGTCAAGGCCGCCAATCCGGACGCCAATGTGATTTCCAACATGACCGGCACCACCCCGGCGGCCTGGAACGACCCGGTCAAAGGCTCAGAGCTGACCAAGGCGCAGATCAGCCAAGGCGCTGACGTGGTCTATGCCGCGGCAGGCGGCACTGGCGTCGGCGTGCTGCAGACCGCGGCCGATGAAGGCATTCTGTCGATCGGCGTGGACAGCAACCAGAACCACCTGCATCCGGGCAAAGTGCTGACCTCGATGACCAAGAAGGTCGGCAACGCCGTGTTTGAGGCCTTCACCGACGGCGCGGACATGGAGACCGGCTTCTCTGTCATGGGCCTGTCCAATGGCGGTGTCGGCTATGCCATGGACGAGCACAACGCCTCCCTGGTCTCGGCTGAGATGCAGTCCGCCGTGGATGAAGCTGCCGCCAAGATCGCCTCGGGCGAGATCAAGGTGCACGATTACATGGCGGATGACAGCTGCCCCGCGCTGAGCTTCTAAAGAGAAAGCCCCAGGCCATGACGGATTCACTTCACACTCTGTTTGCGGCCTGGGGCGACCCAACGCCTGAAGGCCGCGCTTCAAAAACGGACGCGGCCATCGGGCCTCGTTTTTACTACTCCGATCCCAACTCTCCTGCCCCAATCGAAGGGCGCGATGCCTATCTGGAATATGTTGCGCAGTTCAGCGCGATGATGCCCGGTGCCGCGGCCAAGGTGGTTGCCGTCTCGGAACACCACGGCCACGTGCGCGCCACGGTGGATTTCGAAAAGGATGGCAAGCGCATGGTGCGCGGCCAGTATTTTGCTGATCTTGAAGACGGCAAAGTGGTGCGGCTGATCGGGTTTACAGGCATGGGAGAGCCCGATTGACCGCCCCCGCCATTGAACTCAAAGGTATCTCCAAGGCCTTTGGCCCGGTCCAGGCGAACAAGGACATCTCGATCAGCGTCGCCCCCGGAACCATTCACGGGATCATCGGGGAAAACGGCGCCGGCAAATCAACGCTGATGTCGATCCTCTATGGGTTTTACAAGGCCGACAAAGGCGAGGTCTGGATCAAGGGGCAGCGGACTGCGATCCCCGACAGCCAGGCGGCGATTGCTGCCGGCATCGGCATGGTGTTCCAGCATTTCAAACTGGTGGAGAACTTCACCGTTCTGGAGAACATCGTGCTGGGCGCCGAGGACAGCGGCATGCTGATGCCCTCTCTGCGCCGCGCCCGCAAGGAGCTGAAGGCGCTGGAGGAGGAGTATGAGCTGTTTGTGGACCCCGACGCCCGCATCGACGAGATCGGCGTCGGCATGCAGCAGCGTGTCGAAATCCTCAAGGCGCTGTACCGCAAGGCCGAGATCCTGATCCTGGACGAGCCGACTGGCGTTCTGACGCCATCCGAGGCAGATCAGCTGTTCCGCATCCTTGACCGGCTGCGCGCCGAAGGCAAAACCATCATCCTGATCACCCACAAGTTGCGGGAGATTATGGAGTATACCGACACGGTGTCAGTGATGCGGCGCGGCCAGATGACAGCCACCGTCAAAACGGCTGAAACCAGCCCCGAACACCTGGCCGAGCTGATGGTCGGCCGCAAGGTGCTGCTGCGGGTGGATAAGGTGCCCGCCCGGCCCGGGGCGCCGATCCTTGAGATTGAAAACCTGCGGGTGGTGGATGAAGCCGGCGTTGAACGCGTCAAGGGTATCAACCTGACGGTGCGCGCAGGCGAGATTGTCGGCATCGCAGGGGTTGCCGGCAATGGCCAGTCGGAGCTGCTGGAGGTTCTGGGCGGCATGCGCGCGGGCAGCGGCAGCATCAAACTGCATGGCACCACTTTGCCGCTTCAAGGCCATGGCGCGGATGCACGTGCGCGGCGGGACGCCCATATCGGCCATGTGCCGGAGGACCGCCAGCGCGAGGGCCTCATCATGGACTTCCACGCTTGGGAAAACGTGGCCTTTGGCTATCACCGCGATCCGGCCTACAAAAACGGACTGCTGTTGGATAATGCCGCCCTGCGGGCGGATACCGAAGCCAAGATGGAAAAGTTCGACGTGCGCCCGCCGGATCCCTGGCTGGCCGCCAAAAGCTTTTCCGGCGGCAACCAGCAGAAAATCGTCGTCGCGCGCGAGATTGAGCGCAACCCGGAGCTTTTGCTGATCGGCCAGCCGACCCGCGGCGTCGATATCGGCGCCATTGAATTCATTCACAAGCAGATCGTGGCCTTGCGCGATCAGGGCAAGGCGATCCTGCTGGTCTCGGTCGAGCTGGAGGAAATCCTGTCGCTGGCGGACCGGGTTGCGGTGATGTTTGACGGCATGATCATGGGGGAACGCCCCGCCGATCAGACCGACGAAAAAGAGCTGGGCCTGTTGATGGCCGGTGTCGCGGGGGAGGCCGCGTAAATGGAAAAGATGCCGAAATGGGCCGATGTGGTCCTGATCCCGCTGATCAGTCTGTTGCTGGCCGCGATCCTGTCAGCCCTGGTGATCCTCGGGATTGGCGAAGACCCGGTCGCCGCGGTCAAACTGATGGTCGATGGCGCCCTGGGGTCCACCTATGGCTGGGGCTACACGCTCTATTATGCCACCAACTTCATGTTCACCGGCCTTGCGGTGGCGGTTGCTGCCCATGCAGGCCTGTTCAACATCGGCGGCGAGGGCCAGGCGATGCTGGGCGGGCTTGGCGTGGCGCTGGTCTGCCTGCTGATCCCCTGGCCGCATTGGTCGCTGGCGCTGGTCTTTGCCGCCCTCGGCGCCGGGATTTTCGGCGCCGCCTGGGCTGCGATCCCTGCCTATCTGCAGGCCAAGCGCGGCAGCCATATCGTGATCACCACCATCATGTTCAACTTCATTGCAGCAGCGGTGCTGAACTATGTGCTGGTCAATGTGCTGCGCCCCCAAGGCTCGATGGATCCGGCCACCGCGCGGTTTCCCGAAGCTGTGCATCTGCCGTCTTTGCATGAGCTGCTGGCCCCGGTCGGCATCAGCTTTTCCAAATCGGCACCGGCCAATGTCAGCCTGCTGGTTGCCGTCGGTGCCTGCCTGTTTATCTGGCTGCTGATCTGGCGCACGCCGCTGGGCTATGAAATCCGCTCGCTTGGCAAATCGGAACCGGGCGCGCGCTATGCCGGCATTTCTTCGGTGCGCACTGTCATGATCGCGATGCTGATCTCCGGCGCGATGGCCGGCATGATGGCGGTCAACAATGTGATGGGCGAGGCTGAACGGCTGGTGCTGAATGCCACAGAAGGCGCCGGTTTCATCGGCATCGCGGTGGCACTGATGGGCCGCAACCATCCGTTCGGCGTATTCCTGGCGGCGATCCTGTTCGGGTTCCTGTACCAGGGCGGCGCCGAGCTGGCGCTCTGGACCTCGATCCCGCGTGAGCTGATTGTGGTGATCCAGGCCTTGGTGATCCTGTTCACTGGCGCTTTGGACAACATGGTTCGGATGCCGCTTGAAAAGATCTTCCTGGCGGCGCGGAAGGGGCGGAGCTGATGGATTTCCTGACGATCATCCAACTGCTGGATTCCACCGTCCGCCTGGCGACGCCGCTGCTGCTGGCCTGCCTCGCGGGCCTCTTTTCCGAACGCGCAGGCATTTTTGACATCGGCCTGGAAGGCAAGATGCTGATGGCAGCCTTCTTTTCCGCCGCTGTCGCTGCCGTCACCGGCAATGTCTGGCTGGGGCTGCTGGCCGGTATCGGATCCTCGCTGGTGCTGGCGGGCCTGCACGGGGTGGCGTCGATCACCTTCCGCGGCAACCAGCTGATTTCCGGCGTGGCCATCAACTTCCTCGCGGCAGGCATGACCGTGCTGATCGCACAGGACTGGTTCCAGCAGGGCGGCCGCACACCGTCGCTGATCAGCGGCGGCCGGTTTGGCCCGGTCTCCTTGCCTTTTGCCGACAGCCTGTCCGGCGTGCCGGGACTGGGACCGGTCTATTCCGAGCTGCTATCGGGGCATTCAATCCTGGTCTACATCGCCTTTCTGGCGGTGCCTGCCACCTGGTGGGTGCTGTTCCGCACCCGCTTTGGACTGCGCCTGCGTGCGGTGGGGGAAAACCCGGCGGCGGTAGATACCGCCGGCGTCTCGGTTGTTGGCCTGCGATACGCGGCAGTGATGATCTGCGGCCTGTTGTGCGGCATTGCCGGTGCTTATCTGGCCACCGCCCTGCAGGCAGGTTTTGTCAAGGACATGACAGCGGGGCGCGGGTTCATCGCGCTTGCGGCGCTGATCTTCGCCAAGTGGCGGCCCTGGCACGCGATGGGCGCCTGCCTGCTGTTCGGCCTTTTGCAGGCCGTCGCGCTGCGGTTCCAAAACATCGAACTGGGCGGCATCACCATTCCGGTGCAGGCGATGGACGCACTGCCTTATGTGCTGACGGTGGTGATTCTTGCAGGTTTTGTCGGCAAGGCGATTCCGCCCCGCGCTGGCGGCGAGCCTTACGTCAAGGAGCGTTAAGCCCTGCGTCTGCCCTGCTGAAACACCCGGCCCCGCGCCGGGCGTTTCCTTTTCTGCCCCTCAGAGGCGTCACAGCAGGCCCCCGTTGCTCCGCACGCAGTGCGGTGCCCGGCCCAAGGCCGCCAAGGGGATTGGCGCAGCCATCTCCTGCGGGCGCGGGAGCGTCCCGCCTGTCCCCGTTCCGCAAACCCAGCGATAAGTCCAGTTTGATGCGTCAAATCAGTCCTGCACGCTGCAGAGCGGCATAGATCATTGATTTCTGAACGAACTGCGGTTTAACAAGGACCATGCAGATATACCTTCCCATAGCTGAGGTCTCGGTCAATGCCTTCCTTCTCCTGGGCCTCGGGGGAATGGTCGGGGTTCTCTCGGGCATGTTCGGAGTCGGCGGCGGCTTTCTGATGACACCGCTGTTGTTTTTCATCGGCATCCCGCCGGCCGTGGCGGTGGCCACGGAAGCGAACCAGATTGTCGCCTCGTCCTTTTCCGGGGTGCTGGCGCATTTCCGAAGGCGCACCGTCGATATCAAGATGGGACTTGTGCTGCAGGCCGGCGGCCTGATGGGCGCGGCGCTTGGGGTGGTGGTGTTCAACTACCTCAAGGCGCTTGGCCAAGTCGATCTGCTGGTCAAGCTTTGCTATGTCGTCTTCCTGGGTGTGGTCGGCGCGTTGATGTTCATCGAAAGCCTGAATGCCATCCGCAAATCCAAGAAAGCGGGCGGCGCGGCCCCTGCAGCACGGCGCCAGCGCAGCTGGGTGCATGCGCTGCCATTCAAGATGCGGTTCCGCACCTCGGGCCTCTATATCTCGGTGATCCCGCCGGTGCTGGTCGGCATCTGCGTCGGCATTCTGGCCGCGATCATGGGGGTCGGCGGTGGTTTCATCATGGTGCCTGCGATGATCTACATCCTCGGCATGCCGACCAAAGTGGTTGTTGGCACCTCGCTGTTCCAGATCATCACGGTCACCGCTTTCACCACCATGCTGCATGCCACCACCAACTATACGGTGGACATCGTTCTGGCAGTGCTGCTGCTGGTCGGCGGCGTGATCGGCGCCCAGATCGGCACCCGCATCGGTGTCTACCTCAAGGCCGAACAGCTGCGCATCCTGCTGGCGCTGATGGTGATCATCGTCTGCGTCAAGCTGGGGCTTGAGCTGCTGCTGCAACCGGCTGAGCTGTACTCGCTTGGCGCTGCGGGAGGCCACTGATCATGCGCAAGCTGCTTATGTCCGCCCTCACAGCTGCCGCCCTGGCACTGCTGCCGCAGTCAGCGGCCCAGGCCGCCAAGGAAGAAGTTGTTCTGGGCCTCAGCCAGGACCGCGTTGCGATCACCGCCACTTTCGATGGTTCGGAGATTCTGATTTTTGGCGCGGTGAAGCGCGAAAGCCCGATCCCGTCGGAGGATCCGCTGGAAGTGATCGTCACAGTGTCCGGCCCTGCCCCGGCAGTCATGGTGCGCCGCAAGGAAAAGAAACTGGGCATCTGGGTCAATGTGGACAGCGTGCTGGTCGACTCGGCCCCGGCTTTCTATGCGGTAGCCACCAGCGCACCGTTTGCCCAGGTGCTGACGGATACCGAAGATCTGCGTTTCCGGGTGTCCATCGAACGGGCCATCCGATCGGTCGGTGCGGCAATGCACATCCGCGGCGCCCAGTCCTTTGCTGACGCGGTGGTGCGCATCCGCGAGGACAACGGGCTCTACTCGCTGCGGGAAAACACTGTCGCAGTGGATGAGCAGACCCTGTTCCGCACCGCCATCGAAATGCCGGCGGACCTGACTGAAGGCGATTACCAGACCCGCATCTTTCTGACCCGCGGCGGCGAGGTTGTGTCCAGTTACGAGACCACAATCGATGTGCGCAAAGTGGGGCTGGAACGGTTCCTGTTTTCGATGTCCCGCGAGCAACCGTTTCTCTATGGCCTGATGGCATTGGCCATTGCGATCGCCTCCGGCTGGGGCGCCTCCGCGGCCTTCAGCCTGCTTCGGAACCGGTAAGAGGGGCCTGCCCCTCTTGGCCGTACGGCCAATTCACCCCGGGGTATTTTGACCAGAAAGAAGCCCCCTGGTCCTTCTTTGCGGAAGTACTCCCGCCGGAGGCGCGCAGCGCGCCAGCGCAGCGCCACGCCCGACGGGAGCGGCGCATATCCAATGCGCCGGTGACGGGCGGGAGACATCAGCCGCGGCCGATATAGGGCATCTTGGCCGCCATCACCGTCATGAACTGAACATTCGCCTCCAGCGGCAAACTTGCCATATGCAGCACTGAGTTTGCTGCATCCTCCACCGCAAATGTATGCATCGGTTCGGCACCAGGGTTGGCGACGGCGTGACGCTGGCTCAGGTCTTCGACCATCGGGGTCCTGGTGTTGCCGATATCGATCTGGCCGCAGGCGATATCAAAGGGGCGGCCGTCCAGTGACAGGCTTTTGGTGAGGCCGGTGATCGCTGCCTTGGTGGCCGCATAAGGCGCCGAATGGGGCCGCGGGACATGGGCGGCGATTGAGCCGTTGTTGATGATCCGCCCGCCCTGCGGCGATTGCTGCCGCATCTGTCGGAAACACGCTCGGGCGGTCAGGTACATGCCTGTGAGGTTCACATTGACGGAGGCAAACCAGTCTTCCAACGGGATTTCATCAATGGTGCCGGGCGGGGTGAAGATGCCAGCGTTGTTGAACAGAACGTCCAGCCGCCCCGCCGCCATGGCAAAGCTGTTCACCGCATGATCCACAGCCGCCGGGTCGGTCACATCCGCTGGCAGCACATGGGCGCCCGTGCGGCCCTGTGCCACCTGCTGCAGCTTGTCCGCGCGGCGCGCCAGCAGGCCAACCTGCCAGCCTTCCGTCAGGAACAGTTCTGCGACGGCACGGCCGATGCCTGAGCTGGCGCCGGTGATCAGGATGGATTTGCTCATGCCGGGGTATTCTCCTGCGTCTCCAGCGTCAGCGCGGCGGCTGGCACCGCCTTCAGGTCATCCACCTGCAATGGGCCCGACGGTTTGGCCAATCGGTTGCGCACCACCCAGATCAGCCGCTCCTGCGCCCGGGTGATCGCCACATAGGCGAGGCGCTTCCACAGCGGCTGGCCTGCTTCGACCCGGCCCATGCGGGCGGCGGCATAGATATCCGGGGCAAACACCTGAGTGGTGTCCCATTGCGAGCCTTGCGCCTTGTGGATGGTCACCGCCGCACCATGCAGGAAAGTGGCGCCCATGCGGGCGGCGTAGGGGATGAACGGCTCTTCCTCGTCCGGCTTTTCGATTTTCACGATAGAGGCCGCAGAGACCTGCGGATCCTCGGCCCCCATCACATGCAAGCGGGAGAATCCGGGTTTACGGCCGGCGCCGAGAAAGATCACCTGGGCGCCCTTGATCAGCCCGCGGGCCTCCAGATCCAAGCGTTTCTTGCGGTGTTTCATCGGCAGTTCGATACCGTCGCAAATCAATGGCTCTCCGGCGATCAGCGCATCCTCCGGAGCGCCGTGGACATTCCGGAAGGCATTGATCAGCCGGATTCTTGTGTTGTTACGCCATACCAGCACCGGTGAGCGCGCCATCAGGTCAACCTCAACCCGCTGGCCCCAAACCACACGGTCGTCGCGCCGGGCGGTGTCTTCGATCATCCGCTCAAAATCCTCGAACCGCAGCTCCGGGTCGGCCAATGCGTGGGCAAGATCCAGGATCGGATTGCCAGCCTCTTGCCGGTGGATGCGGTTCAGGATCAGGCGCTGCGGCTCCGGCAGCGTATCAAACACCATTGAGCCTGACTGATTGACCGGGGCCAGCTGCGCCGGGTCGCCAAACAGCACCAGATTGGGGAAAATCTCCTTCAGGTCCTCGAACTGGCGGTCGTCCAGCATCGAGGCTTCGTCGACAAAGCCGATGTCCAGTGGCTCCTCACGCCGTTTCCAGCCGGTGATGAAGTCCGAGCCGCGCAGGCCCGCGGCCGCCAGGGCGCCGGGGATCGATTTGTTTTTCTCAAAGAACGCAGCCGCGCGGGCCAGGGCTTCCTCGGTCAGCCCTTCAATCTCGGGCTTGTCCCCCTGCCCCGCCAGCCATTCAGCGATGCGTTCGTATTCCGGGTCATAGACCGGTGTGTAAAGAATGCGGTGAATGGTGGTCGCGGGCACGCCGCGCAGGCGCAGCACGCTGGCGGCCTTGTTGGTTGGCGCCAGGATCGCCAGGGTGCGGCGGTCGTCGCTCTTCTTGCGGCTTTCATAGTCGCCGGAGACGACCTCGACCCCGGCCTGCTCCAGCGCCTTGTACAGCTCGGCCAGCAGCAGCGTCTTGCCCGATCCAGCCTTGCCGATCACTGCCATCACCCCGGCGTCGCCGCGGGGCGGGTGCAGCAACCCGTCATCAAGATCCACCCCTGCCTTGCGCAGGAGTTCGGTCACGCTGTCAAAAGCGGTGGCCTGGTCGTCGGAGAACTGTACGGGCAGAGCTGTCATTGCGCGACCCTACAGCCGCGGGACCGGGTCCGCCAGAGGATCCGGCCCCGGATTTCGCCTCAATCAGCCGGTGAGAGCCATGGGTGCTGCTGCACTGGCACTGCCAAAGGACCGATCGAACCAGAGCTGCGACAGATCAGGGGCAATCCCGGCCTTGGAGGCGACGTTCAGATAGACCTCAGGCGTGTATTCCCACAGGCCGAGGCAGATCCGTTCACGGCCTTCGCCCTGGGTGCCGATGATGTCCGGGCTGAAGCCGAGGCTGCGGTAGATCCGCACCATGCGCCGGTCAAAGACCCCGGCGAAATGCGCGACGGAAAAATTGCGCATGATCTCGACCCCGCCCAGGGTCAGCGCCCCCGCCACATTGACGCCCGCGTCGCGTGACAGGCAGAAGCGGGTGCATTCCCAGATCAGCGGGCTGCAGATCGGCACCCCGCCGGCCAGGTCAAGAAAGACGTCATTGACCATCACCGGGCCAGTGGTCGGAAGAAACCGCATCGAGCCGCCATGGCTGCCATCCGGCATTTCCCAGACCACATAGAGCGGATCCAGCTGGTCGTACTGGTCGCGCTCCTCCCCCTTGCGGTCCACCTGCACCTCCCAGCCCAGCCGGGCCTGGAATTGATCCGCACGGTCGCGGAACATTGTGTGTGCAAGGTCTGCATGGTTGTGAAGATCATGGCCGTAGATATAGCGAAGCATTGATTAGTCCCCTTCTGGTAGATCAGTGGGGACAGATTACGCCTGCGAAATGCAATTTCAGAGTGTATTTACAAAGACCGTCACACTCTGACGTTAAACTACAATAAAACCGAGTGTCATGGCCCGGGCAATGGCGTGCGTCGTATTGATTGCACCAAGCTTGAACCGGGCACTTTCAATATAGACACGCAGCGTGTGCTCGGAGATTGACAGGGTTTTTGCCACCTGTGCACGGCTGTAACCGATAGCCAGCAATGTCAGGGCGTCCACTTCACGCGGCGACAGCGGCTGAGCCTGCTCCGGGCTGCGGCTGGGCTCAAACTCAAGCGCCTTCCGGTTGAAATAATGTGCCATCAGGATCATATCGCGGCTGCAGCGTTCCGTGAGCTTTTCCCAGGTCTCGTCGTCGCAATTATGGCTGACGGTAAACACCGCAAATTGCCCGTTCGGCCCGCGGATCGGAATTGAGTAGCCCTGGTTGCCGACCCCATGCTCCAGCGCGTCTTTCAGGAACTCGCGAGCCGGTTTCGGCGACCAGTCCAGCCGCTTCCAGTCAACCGGGTGGAACCGCTGATAGCAGCCGGCCACCACCGGATCGACCCGCACATAGGCCATTTCCTGGTAGCGCTCGACCCAAGCCTGCGGATAGGTGCCGAAATGGTAGTGGTCGCCGGCGCTGTCGACCCAGTGATACATGGCATGATCAACCCCGAACACGCCGCGCACCTGGTCAATAATCAATTGCAGCCCGTCAAGGGTCTTGGTGGCGTCAAGCGCCTCCAGAATGCGGTCCAACTCTGCCTTATGTGCCATTGCCGTATACCAGTTCAGTCCAGAGCCTGCCCGATCCGGCTATTCACAACCAGCAAGG
This sequence comes from Leisingera sp. NJS204, assembly GCF_004123675.1. Lineage (NCBI taxonomy): Bacteria > Pseudomonadati > Pseudomonadota > Alphaproteobacteria > Rhodobacterales > Roseobacteraceae > Leisingera > Leisingera sp. NJS204. Next base: position 838,882 of record NZ_CP035417.1, on the reverse strand, counting down.
CTGTCTCGGGGTTCGTTGCAGACAACTGTTGTTCTTTTGCAGTGCGGGGCTTTGTGCGGTCAATGACAACCTCAAGGGTTTGGGCAGTTTACTGCTGCCAGGCATCCGATTGCGCGGGTATTGCGCCGGGAGCGCAACACCAACAACATAATTTCGCGGCCTGCGAACCGCGCCTCCCCAGAAATAGGGAGGGCGCAGCGGTTAACTTCCTGAAACGGATAAAATTACAAAAAAACCCGCGAAGCACATATGTGATTCGCGGGGAGATTTCAGTCCATCCTGGACGCGCCGGCAAATCAGCCTTTGGCGTCGAGCACATCCTGAAGGGTGCGCAGGCCGGTCTTCGGCGCCTGAACCAGTACCGACATGTTGCCGGGAAGGTGCTCGTTGCGCAGCATCTTCATATGCGCCTCCGGCAGATCGTTCCAGGTAAAGACTTCGGACATGCAGGGATCCAGGCGGCGCTCGACCATCAGTTTGTTTGCAGACGCGGCCTGCTTGAGATGGGCAAAATGCGAACCCTGCAAACGTTTCTGATGCATCCACATGTAGCGCACGTCAAAGGTCAGGTTATAGCCGGTGGTGCCCGCGCAGATCACAACCATGCCGCCCTTTTTACAGACGAAAGTCGAGACTGGAAAAGTGCTCTCGCCGGGATGTTCGAACACCATGTCGACGTTTACGCCTTTGCCGGTGATGTCCCAGATCGCTTTGCCGAATTTACGCGCTTCCTTGAACCAGGCAGCGTATTCGGGGGTGTTCACTGTGGGCATTTGTCCCCAGCAATTGAAGTCCTTGCGGTTCAGAACGCCCTTGGCGCCCAGCCCCATGACAAAGTCGCGCTTGCTTTCATCCGAGATCACGCCGATGGCGTTGGCGCCGGCCGTGTTGATCAGCTGGATCGCATAAGACCCCAGGCCGCCCGAAGCGCCCCAGACCAGCACGTTCTGGCCCGGCTTCAGGTCATGCGGCTCGTGGCCGAACAGCATCCGGTAAGCGGTGGCGAGCGTCAGCGTGTAGCAGGCGCTTTCTTCCCAGGTCAGGTGCTTGGGGCGCGGCATCAGCTGCTGGGCCTGCACATTGGTGAACTGAGCGAACGAACCGTCCGGGGTCTCATAGCCCCAGATCCGCTGGCTGGTCGAGAACATCGGATCGCCGCCGTTGCATTCCTCGTCGTCGCCGTCGTCCTGGTTGCAGTGGATCACCACCTCGTCGCCGACTTTCCAGCGGGTGACTTTGGAGCCGACCGCCCAGACGATGCCGGCAGCATCGGAACCGGCAATGTGATAAGGCGCCTTGTGGCCGTCAAAGGGTGAGATCGGCGTGCCGAGGGAGGCCCAGACGCCATTGTAGTTGACGCCCGCCGCCATCACCAGAACCAGCACTTCGTTGCTGTCCAGCTCGGGCACGTCGACCACTTCCTGCTCCATCGCAGTGTTCGGCTCGCCGTGGCGTTCCTTGCGGATCGCCCATGCGTACATCTTTTTGGGCACATATCCCATCGGGGGCATTTCGCCCATCTCATAGAGATCTTTCTCGGGCGCCTCGTACGACATGACGTCAGTCTGGGTATCCAATGCCATGATGGCCTCCTTTGCATCCTGTCAATTGCCGCGGTGCAGAATCGCAGCGGTTACCTGAGGGATAGGATTGAGAAGGTAATATTGCAACCTCTTTTGGCAAGTATGGGTAACTTTATGACCCTGCAGATGCAGCATTGTCCTTGGCAGGTGCAGAAAAACCGTCGCCGCCATCCGCGTTCGGACCGTTTCGAGGCAACAGGTGGCGGATCGAATTGGCATAGAAGGCCAGCAGATCGCGCCGCGCCGCGACCGGGCTGAACCGCCCGTTGTTCTCGGTGATAAGACCGCGCCGCGCCAGCTGCCTCAGCCCTGCGTCCGCGGCATAGGCCAGGTTTTCCCGCGGCATGTGGACATGGGCCAGCGGCATCGCCGCAATCAGATCCGCCAGCTGATGCTCAACCGCGGCACGGCTGAGGGGACCGTGCTGCTGCAGGATGGCGGCAATCAGCGGCACCGGCAGAACCGGGACAATGGTGCTGATCCGTGCCATCAATTCACGCCCCAGCGGCTTGGTCATGTCCCCGTCCCGCCCGGCGCCAAACGTGGCCAGGCTGAGGGGGCGGCCAAAGTTCACTCCGGCATAGCCCGAACGGTGGTAACGCCCGGTCATCCACAGCCACAACAGCCGCAGCAGCCGCAGCGCCACCAGGCCGATGCGGGCCCGGAACCTGCGATCGCCATCCTTGGCAGCAGAGGTCAGGATCCTGTCTTCCAGCACCCGGTCGTAATTCAACGCCACCGGCACAAAGACCACATCGCGCCCCTCCGGGTCATAACCTTCGACAATATACTTCAGCAGGCCCAGCTTGGGTGCAGCAATGGCACCGTCCAGGCTTAGGCCCCCTTCGGGAAACATCGCCTGGGTGGATCCGCCGCGGGTTGCCAGCCGCACATAGGAGGCCAGCACTTTGCGGTAGAGATCATTGCGCGAACGGCGGCGGATAAAATAGGCGCCCATCGCCCGGATCAGACGTGACAGCGGCCAGACCCGCGCCCACTCCCCCACCGCATAAGACAGCGCCGTGCGATCCGCCGCCAGATAAGTGACCAGCACATAGTCCATGTTCGAACGGTGGTTCATCACAAAGACCACCGTTGCATTTGGGTCGATGGCGCGCAGCGCCGCCTCGTCCTGATGGCCCAGCCGCACCCTGTAGACCGTATTGGACAACAGCCGCGCCGCGCGGATGGCGAGGCCGAAATAGGCAAAAGCGGAAAACCCGGGCACGATCTCGCGGGCATAGCGGCGCACCTGTTCAAACGCCACGTTTTCGGGAATACCTTCTGCCGCTGCGTGATCCGCCGCTGCCTGCGCGACCTGCGGATCGTGGATCAGCCGCTGAATCATGTCGTGGCGCCGGGCCAGCTTGAACGGCTCAATCGGGCGTTCAAGCCGCTTGTTCAGCCGCGCCACCGCGCGCTCCAGACGCCGCCGGAAAAACCAGCGCACCGAAGGAAACAGAAAATGCGAGGCAAAAGTCACCGCGGCGAAGCCCACGATCAGCATGAATAACCACAGCGGAATTTCCACGGTTTGCGTCATATCAGGACAGTTGCGCAGGCCGCAGGGTGTTACAAGGGAAATTGAAGGCGCGCACCGGTCCTGCCGCAATGCTGCCGCGCATTACTCCCGTTGCAGGCCGTCCGGCACATCCGCCGGTCTGGGCTCCTGGAACCACGCACCCAATCGTCTGGCAAGAGATTGCGAGGGCTTCTCGACCCAGGTGAAGACACCCCAGGACAGCAGCACTATCCCGCCCAGCACCCCCGCAGCGCTGGCAAGATACACCGCGCCGGGCAGGCCTGGGGGTAACAGGGACAACAGCGTGATACCGATATTGTTGTGCAGCAGATAAACCGAATAACTGACCAGCCCGATCCAGGACAAAGGCCGCCATCCCAGCAGCCGCGCCGCAGGCAGGCGCCAGGCGCAGGCGGAAACAATCAGGTAGATCAGCGTCAGTATTGCAGCCTCTCCCGTGTCCTGCGCCATGCCCAGCGCCACCGCAAAACTTGCCCCCAGCAGCGCAAGCGTACGGGTGCAGGCGCCATGGCTGTATACCTGGGCAAAAAGGACACCGGCCGCAAACAAATGCGCGTAGCCCACGAGCAGCAGCATGTTCAGTTGCAAAGGCACAAGGTCCGGAAAAATGAAGTCCGCCGCTAACAAGACAGATTGCCCGGCCAAAAGCACCAGGGCTGCACCTTCGGCAAACCGGCGGGGCCCGAAGACTGCAAACAAAACCGCCGCCCAGAGGTAAAACAGCACTTCACAGGTCAATGTCCAGTACACCCCGTCTATGTAGCCGTCGAAGCCGAAATTGAACCGCCAGAAGGCTGGGGGGATAAAGCTTAGCGATGCCGCAAAGCCGCTGAAGCCGGTCTGCACAGAGTTGCTGAATGCGCTGTCGACGAGGTGCATAGCCATAAAAGTGATGACCGCGCAGACCGCCAGAGGCGGCCACAGCCGCAGCAGGCGCTTGAACAGAAACACGTGCAAGCCGCTTCCGGACCTGAGCGAGACCGAAATGACAAAACCGGAAATGACAAAGAACAGGTGAACACCAAGGTAGCCGTAACCCGCCACGGGCAGAAGGCTGTCCCCATAGGGGTAGAATTCTGGAAAACGCTGAAAGTAGTGGAACAGAACGACGGACAGCAAGGCAATGGCGCGCAACCCGTCAAATTCGGTCAGCCTGCTGGTTTCAGCCATAATGCCCTCAATGAAAATTAGATATAAATACCGCGGACCCTATGCGGGAGGCGGCTTTGCCGCAATCTACCTTTTGGAGAAACTGAAGAAATTGATACCGCTAAGGGAAATGCCGCAACGCAGCGAATTGACATGGGTCGAAAATTGCAGTTTACATCTGCGTGACGAAATAAAATTACCGCCACACTGACTCGCGAGGCCCGACATGCCGCAGATGCAAAAAGACCGCCCCTGGCTGATCCGCACCTATGCCGGCCACTCCACGGCATCGGCGTCCAACGCGTTGTACCGCGCCAACCTGGCCAAGGGACAGACCGGCCTGTCGGTGGCCTTCGACCTGCCGACACAGACCGGGTATGACAGCGACCACGTGCTGGCGCGCGGCGAAGTGGGCAAGGTCGGCGTGCCGGTCGGCCATCTGGGCGACATGCGGGCGCTGTTCGATCAGATCCCGCTGGAGCAGATGAATACCTCGATGACCATCAATGCGACGGCGCCCTGGCTACTGTCGCTTTACATCGCGGTGGCCGAGGAACAGGGCGCGGATGTCGCCAAACTGCAGGGCACGGTGCAGAACGATCTGATCAAGGAGTACCTGAGCCGCGGCACCTATGTCTGCCCGCCCAAACCCAGCCTCAAGATGATCGCGGATGTGGCCGAGTATTGCTATACCAACGTGCCCAAGTGGAACCCGATGAACGTGTGTTCCTACCACCTGCAGGAGGCCGGTGCCACGCCGGAGCAGGAGCTGGCCTTTGCACTGGCCACCGCCCAGGCGGTTCTGGACGAGCTGAAGCCGCGCATCGCGCCGGAAGACTTCCCGGCGATGGTCGGGCGGATCTCCTTCTTTGTGAATGCGGGCATCCGCTTTGTCACCGAGATGTGCAAGATGCGCGCCTTTGTCGATTTGTGGGATGAGATCTGCCGCGACCGCTACGGCGTGGGCGATCCGAAATTCCGCCGCTTCCGCTATGGCGTGCAGGTCAACTCGCTGGGCCTGACCGAACAGCAGCCGGAAAACAACGTCTACCGCATCCTGATCGAGATGCTGGCGGTGACCCTGTCGAAAAAAGCCCGCGCCCGCGCGGTGCAGCTGCCCGCCTGGAACGAAGCACTTGGCCTGCCCCGCCCCTGGGACCAGCAGTGGTCGATGCGGATGCAGCAAATTCTGGCCTATGAGACCGATCTGCTGGAGTATGGCGACTTGTTCGATGGCAACCCGGCGGTGGATGCCAAGGTCGAAGAGCTGAAGGACGGCGCCCGGGCCGAACTGGCCAACCTGGAATCGATGGGCGGCGCCGTCGCCTCGATCGAGTACATGAAGGGCCGCCTGGTCGACTCCAACGCCGAGCGTCTGAACCGGATTGAAAAGAACGAGACCGTTGTGGTCGGCGTCAACAAATGGACCGAGGGCGAGCCTTCGCCGCTGCAGACCGAAGACGGCGGCATCATGGTTGTGGACCCGGCAGTCGAGCAGGAGCAGATCAACCGCCTGAACGCCTGGCGCGCTGAACGCGATACTGCGGCGGTCGAAGCTGCACTAGCCGCCCTGCGGGCTGCGGCGAAAAGCGGCGCCAATATCATGGAGCCGTCCATCGCCGCTGCCAAGGCTGGCGTCACCACCGGCGAATGGGCCGAGGAGATGCGCAAGGTCCACGGCACCTACCGCGGTCCGACCGGCGTGTCGGCGTCCGTTTCCAATAAGACCGAAGGACTGGACGACCTGCGCGATGCGGTGAATGCGGTCAGCGACGTCCTGGGCCGCCGGATCAAATTTGTGGTTGGCAAGCCGGGGCTGGACGGCCATTCCAACGGCGCCGAACAAATCGCCTTCCGTGCCCGCGATTGCGGCATGGACATCACCTATGACGGCATCCGTATGACCCCGGCAGAGCTGGTCGAAGCCGCGCAAAAAGACGACGCCCATGTGGTTGGCCTGTCGATCCTGTCCGGCAGCCACCTGCCGCTGGTCGAGGAAATGATGAGCCGGATGCAAGAGGCCGGTCTTGGCCACATCCCGGTGATTGTCGGCGGGATCATCCCCGATGACGACGCGGCAAGGTTGAAAACCATGGGCGTGGCTCGCGTTTACACCCCCAAAGACTTTGAGCTCAATTCAATTATGAGCGACATTGTGAACTTGGCAAGGCCACCGGAAATTGCAGCAAATTGATCTTTCTTAGGCAATTTTCCGCGAATTTCCAAAAAGATGCTGAAACGCGTCTGGCATTTGCGCCATAAGGAATGACATACCGGGGCTTCCGGTATGTCATTTAATGTGGAGTGCAGAATGACCCTCGATCTTTCGGCAATGACCAGAAAAGAACTTCTTCAGCTGCAAAGCGATGTGGAAGAAGCGCTGCGCACAGCAGAACTGCGCGAACGCCAGGAAGCTTTGAAAGCGGCTGAAGAAGCGGCTGCGAAATACGGCTTCTCCCTGGACGAAATCGCCGGTGCTTCGCGCCAGGGCGTAAAGAAAAACAAAGCGGCCCCCAAATACCGCAACCCCAGCAACCATGACGAAACCTGGACCGGCCGCGGCCGCAAACCGCATTGGGTGCATGCTGCGCTGACTGCAGGTATGGATATTTCCGACCTGGAAATCTGAACCTGACCGCGGAGCAAAACCATGACCATTCATATTGGCGCTGCAAAAGGCGATATTGCGGAAACTGTTTTGATGCCTGGCGACCCCTACCGGGCGAAATGGGCTGCTGAGACATTTTTGAAAGACGCCAAACTGGTTAACGAAGTGCGCGGCATGCTGGGCTACACCGGCAGCTGGAACGGGCATCCGGTGACCATTCAAGGCAGCGGCATGGGGATGCCCTCGCTGTCGATCTACGTCAATGAGCTGATCCGTGATTTCGGCGCCAAGACGCTGATCCGCATCGGCTCCTGCGGTGGCATGCAGGACAGGGTCAAGGTCCGCGAAGTGATTCTGGCGATGACTGCCAGCACTCTGAACAGCCCCTCCAGCGGCATCTTCCGGGAGCTGAACTTTGCCCCCTGCGCTGATTGGGGCCTGCTGCAGGCGGCGGCGCAAGCTGCGGCGAAACGTGATGGCGCAACACATATCGGCGGCATCTACTCGTCAGATGTGTTCTATGACGAGCGCCCCGATCTGAATGAACAGATGGTGCGTCACGGCATTCTCGGCGTGGAGATGGAAGCCGCAGAGCTTTACACGCTTGCGGCCCGGCATGGCTGCCGGGCTCTGGCAGTGCTGACGGTGTCTGACCATCTGCGCACCGGCGAAGCCTTGCCGTCCGATCAGCGGGAACGCAGCTTTGGCGACATGGTGGAAATTGCGTTGGAAGCCGCATTTTCCTGATGTCGCTTTAATTCATTAAAAAGTAAGGGCAGCGGTTTTCCTCTGCCCTTTTTATTGCCAGCCTGAATTTTTGACCAATGCGGCCAAGAGCCACTTTGAATGCATTCTCTGCCTGCATTGCCTCATGGTGCCCTTAAGGCTGAACGCGTGTGACGCCGCTGCATTCCAGAAAATCCCTATCTCCCCAGAATTCACGCCAATATTGGCGCTTCCGGTGAAACTGCAGCTTTCCTTTTCTGACCGCTACCGGCCATGGCTGCGGTCATAACCATTGCGGGGCGGGCTTTGCCAGCCCTTCAGCGCGCTTGCTGCGGGTGCGAAGATCTCGACCAGCAGCGGATGGCAGGCAGCGGTATCGCTGGAATGCTCAGCCGAGCAATCGCCGCCGGGACAGGCGCTGAGGGCGCCGAGAAGATCAATTTCGGCAAAGAACTCCAGATAATCACCGGGCCGCACCGGGCTGGCCTTCATGAAGTACTGGCCGGTATCCCGGGTAAAGCCGGTACACATGAAGACGTTAAGCACGTCATGCACATGCGGTTCCGCCTCCGCCAGGGAAAGGCCGAGATGTTCCGCCAATGCGCGTGTCAGGTTGGAATGGCAGCAGTGGTGGTACTGGCTGCCGGCCAGCAGGTTGCCGGTGTAAGGATCGCAGCGGGTGCCGATCACGTCATGCACCGAGCCGCCGAAATCATCGATCCCGTACCAGCCCAAGGTATCTGCGGTAATCGTGGCCATGGGGCGCAGATGCGGGAAACTGGTCCACATCCGCTCGCCCGTGGTGATATGGGTGCCATGCAAGGCACGGGTCTTGCCGGAATAGAACCGCTCGCTCAGGTCGTTCCTGTTCCACAGGTTAAGGTCGCCGACCTGCGGCCCCTCCACTGAGCTGATCCGGAAGAAATGCCCGGCCGGCACCTCAAAACAAGCGGCTTCGCGGGGCTGCGCCAGCACCTCGCCGGTTTTCACTGCGCCCAGCCGGGCCTGATGATACAGTGCCAGATCGGGCTTAGGCAGGGTCTCGTTGGGATAGCAGACCACGGGCTGGACGGCGCGGCGGGCCTCCGCATCGGCGGGGGCTGCGGGTATGTCGGTCATGGGGCAAGCCTTCCTGTCTGTTTGCCCCATCAAGACCGCATCGCCGCGGGCTTGCAAGCCCCGCCGCAACGGCCGGAACACCCGGCCGCATCACAACCGTCAGATCACCACAACATCCAGCGGCGGGAAGCCGTTGAAGCCGACCGACGCATAGGTCGAGGTATAGGCGCCGCAGGAATGGATCACCACGCGGTCCCCGCCCCTCAGCCCCAGCGGCAGCTGGTAGGGCTTGCGCTCGTACAGCACATCCGCGCTGTCGCAGGAAGGTCCGGCAAGAATGCAGGGGCCGGTGTTCTCGTGGTCACGGTCCGTGGTGATCCGGTAGCGGATCGCCTCGCCCATGGTTTCGGCCAAACCCGAGAACATGCCGATATCGAGATAGACCCAACGGTGCAAGTCATCGTCATGCTTACGCGAGACCAGCAGCACCTCGGCGGCAATGGCGCCTGCCTCGGCCACCAACCCGCGGCCCGGTTCGGCCATGATCTCCGGCACATCGCCGAAATACGCGCCAACCTGCGCCATCACTGCGCGGGCGTAATCTTCGGCCGGCATCATGTCCGAACCATAAGAGGCCGGAAAACCGCCACCGATATTGAGCAGGTTCAGCTTATGGCCTGCCTCATGCGCCTGCCGCCAGACCCGCGCCACCTGCTCCAGCGTGCCCTGCCACATCTGCGGTTCGCGGGTTTGCGAGCCGACATGGAAAGACAGGCCTTCGACCTGCAAGCCGCGGGCGGCAGCATAATCCATCAGCTTCAGCGCCTTTTCCGGCGTGCAGCCGAATTTGCGGCTGAGCGGCCAATCGGCTTCGCTGGCCTCAACAATCAGCCGCAGGCAGATCTTGGCACCCGGCGCATGGGCAGCCAGCTTATCCAGCTCCTCACGCGCATCGGCGGCAAAATGGGTGATGCCGATGCTGTGGGCAAAGGCAATGTCGGCAGGCCGTTTGATGGTGTTGCCAAAGGTGATCCGGCTGGCCGCGGCCCCCGCCGCCAGGCACATTTCGATTTCCGCCCGGCTGGCCGCGTCGAAATTGGATCCCTCCTGCACCAGCCGCTCAAGAATGCCAGCTGCCGGATTGGCCTTGACCGCATAGTGAATGCGGGCGCGGCCCAGCCCGCGGGCCAATGCTTGGTATTTTGCGGCAACCGCTTCGGCGTCCACCACCAATGTCGGCCGCTCGAACCGGCTTGCGGCGATGAAGCTCGAAGTGCGGGATACAGTTTCGCAATTACGGGCAGCCAGCCCGGCTACGTTTGCGTTCATGGTCATCTCCAAAAGACCCGGCCATATATGACCGCTCAGTTCTGTCAGAGACGTTACCGTCGCTACGTAACCGTAGGGGCGTAACCCCTTTCGCCAGAGGCGCGTGCGTTGGCGTCTTGGGCGTCCATATCGGGCATGTGCCTGAGTCGTTCAAGTGTTTTCTTTGCCATGCCTGCAGCAGACCGGCAGACCGGTGCGCTCCCGCCTGTTTCAAGGGCTTTGCAAAGCCCCGCCGCAGTTGGGCCCGGCACCGCGCCTTGGCGCGGTGCCGGGCCCAAGGCCGCACGGAAGGCGCTCCGGCGCAGCCGGTGCGCCTGCGGGCGCGGGAGAGTTTCCCTAGGGCTTACGCTGCGGATTGCCGCAGATCCGCGGGGCTTCCCCGCCCGGCGCAACCGCGCCGCAATAGCTGCAGCGCCATTGACTTTTGGCGCGCTGCTGGCGCCAGCGGCAATTCCGGGTCAGACCGGAGGCGCTGCGGCGCCACAGGAAATAGCCGAACACACCGGCGAGGAGAAGCAGCAGCAATAGGGGCATGGCCCTTGTCTATGCGGCGGCAGCAGCAAGCTCAACCGCTATGAACCTCAAGCCGCCTGATAGTATTCGATCACCCATTCGCCGGGGTCAGCCTCCTCAACCGCCGGCAGCGGTTCCGGGGTGTAATAGGCGAAGGCTTGCTCCAGCGCTTCCAGTGCGTCTTGTGCGGCCTGCTTCTTTTTTGGTTTCACGGGGTTCATCTGGTTGCCTCCATAGTCTGGCAATATCCTCCCTCGCGGAGGAGGATAGGCGCAGGCCAAACCCGCTGCAGCAGATGATTGTGCAAAGGCGCCATGCAGGCACCGCATTGCAAACCCGGCGGGAAAGTCTCAGCCGGTCAGAAGCTCCCCGGCCAGCCCCAGCGCAAATCCCGCAACCGCACCCAGTGCCGGCACGCTGCTGCGGCTGGAATGGGCCTTGGGCGCGATATCCTGAAACAACAGATAGAGGATTCCGCCAGCCGCAAAGATCATGATCGCCCCCAAGGCGGCGCGGGCGTCCGCCAGCCAAACAAGTCCTGCCAGCGCGCAGACCGGCCCCAGCGCGGCCAGCCCGAGAAAGGCCAGCAACACATGCCAGGCCGGGCTGCTGCCATTCCAGACTTCGCGGAAGGCGGCAAAGCCTTCGGGCAGGTTCTGCAGGAAGATCATCAGCGCCAGCAACTTGGCAGTGGCAGCATCGGCCACCAGCATTGCGCCAAGCGCCATCGCCTCCGGCAGGTAGTCCAGCAGCATCGCCAGAAGCAATGCACTGCTGCCGCCATGGCGCTGTAACAGCGTATCGACCGCATAAAACACCGCTCCGCCAGCGGCAAACAGGCCAACCGCCCAAGCGGGCGGCAGCACCCCGGCCGCTTCCGGCACCAGCACCAGCGCCACTGCCGAGGCCAGCGCCCCGCCGCCAAAGGCCCCGATGGTGTGCAGCACTTCGTCCCGTAGCATCGGGTTGCGGATATGCTCGCACCAGGCAAGGAAGCCGCCCAGCGGCATGGCGAGACCGGCAAGCCCGGCTAAAAGAATGGCAAAAACATGTGGTTGCATGCCTGCAGCCTAGGGGCGGCTCTACCGAACCTCAACCCGATTGCGTCAGGCGTTAATGCAGGAGGTTGCCTGCGCCGCCTGCCCGTCCGTCACATTTTGCCCGGACTGCACGGTCCGCAAGACAATTGCCCCGGCCCCATGGCCCAGGAACTCGGTCCGCACCCGGTATTGCCCGGTAATGCCTGCCGCGTCGATACAACCGGGGATGCGGGCGTCGGTGGCCGCAAGCTGCGCGCCCAAGCGGTCATTGTCTGCCGCCGACAAGCAGCCTGAAAGAATGCTTAAGGCCGCAATGGCCGGAAAGATGGTTTTCATTTCTGTGCCTGCCGTTTGCCTGGGGAAAAACAATACCCCCGGTTTCGCAGGAAACCGGGGGTGGTGCAATTTTCATCGCTGCTGGACAGCGGATCCTTGCGGATCAGTCGTGTTGCATATCAAACGCTGCGCTCGACCATCATTTGCTTGATATGCGAAATCGCCTTGGCCGGGTTCAGACCCTTGGGACAGGTCTTGGCACAGTTCATGATGGTGTGGCAGCGGTAAAGCTTGAACGGGTCTTCCAGCTGATCCAGACGTTCAGGCGTGGCCTCATCGCGGCTGTCGATGATCCAGCGGTAAGCATGCAGCAGGGCTGCGGGCCCAAGGTACCGGTCGCCGTTCCACCAGTAGCTTGGGCAGGAGGTCGAGCAGCTGGCGCACATCACGCACTCATAAAGCCCATCCAGCTTCTTGCGGTCCTCAATCGACTGTTTCCACTCCTTTGCGGGGCGGTTGGTCTTGGTTTCCAGCCAAGGCATGATTGAAGCATGCTGGGCATAGAAATGCGTGAGGTCGGGAATAAGGTCCTTGACCACCGGCATATGCGGCAGCGGATAGATTGCCACATCACCCTTGATCTCATCCATGCCATAGATACAGGCCAGCGTATTGATGCCGTCAATGTTCATCGCGCAGGAGCCGCAGATCCCTTCGCGGCAGGACCGGCGGAAGGTCAGGGTCGGATCAATCTCGTTCTTGATCTTGATCAGCGCGTCCAGCACCATCGGCCCGCAGCTGTCCATGTCCAGGAAATAGGTATCGACACGCGGGTTCTGGCCGTCATCCGGGTTCCAGCGGTAGATCTTGAACTTGCGCACATTGCTGGCGCCGTCCGGCTTGGGCCAGGTTTTGCCCGTGGTGATCTTAGAGTTCTTCGGGAGGCTGAATTGTACCATGATCTGTCTCCTTAGAACGTCCGCGCCTTGGGCGCGATTTTGGCAAGGCTGATGCCGCCTTCTTCTTCGGTGGACAGCGGGTCGGTGATCACCGGACGGTAGCTGAGCTCTACCTTGTTGCCCGCCACGCGGGAAACGGTGTGGACACGCCAGTTTTCATCGTCGCGGGTCGAGAAATCCTCATGCGCGTGGGCGCCGCGGCTTTCCTTGCGGGCCTCGGCGCCAACAATGGTGGCCAGCGCGCTTGGCATCAGGTTTGTCAGCTCCAGCGTTTCCATCAGGTCGGAGTTCCAGACCAGCGACCGGTCGGTCACCTGCAGGTCGTCCAGCTTGGCGGCGATCGCGGTCATCTTCTCGACGCCTTCGGCCATGGTTTCCGCAGTGCGGAACACAGCGGCGTCGGCCTGCATGCATTTCTGCATCTCCAGCCGCAGATCCGCAGTCGGGATGCTGCCTTTGGCATTGCGCAGGGCATCAAAACGGTCAAACGCCTTATCAACAGAAGCCGTGTTCAGCACCGGGTTCGCCGCCTCAGGATCCACAACCTTGCCCGCGCGGATGGCCGAGGCACGGCCAAAGACCACCAGGTCAATGAGCGAGTTGGAGCCAAGCCGGTTGGCGCCATGCACTGAGGCACAGCCAGCCTCGCCCACGGCCATCAGGCCCGGCACAACACCGGTCGGATCGTCAGCCGTCGGGTTCAGCACCTCGCCCCAATAGTTGGTCGGGATGCCGCCCATGTTGTAGTGCACGGTGGGCAGAACCGGGATCGGTTCCTTGGTGACGTCCACACCGGCAAAGATCTTGGCGCTCTCGGAAATGCCCGGCAGCCGTTCCGCCAGCGCCTCGGCGGGCAGATGTGAAAGGTTCAGGTGGATATGGTCGCCCTCGGCGCCCACACCGCGGCCTTCGCGGATTTCCATCGTCATCGAGCGGGAAACATAGTCGCGCGGCGCCAGGTCTTTGTACTGGGGCGCATAGCGCTCCATGAACCGTTCGCCTTCGGAGTTGGTGAGGTAGCCGCCCTCGCCCCGCGCGCCCTCGGTGATCAGGCAGCCGGAGCCGTAAATACCGGTCGGGTGGAACTGCACGAACTCCATGTCCTGCAGCGCCAGGCCGGCACGGGCCACCATGCCTCCGCCGTCGCCGGTGCAGGTATGCGCCGAAGTGGCGGAGAAATAGGCGCGGCCATAACCGCCGGTCGCCAGCACCACCATCTTGGCGTTGAAGATATGCATGGTGCCGTCATCAAGCTTCCAGCACACCACGCCCTGGCACTGCCCGTCGTCGGACATGATCAGGTCGATGGCGAAATACTCAATATAGAATTCGGCGTTGTTCTTTAGGCTTTGGCCATAAAGCGTGTGCAGGATCGCGTGGCCGGTGCGGTCAGCGGCGGCACAGGTGCGCTGCACGGCGGGGCCTTCACCGAACTCGGTGGTGTGGCCGCCGAACGGGCGCTGGTAGATCTTGCCTTCCTCAGTGCGCGAGAACGGCACGCCATAGTGTTCCAGCTCGTAAACCGCCTTGGGGGCTTCGCGCGCCAGATACTCCATCGCGTCGGTGTCGCCCAGCCAGTCGGAGCCCTTGACGGTGTCATACATATGCCACTGCCAGCTGTCGGGACCCATGTTGCCCAAGCTGGCGGCAATACCGCCCTGCGCCGCCACGGTGTGGGAGCGGGTCGGGAACACCTTGGTCACGCATGCAGTACGCAGCCCCTGTTCCGCCATGCCCAGCGTCGCGCGGAGGCCAGCCCCGCCGGCGCCAACCACGACCACGTCATATTCATGTGTTTCGTATTCGTAAGCAGCCATTGATGGAAACCTCGGAGATTACAGGGCCAGGCGGATCAGCGCATAGGCGCTGGTCGCGGCGACGGCATAAGACAGGCAGTTGACCAGAATGATCGTCAGGCGGCCTTTGACGCCGTGAACATAGTCTTCGATCATGATCTGGGCGCCGGACTTGAAGTGCATCATGCCGACCCAGATGGTCAGCGCCGCCACAAGCGCCGGGAACGGGCGCGCATAATAGGCGGTGATCTCCTCGTAAGATCCGCCCAGCGCTGAGCCGAAGGTGAAGACAAACAGCGGCACCAGGATCAAGAGAGCAACCGAGCTCACCTGCATCGCCCAATGGTGGCTGGTTCCGGATTTTGCAGCGCCCATGCCAACGGCGCGCTTGCGGTCAGTCAGAAATCGCATCGCGTGTGTCCTTCAGCTTAGACGATAATGATGGTCAGAACGGTCAGGATCACTGATCCTGTGATCACAAACCAGCCCAGCTTCTCGGCCTGGTCCAGATCCAGCATATAGCCATTGTCCCAGATCAGGTGCCGGATACCTGCAAGCGTGTGATACCAAAGACCCAGCGCCGACAAGGTCATCACCAGATCGCCGAACCAACTGGTCAGCACGCCATTGGCAATGGCGAAGTATTCAGGCGAGGTTGCGGCGGCCAGGAACCACCAGGCAATCAGCAGCGCCGAGACGATCAGCGCATTGCCGGTGATCCGGGTCAGGATCGACGTCAGGGAGGTCAGCTGCGGCCGGTAGACCTGCAAATGCGGCGAAAGCGGGCGGTTGCCCCGATTGACATCGGCCATGTTGGCTCCTTTTCAGGTTGGCTGACGACGTTTTAGCCGATTTTTACGGCGTGTCACCCGAAGGAAGTGTTAAAAAACACGGGAAATTGCTCTGTTGGCGCTAAAAGGCCACGACTTGTGATCACAGCAAATAATTAGTGATCACAAATTTACAAATTGGAAAATTTTTGCAGAATCACAAGGCAATCTGCAAATCACTGCAAAGCCAGCGCCCTCCTGTCTGCCTCGGGCGGCAGCGCAGCGGTCTGCTTGGCAACCTCCCGCACCAGCTTTTTGCGGATCCGCGAAGGGTAGTCGTCAAAGCTGGAGGCGGTGACCACAAAAGCCCCGTCGCCGCGGATCACGTTTTCAAAAAAATAGGCTGTCAGATCCGGTTCGCTCTGCTCGATGGCGATGGCGTTCACTGTCACCCCAAGGGCGGACAGCGCCCCATGCGCTTCGCGCGGCTCAACACCTTCGTTGGAAAATCCGTCGCCGGAAATGTCGATCACCCTGCGCCTGCAGTCCGGCACTGAGGAAAACTGATCCAGCGCCAGGAACAGCGCCTCCCCCACCGCGGTGGAGTAATTGCGCCAGGGCCGCGGCGCCTGTTCGATCTGCCGGGCCAATGCCTCGACATCGGCAAAACTGCGCACCGGAACCCAAGGCAACGTCACCTCCTGCCGTGACTCGCCGGACCATTGCACCAACAGCACCTGCGCGCGCGCCTTGACCAGCGCCTCTGACACCAGCCCGTCGCGCAGCCCTGCCGCCAGCCCGTCCATCTGAATGCGGTATTCCTTGGCATCCACCGACCCGGAGACATCCACCGCCAGCACCAATGCCAGATCGCAGGCCGCTGCCCGCAACGGCCAGAGGGAGAGCGCCGAGATTACCAGAAGCTGCAAAACCCGC
The DNA here is from genome assembly GCF_004123675.1 of Leisingera sp. NJS204. Classification (NCBI taxonomy): domain Bacteria; kingdom Pseudomonadati; phylum Pseudomonadota; class Alphaproteobacteria; order Rhodobacterales; family Roseobacteraceae; genus Leisingera; species Leisingera sp. NJS204. Next base: position 822,595 of record NZ_CP035417.1, on the reverse strand, counting down.
ATGCAGCCAGCTTAAGCGGCAATCGCGCCAAGGGTCATCACATTTCTGCCAGCCTCCTCTGTTCATCCGGCTGAAAATTTCTGCCGTGTTGCTTTGATCAACACCTGTTCGCTCCGTAAGCAGGGGCAAAGATCGTGTTGACGCCAAATACCGGACCGCTCTTTGCCCATGCGATTTTCAGCAGAGCAGCCGCTCATCTTCTACGCAGAGAAAACCGGCAAGAGCCCCAACTACGTTTTCTGCGGCATGCTCGAACTGGTACGTAGCGCTGACCTGCGGAGGCAGACCAGGTTCCAAAATTCGCCGGCTAGTCACCATCAGCTATGCCTGAGGCACGCAATGCGGCCCGCCTTGCCCGATAACCGGGCAGAACGACAAGCAGTCCCGCGACCACGAGAAGGCCGACTGTAATCGGGCGTTCCCAAATGAACGAAACACCATCATAGAGCTGCATCGAACGGGCGAAATTATCTTCGAGCATGCCGCCGAGAATGAACCCGATAAGCAGGGGGGCAAGTGGATAGTCCGCAAACCTCAGTGCCGTGGCGCAGATGCCGAACCCCACCAGGATCAGCAATTCGGTCGCGTTGTTTTGACCGATATACGCCCCCATCAGCGTGAAAAAGAGAATGAAGGGGATCAGGTAGTTGCGCGGAACCAAAAGCACCTTGGCGATGTAGGGGATCAACGGCAGGTTCAGTACGAGCAACACCAGATTGCCAATAAACATCGACATAATCACTGCCCAGAACACCTGCGGTTCGTCAATCATCAAACGCGGGCCGGGTGTTACGTTCAGCGCGATGAGCGCGCCCAGCAGAATCGCGGTCGTGCCCGAACCGGGAATGCCCAGGGTCAGCAAAGGCACAAATGAACCGGTGCAGGCGGCGTTATTGGCTGTTTCCGGGGCGGCAAGGCCCTTGATCGAGCCATTGCCGAATTCAGCCTGCTCGTCCTTGGTTGCGATGTTACGTTCGACCGCATATCCAAGAAAGCTGGCGATCGTGGCGCCTGCGCCTGGCAGAACTCCGATGAAGAACCCTTGTAGCGACTGCCTGCCAATCACTGGTGCGATCGCCTTGGCCTCGGTACGGTTGATCCGCAAATCCTTGATCTCGTCATCGCTGCCGTCATGTGTCTCCTTTGGCTTCAACACCAGAAAGAGCGCTTCGGGCAGGGCGAACATCGCCATGGCAAGAGTGATGAAACCGAAGCCGGATTGCAGATCCATGATCCCCATCGTGAAGCGCGGCAGGTTAAACAGTGCGCCCTCCCCTACTGTCGCCATGATCAGGCCAAGCACAGTCATCAATAGAGCCTTGGCAACCTGCCCGGTGCCAGCGAAGGCCGCAATCGCCGACAGACCGACGACCATCAGTGCAAAATACTCAGCCGAGTGAAAGAGAAGCGCGACCGAGGACAGGGCGGGGGCAAAAACCATCAACAGCAGCGCCCCCACGGTGCCGCCGCAAAAGCTGGCAATGGCAGCAATGGTCAGGGCCTTGCCGGCCTTGCCCTGCTTGGCCATCGGATATCCGTCAAAACTCGAAGCTACCGTTCCTGCGACGCCTGGAGCGTTCAGCAGGATCGACGAGGTTGAACCGCCAAAAATGGCCCCGTAATAGACACCGGCCAGCAAAATCAATGCCGCCGATGGATCGCCCATTGAAATCGCCACCGGAATCATGATGGCGATGATCGACATTGGCCCAAGACCGGGAAGCATGCCGATAAAAGTACCGATCAGGCAACCGCCGATCACCATCAAAAGATTTTGGATTGAGAACGCCGTTTGCAGACCGATGAGAAGTCCTTCGAGCATATCAGCCTCCGAAAAAGCCCGGCAGCGGGCGCATGTAAATGCCAAGGACCTGTTGCACCAGGTACCAGACAACCAATGTGGCGATCAGCGCAACGATGATCATGATATGCCACTTGCGCTCTCCCAGAACGAACGAGCCGAGGATCAGAAAGGCAGCGGTTGAAACGATAAAGCCCAGCGGCCGCAGGCACAGCGCATAGGCAACCATCAGCGCCAGCAGCAGGATGGCCTGCCCTAGCTTGTATTCGCCCAGCCGCCGGTAATCGATTTCGCCAATCGTCACGTCGCCCTTTTCGAGCCCCAGAAGAACAGCCAGCGAGGCAAGCACGCCCAGGATTGAAAGCACTTTGGGAAAGGTGCTTGGCCAGATCGGGTTGCGCTGCATGAACGGTGCAAGCCCCATATCCATCGTGAACCAGGCGGTAAAGCCATAGGTCAGGCAAATACCTAGCAATATCAGTGCAATCCATCGATCAAGTGCCATTTTCCCCTCCCGTTGCAACGAGCAGAGCGATCACCCGCTCTGCCAGTCCAGGCTTCACAGGAAGCCCAGCTTTCTCATCAAATTGCCGATGACTTGCTCTTGCTCTTCCAGGAAAGTTTTGAACGCATCGCCCGAGTTGTGGATGTTGACCCAGCCGTTACGGCCCCGGACTTCCTCCCACTCCGGCGTGTCATACATCTTTGAAAGTGCCGCCTGGTACATGGTGACCTTGTCCGCCGGCAGCCCCGGCGCGCCGAAGAAACCGCGCCAATTCACAAATGTCGTACCGATGCCCTGTTCTTTCATCGTCATTGCATCCGGCGCTGCCGCTACGCGCTCCTCGGATGTCACCCCGATGATTTTGATCTCGCCCGCAGCCGCCAGGTCCACTGCTTCCGAAAAACCGGTCGACAGGGCTGCAATTTCACCCGACAAAAGCGCGGCCATGGCTTTGCCGCCCGCATCGTACGGAATGTATTTGACGTCCAGCGGATCCTTGCCCGCCGCTTCCATCACCATCGCGGCGACCAGATGATCCATGCCGCCGGGAACCGAACCACCGCCAATCGCAGTTGCGCGCGGATCGGCGTCGAAGGCGGCCAAAAGGTCTTCCATCGAGTCGATAGGGCTGTCCTTGCCAACGACCAGCGCGGCATAATCACCGATTGTTCCGGCAACCAAGGTCAGATCGCGGAAGTTATGCGGAAACACACCTGTCAGTGACCGGATCACGATGGGTGTCGAGTTGACCATTAAAGTGCCGTGGTTGCTTTCAGAGTTTTCGATGAGATAGCCGATGGCCTTGCCACCGCCGCCCCCGGACATGTTTTCGTAGGATGCGTTGCCGACAAGCCCAGCCTTGGTCAGGGCCTCGCCAGTGCCGCGGGCTGTGCCGTCCCATCCGCCGCCGGCACCGCCTGGAATCAGAAAATGAATACTGTCGAGGACTGGTTCTTCGCCCGCAAATGCCGGCGCTCCAAGACCAAGCGCCGCAACAGCGGCCGCCATAAGGACGCGACGGCCGATTTTGAATGTCGTCATTTTTTCCTCCCATTTGACAACTGTCCGCAAGACGGCTCAGTTGAGACATTCAAACACGCCAACCTGACACAGACCTGTCACGCCGCAAAAAGCGGGGTAAATCCTGATGAAGTTTCTCTTGATCGAAGATAATGCCGACCTGGCAAATGCGATTTGTTCACGGTTGAAATTTGACGGTCATGTGGTTGACCATGCGTGTAAAATCCGGGATGCCATCACTTATTCCGAAGTTGGCGATTATGATCTGATTCTGCTGGATATCATGCTGCCGGATGGGGATGGCCGGACGTTTCTCAAACAGCACCGTGCCCGGGAGAAGGACACACCTGTTATCGTTCTGACCGCGCGTTCCCAGGTTTCCGACAGAATCAGCCTGCTGGATCTCGGAGCGGATGATTATCTCACCAAACCTTTTGACCACGCCGAGCTTCAGGCGCGTTGCCGCGCCGTGCTGCGACGCAAGACCGGTACTGCGCAAACCGTATTGCGCATCGGCGACGTGACCTTTGATCCGGTGGCAGGCCGCCTCGCGGTTGGCGGCGAGACCGTCAACCTGCGCAATCGTGAACTGCGGCTGCTTGAACTTCTGATCAATTCTCCTGGCCGGATTTTCCCGAAACAGAAGCTGGCCGACAGCCTCTTTTCCTACGATGAGGACGTGTCGGAAAACGCGATTGAAGTGTATATAGGCAGGCTTCGCAAACATCTTGAAAACTCCAGCCTCAAGATCACCACCCATCGCGGTCTTGGATACCGGTTGGACCATGAGTGATGCGTTCCGTGTTTCAGGATCGCTGCGGAACCGCCTGGCGATCACCCTGATCGGCGGCGCTGCACTGCTTGCCATTCTGTTATTTTTTGTGGCGCGGAGCTATGCGGCGCAAATTGCACAGCGAGGTCAGGACAACATCATAAACGCCTCGGTGACATCAATACTGGACGCGGCCATCCTGCGTGACGGCGCCGTTGAAATCGACTTTCCCTATGCGTCTTTCGCCATGCTGGCGACGGCATCCGATGACCGGATTTTTTATGCGATCTATCAGGATGACACCGTGTTGTCGGGATATGAAGACCTGCCGCGCTTGCAAATACCGCCCGGAAAGAGGGCCGGCTTTCAGACTATTGCGTTCCGCGGTGCCGAAATGCGCCTGGCCACGGCATCGCGTGTCTTGATCGGGGCAGATGCCAAAACCCGGATTACGGTCTCAATTGCCCAGACCCAGGATGCTCTGGCCGGAACGCTGAACGTGATTTCCCGCAACGTCGCAATTTTTGGTCTGGGGTTCTTTCTGCTGGCTACACTGCTGTCGTTCTGGGCAACCTCCACAACCATTGGACAGCTCAGGCGGCTTGCCCTGTCGGTGACCCGCCGCGGGCCGCAGGACCTGCGGCCGGTCTCGCAGCCGGTGCCGTCGGAAATGGCCCCGCTGGTCTCCTCTCTGAACAGGTTTATGACACGCCTCGACCACTCCCTGCAGCAATCCGAAGATTTCATCGCCGAAGCCGCCCATAGGGTGCGCACGCCACTGGCCACGGTCCGGTCCCATGCCGAGGCAACTTTGCAGCGCGTCGGCAAGGAGGAAAACCGCCAGGCATTAAGGGCCATGGTGCGCGCAATCGACGAAAGTTCGCGCGCTGCCGGACAGCTGCTGGATCATGCGATGATTACATTTCGCGCCGATCATCTGGAACGCCAGAACCTTGACCTGGGTGATCTGACGAAGGAACTTGTGCAGCGCCTGTCACCGGTGGCTGAGATGAAAGATGTAGAGCTGCGATTGGATACCGAAACTACGGTGCCGATTTCAGGCGACCCGATCCTGCTTCAGAACGCCCTCCGCAACATCATCGACAATGCGCTCAAATACGCGCCAAGCGAAACTGTCATTCATATCCGCATCAGGTCGAGACCCCGGGCGCAGGTTGAAGTCCGCGACCAGGGGCAAGGTTTCCCTCCGGACGAGATCGGCACCCTGGCGTCACGTTTTACCCGGGGTGCAAACGCCAAAAACATCATCGGTTCCGGGCTTGGCTTGACGATCGCGCGGGATGTGGCGGTTGCGCATGGCGGGACATTGGATCTTTCAAATAGACCGGAAGGCGGCGCATGCGTTATCTTTTCGGCGTAATCATCTGTCTTTGGCCGTTGCTGGCGGCCGCGCAAGACTGGGAAGACCGGCAAGTCTTTGAAGGGCAATCCGCGACCCGGACCCTGCGGGTGCTTTCAAGCACCGACACCTCGTTCATCGCCCCAATCATTACCAGTTTTCTAGCGGTGAACCCGAATGTCTCGGTTGAATATCTGGTCACCGGAACCGTCGAAGTAGACAGGTTGATCCGGCAGGCGCCGCAGGCGTTCGATCTGGCGGTCTCCAGCGCGATGGATCTTCAGCTCAAACTTGCCAATGATGGCTACGCCCGTGCCGTTCCGGCGCTGGAAGTCCCTGATTGGGCACAATGGCGGCAAAGTCTTTTTGCCTTCACCACCGAACCCGCTGCCATTGTGATAAACCGCGCGGCTTTTTCCGGACATGAAGTTCCAAAAACCAGGCAGGCATTGATCCAGGCCATGCGTGATCGGCCGGATTTCTTCCGCAACCGGATCGGCACCTATGATGTTCGCAAGTCCGGCGTCGGATATCTGTTTGCCACCCAGGATGCTCGCGCCTCCGAGACCTACTGGAGGTTGACGGAAGTGATGGGAAGCCTGGGCGTGCGCCTCTATTGCTGTTCGGGCGAGATGATCGATGACCTCGCCAATGGTACTATCGCAGTTGCCTATAACGTGCTTGGCAGCTATGCTGCGGCGCGCCCCAATCCGGATGATGGTTTGCAGATCATCCTGCCTTCCGATTTTCCGACTACAATAATGCGGACCGTCTTCATTTCAAAAGACGCACCAAACCCCCAGATTGCAGCCGCGTTCATCCGCCACCTGATCTTCCTGCAATCCAGCAAGGCTGGCGAAAAACACATCAAGCTGCCGCCCCTTGGCTCAGCGCAAGACAGTGTTCGCCAGTCGGCTATTGCTCTGGAACCCGCGCTGCTTACCTATTTGGACAAACTGAAGCGGCGGACATTTCTCGAAGAGTGGGAAAGCGCCGTTTTCCAGTAGTCTTGCCAGTAGTCTTGCCGGCGACTTGGACGCGTTGGTGCCGCCAGCGCGCATCTCCCTAGTTCATTTGGCTTTTTGGGCGGTATTGGGAGGAACTATTTCGGCAGTGCGAGATCAATGTAATAGCGCTGGCTCCCCATGGCGCTTCGCTCAGGATAGCTGCCATTGGCCTGTCCGCAGCGAATGGTGGCTCTGTCCGGCACCTTTCGGGTTCAAACACCGCGCAGCAAAAGGACGGTCTGGCTTCGGCATCCCATTCCGGGGGTCAATGGCGGCATCGGTGACGTGGGCTGCAACTCAGCAGAAAGCCTGCTGGACGGCCGCGGTCGCCTTGGGTCTGGAACCAATGGCGCCCGCAAGGCTCACTGGTGAACCGCATTGTCCGCCCGCGCCCTCTCGGCAGATTTGCCATGCAAACCGCCTGCCGGGTAACACATGGCCTGTGCCGATTGCGGCCGGATCGTTCAATCCGTGCTGCCGTCACGCCCCTCGGGCGCGGCGTCCCGGTCCTGGCATTTTGGCACATGTCCTGGTCAGCAAGTTCGAAGGGGACCGCCGATGTGGGGCGGCGCAAGCCCCGAAAGAACACCGGTCACTGCCCGCTGTACCGGCAGTCGCAAACCTATGCCCGCGAAGGGGCGATCTGGATCGCTCGACGCTGACCGATTGGGTTGGCCGCTCGACCGCGCTTTTAGGGCCGCTGGCCTCCTCTCATTGATTGCTGCGCAATCATCTGCCGTTCGGATGGCCGGACATATGGCGCGGCGGCTGGCGGGATGTTTTACGACCGCAATGCCGACGGCGTCAGGTCTTTCCAGGGGTCGGCCACCCACCGCCAGTCCCCTGGATGGCTCCCCGGAAAACCGGCCGCCCTCAATCTGGCACCGGCCGCATCAACGGCAATGACGAAAACGTAAACCCTGAGGATGAGCGCCCAAGGCGCGAAGGGGCAAAGCCCCCTTGCGTCACTTCGGCATCAACGCCCAGTAATCGAGATCCAGCAGCACGTCCGGCAGGTATTTGCCATCCTCGCCCTTCAGCTCAAACGGCGCGCCGCCCTTGGTCGCCACCAGCCGCAGCCGGATCGCACCAACGCCAGGCGCGCTTGTATCGGCCTTGTCCAGCACCTCGGACCAGGCCCGCACGGTCAGACCCGACAGGCAAGGGTTGGCATGCGCACCGCCGTTCAGTCCCGCAATCATCTGCGCATTGGCCAGCCCGTTGAAGCTAAGCGCGCGCGCCATTGAAATCACATGGCCGCCATAGATCAGCCGGGTGCCGTCGGGCCGGGCAGTATTGTCGAAATGCACTTTGGCGGTGTTCTGCCACAGGCGGGTCGCCATCATGTGCTCGGCTTCCTCGATGGTGACGCCATCCACATGGTCGATGGTCTCGCCCACCGCGTAGTCGCCCAAGCGGTGCGGCTCGCCGGCCAGGGTGAAATCGTAGTTGCGGAAGTCCAGCCCGGCCGGGATCACCAGCTGGTCCGCCGGGATCACCTTGTTCAATTCCGGGATCACCGTTTCCGGCGCCGGAACGTCCGGATCACCTTTGCGCACCATCACCCAGCGCACATACTCCATCACGCAGTCATCGCGCTGGTTCAACCCGCGGGTGCGCACATAGACCACACCGGATTTGCCATTGGAGTTCTGCTTGAGACCAATCACTTCGGATTCTGAGCGCAAGGTGTCGCCGGGATAGACCGGCAGCAGCCAGCGCCCCTCGGCATAACCAAGGTTCGCCAGCGCATTCAGCGAAATGTCTGGCACCGTCTTGCCGAACACCACATGGAAGGCCGCCAGATCATCCAGCGGCGCCGAAGGCAGACCAGCGGCCCGGGCAAATTCATCCGAAGAATACAGCGCATGGCGCGCCGGATAAAGCGCATGATACAGCGCCCGCTCGCCGCCCGACACCGTGCGCGGCACCGCATGGCGGATCACCTCGCCAACGGTATAGTCTTCGAAAAAGCGTCCCGGATTGGTTTTGGCCGGGCTGGTCTTGGCCATCAGTGTTCTCCCAGTTTGGTCTCAGGGGTGTAGGTCCCGTCCGCCTCTTTCACCACGGCCTGGCCGCAGCGCATGATCCCCTTCACGGGATCAAAAGCCTGGGTCGGGCTGCCATGCAGCTCCCAGCCCTTGTTCAGCGCTTGCGTGACCTTGTGGCAAAAGGCCGAGGTGTCGTCTTCGGACAAAAATCGGTAAAGTTTCATAGCATCCTACCCTGCAAAGCCCCTATCCCGGAAAGGGCGAAGGCCCGACCAGTGCGTGGACGTAGCCGATCACCCCCATCAGAACAATCGAAGCGGCAAAGAACATCCCGTCCTTGGCGATGGATCCCTTGGGGCCCGGCTGCCAGTCCGGTTCGGAGCGGTTGATCACGATCACCTCAGCCACTGCCCAGGCCAGCAAACCGCCGAACAGGATGATCGACGCCAGGTCGCCATTGACCAGCAGGTGCGCTGCAGCCCAAAGCTTGAAGCCCGCCAGCATCGGGTGGCGCATGCCGTTCAGCAGCGCGCCTTTCTTTGGCGCCGGACTCATCATCCAGATGGCGATCAGCACAGCCAGGTTGTTGATATGCACCATGAAGGACGGCGGCGCCCAGATGTGGATGAACTCCATGCTGCGGTAGCCCAGCACCATCAGCACCACGCCGGCAACCAGCACCAGCGCAACCACACCGCGGCCGCCGTTGCCCATGGAAGCGCGCGCCTCCGGTGCCAGCCGTTTGAACAGGTGGCCGCCCCACCACAACAGGATGCCAAGGATCAGTAACGCCATATCAGTCTCCAAATGCTGTCAGCCAGGGAAACAGCTAGGCCGAAAGCGCGGCGATTGCATCCGCTTTTGCCAGGATTTCACGCGCCGTAACCACATGCAGGTTCTCGACTATCCTGCCATCGACCACGGCAACACCCTGGCCTGCGGCTTGCGCCTCATCAAATGCGGCGATCTGGCGGCGGGCAGTCTCGGCCTCGCGCTCCGTCGGGGCAAAGGCGGCATTGGCCACCTCCACCTGCGCCGGATGGATCAGTGTCTTGCCGTCAAATCCCATGTCGCGGCCCTGCGCACATTCCCCGGCCAGCCCCTCAACATCCTTAAAAGCGTTATAGACCCCATCGACAATCACCAGCCCCTCGGCCTTGGCAGCCAGCAGGCACAGGCCCAGCCCCGCCATCATCGGCAGCCGGTCGGGGCGGAAACGGGTCTGCAATTCCTTGGCCAGATCATTGGTGCCCATCACCATGCCTTGCAGCTTGTGGTGCGCCGCGATGGCGGCGGCATTCAGCATGCCGCGCGGGGTTTCCATCATCGCCCACAGCGGAATGTCCCCGGTGATTTCCGCCAGCGCATCCAGATCCGCAGGTGTATTCACCTTGGGCAGCAGAATCGCGTCGCAGTCCATTTGTGCCGCCGCTTTCGCATCCTCACGCCCCCACGGCGTATCCAGCCCGTTGATCCGCACGATCTTCATCCGGGCGCCAAAGCCGCCCGTCTCCAGCGCCTGGGTCAAAGTCGCGCGGGCATTGGGTTTTTCGTCCACCGACACCGCGTCTTCCAGATCAAAGATCACAGCGTCCACCGGCAGGGTTCTGGCCTTCTCCAGTGCACGCGGCTTGGAGCCGGGAATGTACAAAACCGAACGGTACGGGCGCGTGCGCGGGTCCATCAAGGCTCTCCAAAGTTATTTTGTTGCGTAAAGCGGTACAGATTCGATTGTATACTTTCAAGTACAATTCCGCCGCAGCGCAGCGTAAGCTTCTCCGCGTACGCAGCAAGATACTGATATATTTAGTGTTTTTTAGGCGCCCGCAGGATTAACCACTTATCAGCACCTGATTGCCAAACTGATAGATACCAAGGCACAGGACCCCTGCCGCCGCCCCAGGCCGCACCTGATGCCCGCAGGCATGGGGCCTGCATTTCGAATTGCGTTACACACCGGCCCGCACAGGGGTACCGGGGGCTGCCGTCAGGCACCCGGCTCTGTCCGGCCGTTCCGGAAAGGGTAAAACAAGATGAAAATGTCAATATTCGCACTGCCGGCAGCCTTTGCCGCACTGACCCTGGCAGCTGCACCTGCCACCGCACAAAGCCGTAACTGCGCCCCGCGCGATACGGTGATCAAACGGCTGGCCGAAAAATACGGCGAAAGCCGTCAAAGCATCGGCGTGGGCCAGAAGGGCATGGTGATGGAAACCTTTGCCTCCGGCAAGACCGGCAGCTGGACCATCACAGTCACGACCCCCAACGGCATGACCTGCCTGGTGGCATCGGGCCAGTCTTACGAAGTGCTCGCAGAAGCACTGCCGGACACCGACAGCGACGCCTGAACAAGTATCCTGAGCAGCTATTGAGGCAGGTTTCCAGGCTGCGGTTACAGTGGCCGCAAACGACACGGCGGGCTGCTCCTGACACAGGTATCAGGTCAGCCCGTCCCAAATAAGCTTGGCTCCGGTGGCGGTCAGAAGCACATAAGTCAGCGCAAAGAACCCGCGCTCCGGAATGCTGTGGTGCAGCCTCACCCCCAGCCACGCCCCCAGCAGCGCAAAGGGCGCCAGCATCAGATCCAGCAGCAGCGTTTCACGTGTAAACAGGCCAAGCCCGGCATAGGGCACCGCCTTAGCAAGATTGATAACCCAGAAGATCAGAACCGTGCTGGCCTGATACTCGGTCTTCCGCAACTTCAGGCTGAGGAGGTAAACCGCAGCCGGCGGCCCGCCCGCATGGCTGACAAAACTGGTGAAGCCCACTGCCAGCCCGGCCAGCGCCCCTGACCCGGATGAAAACGGTGTTCCGGAAGACAGGCTTACTCCAAAACGGCCGCGCAGCTGCCACAGCACGAAACCGACTGAAACGGCACCGATCAGCACCCGCATCGCTTCGTCATTCACTGCCGCATACAGCCAGGCCCCCAGCGCCACTCCGGGTAAACCCCCGGCAATCAGCAGCAACGAGGCGCGCAGGTTCCAGCGCCCCCAATATGGCTTCAGCGCTGCCAGATCGATCAGCATCAGCAACGGCAGCATCAGCGCCAATGCAGCGCCCGGCTCAATCACCAGCGCCAGAATCGCCGCGGATGCAAAGGCCGCGCCGGAACCGAAACCGCCCTTGGACACGCCCGCAAAAACGACCGCGGGGATGGCAAAAACGAAAAACATAGCGTCAAATGCCGCCATTGCCCGCCTCCGAAAGCCCTGAATTACACGCCCTTTAGCGATATCAGCGCAGCATACATAAGTATACCGAACCCTTTGCCGCAGCGCGGAACCCTTGCACGGCGGGCCGTTACGCCGTAGGCATCAGGAAATTTCAACCGGACCGGAGACATTCCCAATGGCACGACCCAAAATCGCCCTTATCGGCGCAGGTCAGATCGGCGGCACCCTTGCACATCTCGCAGCCCTCAAGGAACTCGGCGACGTCGTGCTCTTTGACATCGCCGAAGGCACCCCCGAAGGCAAGGCGCTGGACATCGCACAATCCGGTCCTTCCGAAGGCTTCGACGCCAGCCTCAAAGGCACCCAGTCTTACGAGGACATCGCAGGCGCCGACGTCTGCATCGTCACCGCAGGCGTGCCGCGCAAGCCGGGCATGAGCCGCGACGACCTTCTGGGCATCAACCTGAAGGTGATGAAGTCGGTCGGCGAAGGTATCCGCGACCACGCGCCGGACGCATTTGTGATCTGCATCACCAACCCGCTGGACGCGATGGTCTGGGCACTGCAGCAGTTTTCGGGCCTGCCCGCGAACAAGGTCTGCGGCATGGCCGGCGTTCTGGACTCCGCCCGCTTCCGCCATTTCCTGGCCGAAGAATTCAACGTCTCCATGAAAGACGTCACTGCATTTGTGCTGGGCGGCCATGGCGACACCATGGTGCCCTCCGTGCGCTATTCCACCGTGGCCGGCATCCCGCTGCCCGATCTGGTCAAGATGGGCTGGACCACCCAGGAACGTCTGGACGCGATCCTGCAGCGCACCCGTGACGGCGGCGCAGAAATCGTCGGCCTCTTGAAAACCGGTTCTGCCTTTTATGCGCCGGCCACAAGCGCCATCGAAATGGCAGAGGCGTTCCTGAAAGACCAGAAGCGCGTGCTGCCCTGCGCGGCCTATTGCGACGGCGAGCTGGGCGTGAAGGGCATGTATGTGGGCGTGCCCACCGTGATCGGCGCCGGCGGCATCGAGAAAGTCGTGAACATCCAGCTGAACGAGGAAGAGCAAGTCATGTTCGACAACTCGGTCAATGCGGTAAAGGGCCTGGTCGAGGCCTGCAAAGGCATCGACGGCTCGCTGGCCTGAGCCTTTCAGCCTTGAACTAATAAGGGGGTCCGCTTCGGCGGGCCCTTTTCTTTTGCTCCGGTACGACCACACCGGCGATTGACGCTTTTGATCCATGATACGGCGGTAGCGGTCCATAGCTGCCAGGTTCGAATCACCGCCGTTAAGCTTCCGATAATTTGTGATCACACCCCCAAAAACCGTGATCACAAAACTCGAAAATCTTCATCATTTCCCCGCACCCTGTCAAAAAAGCCTTTAACACTTGGCTTTAAGACGGCCTATTGAAGCCAGACAATTGCAGCCAGACGGGACAGTTTCAGATGAACATCCACGAATATCAGGCCAAAGCCCTCCTTCGCAGCTACGGTGCTCCGGTGTCAGACGGCAAAGTGGTGCTGAAAGCCGAAGACGCCAAAACCGCCGCAGGTGAACTTGACGGCCCGCTCTGGGTGGTGAAGGCGCAGATCCACGCAGGCGGCCGCGGCAAGGGTTCTTTCAAGGAGGCCGACGCCGGCGAAAAGGGCGGCGTGCGCCTGACCAAGTCGGTTGAGGAAGCCGCCGAGGAAGCCAAGAAGATGCTGGGCCGCACCCTGGTCACCCATCAGACCGGCCCGGCGGGCAAGCAGGTGAACCGCATCTATATTGAGGCCGGCTCCGGCATCCAGACCGAACTGTACCTGGCGCTGCTGGTAGACCGCCAGACTTCGCGCATTTCCTTTGTCTGCTCCACCGAGGGCGGCATGGATATCGAAGAAGTGGCCGCCGCCACCCCGGAAAAGATCCTGTCCTTCTCCGTCGACCCGGCCACCGGCTACCAAGCCTACCACGGCCGCCGCATCGCCTTCTCGCTCGGTCTTGAAGGCGCGCAGGTCAAGCAATGCGTCAAGCTGATGGGCCAGCTCTACAAAGCCTTCGTCGAGAAAGACATGGAGATGCTGGAGATCAACCCGCTGATCGTGGCGGACGACGGCAGCCTCAAGGTGCTGGACGCCAAGGTCGGCTTTGACGGCAACGCGGTCTACCGCCACGCCGACGTGGCCGAGCTGCGCGACACCACCGAGGAAGACCCGAAAGAGCTGGAAGCCTCGAAATACGATCTGAACTACATCGCGCTGGATGGCGAGATCGGCTGCATGGTGAACGGTGCCGGCCTGGCGATGGCCACCATGGACATCATCAAACTCTACGGGGCCGAGCCTGCCAACTTCCTCGACGTGGGCGGCGGCGCCACCAAGGAGAAGGTCACTGAGGCGTTCAAGATCATCACCTCGGACCCGCAGGTCAAAGGCATCCTGGTCAACATCTTCGGCGGCATCATGCGCTGCGATGTCATCGCCGAAGGCGTGGTTGCCGCAGTGAAGGAAGTCGGCCTGAAAGTACCGCTGGTGGTCCGCCTGGAAGGCACCAACGTCGAGAAAGGCAAGGAGATCATCAACACCTCCGGCCTCGACGTGATCGCCGCCGACAACCTGAAAGACGGCGCGGAGAAGATCGTGAAAGCGGTGAAGGGGTAAAACCGTGAAAGGAACAGTTATTGCACTTTGCGTGGCTGGCATGGCTCTTTCGGCGTGTGTAACGCCGGAAGAGCCAGATCCGGCTGTTGCCCGCCTGGGTCAGCAAGACTTCTCAGAAGCCTTTGCGCTGTATGACAGCATTTGCTTGCGCGCCGGGCGGGAGGGGGGCCTTGCCAAGGCTAAAAGCCTGGCTGCAGCTCGCGGTTTCAAGAAAAGCAAAAATGCTTCCTACATAGTCCACGGAAAAGGCCACGGTTACTACACAAAGCCTGGCAGTCGCCAGAACCTCGTTATCGGAAAGTTCAAGAACAAATCGGCCAGATGCGGCGTGGAATGGACAGCAGAAAACAATGTGGCCATAGTCAGCTCGCAGGCGTTTTTCCGCAAAATGCACAGCATACAAGGCCGCGAAGAACTGGGTTTTTTTGACGGAACAAACACTCAGATCACTTTAGGTGAGACATCTTTTTCCTGGAGCCAATCCTATAACGCCCGGGAAAAAAGCCAGCTGATACTTTTGACGGACTGACCCTGAGATTACCGCTATGGCACACCTCCTAAGCACAGATGTATGGAAACCAATTGGGCAGTCCCACCCAATTAACGCACGTTTCGCTTTTGAGGCTCGTGTCCAATGAAAGCATCCGTCTACCTCATAGGCTTGCAACAGGCCACAGGCCGGGCCGCACTGATGCAGCAAGAGCTGGATCAGTGCGGGCTTACGGCTGCGCGCATCGATGCGGTAGACAGCACACAGGTCAGCCGCGAGGAAATGCTGCAGCAGTGCGCGCCTGAGGGCAACTGGGGCTATTTCCAAACCAAGGACATGGCCTGCACTCTCAGCCATGCCAAGGCCTGGGAGGCGTTTCTGGCGTCAGACGCCGATGTGGCGCTGATCCTGGAGGACGATGTTTTCCTGTCGCCCGACACCGGCGCCTGGCTGAACGACCTGTCCTGGTGGCCGCAGGATGCCGGCATCGTCAAATTCGAACGCTGGCGGGCCAAAAAGCTGCAGGTGGCGCTTGGCAAGGATGGCTTTACCTACATGGGCCGCGAGGTGCGCCAGATGCTGTCGCGCCACGCGGGCGGTGCAGCCTATGCGGTCTCCCGCCGCGCAGCGCAGCACCTTCTGGACAGCCGCCCGTTTGAGATCACCCTGGACAACCTGCTGTTCAACTTCGACGCCTCCAAACCTGCGCGCGCCGTCAAGGTCTATCAGGTCCAGCCGGCCTTGGCCGAACAGGGCAACGAGGCCCCCGGCGAACATGCCATCGGCCCGGCGCGCCACCGGCCCAAGGGCTGGCCGCTGATCCGCCAGAAACTCCGGCGCGGGATCTATGAATTCCGCGGCGGCTTCAGAGTATTTCCCAGTGTGGTCCTGGGGCGGGCCACCCTCGAAAAAATCCGCTTCGACGGCCGATCCTTGGCCACACCGCAGAACCAACAGACACATACCGCTTGAAGGAACCGACATCATGGCAGTCCTCATCGACGAAAACACCAAAGTTATCTGTCAGGGCTTCACCGGCTCGCAGGGTACTTTCCACTCTGAACAGGCCATCGCCTATGGCACCAAAATGGTCGGCGGCGTCACCCCCGGCAAAGGCGGCCAGACGCATCTGAACCTGCCGGTCTTCAATTCCGTGCATGAAGCCAAGCATGTGACCGAAGCCAATGCCTCGGTGATCTACGTGCCGCCGCCGTTTGCCGCGGATTCCATCCTCGAGGCGATCGACGCCGAAATGGAAGTCATCGTCTGCATCACCGAAGGCATTCCGGTGCTGGACATGATGCGGGTGAAGCGGGCGCTGGAGACCTCCAAGTCGCGCCTGATCGGCCCCAACTGTCCCGGTGTGATCACCCCGGACGCCTGCAAGATCGGTATCATGCCCGGCCATATCCACCGCCGCGGTTCGGTTGGTGTTGTGTCGCGCTCCGGCACCCTGACCTATGAGGCGGTGAAGCAGACCACCGACGTCGGGCTTGGCCAGTCGACCTGTGTGGGCATCGGCGGCGACCCGATCAAGGGCACCGAGCATATCGACGTGCTGGAATGGTTCCTGGCCGATGACGAAACCGAAAGCATCATCATGATCGGCGAAATCGGCGGCTCTGCCGAGGAAGAGGCCGCCCAGTTCCTGGCTGACGAAGCCAAGAAGGGCCGCTCCAAGCCGGTTGCAGGTTTCATCGCCGGCCGCACCGCCCCTCCGGGCCGCCGCATGGGCCACGCGGGCGCGATTGTCGCCGGCGGCAAAGGCGGTGCTGACGACAAGATCGAAGCGATGAAATCCGCAGGCATCGTCGTTGCCGAAAGCCCGGCGGGCCTGGGTGAAGCGGTTCTGAAAGCGATCGGCAAGTAAGTCAAAGAAACTGGATTTGCCGCGCTAGCTTTGTTTTGAGCGAGCGCGGCAAACTCGCAAGAAAAGGTATGGTGCAGCAATGGGCTTTTGGGCCTCAGTCAAAACTTGCATGGGCAATTATGCACAATTCGGCGGGCGCGCAGCCCGAAGCGAGTTTTGGTTTTTTGTTTTGGTTTTGGCACTTGTCCAGTTCGTTGGATTGAATCTGACTACGGATCAGCCCGAAGGCAGTTTCAAAATTCACTTTGGGGTCTATTTCTACCTCGGACACCAATACCCCTGGTTCTTTAGTCTTTTTACTGGATTGTTCGCCATACCGTTTTTCGCTGCACTTTCGCGGCGTCTGCACGATGTAGGCATAACAGCCAGTACAATATTTGTTGTGCCATTTGCACTCTTCGCAATCCTGATGTTCGCACTGAAAGCTCTACCCAATCTGCAGCAGCTCCAAAGTGGAATAGGTTTCGCAGCCGCAATGATCCCGCTCGTTTTGTTCCTTTTCTTTACCTCAAAGAAATCCCAGCCAGGTGAGAACAAATACGGTCCCAACCCGCACGAGGCACCCCAATGACCGAACAAAGCCCTAACGACCTCTTCCGCGCCTCCTCTTTCATGCAGGGGCACAATGCGGAGTATCTGGAGCAGCTCTATGCCCAATACGCCAATGACCCCAACGCGGTGGATGCCGCCTGGGCCGAGTTCTTCCGCCAGATGGGCGATGCAGAACTGGACGTAAAGGCTGAGGCTGCAGGCCCGTCCTGGGCGCGCAACGACTGGCCGCCGGCGCTGGATGATGATCTCACCGGCGCGCTGACCGGCGAATGGCCGACCCCGGCCGAGACCAAGGGCGCAGGCAAGAAGATCAGGGAAAAGGCCTCCGCCAAGGGCGTCGAGGTCACCGACGATCAGGTGCAGCGCGCGGTGCTGGACTCGATCCGGGCGCTGATGCTGATCCGTGCCTACCGGATCCGGGGCCATCTGGCAGCGGACCTGGATCCGCTGGGCATGCGTGCCGCCTCTGCCCACCCGGAGCTGGACCCCAAGACCTACGGCTTTACTGACGGCGACATGGACCGGCCGATCTTCATCGACAATGTACTGGGGCTGCAGGTTGCCACCATGCGGCAAATTGTCGACATCGTGAAGCGCACCTACTGCGGCACCTTTGCGCTGCAGTACATGCACATCTCCGACCCCGAGCAATCCGCCTGGCTGAAAGAGCGGATCGAGGGCTACAACAAGGAAATCACCTTTACCCGCGAAGGCCGTAAGGCGATCCTCAACAAGATGGTCGAGGCCGAAGGGTTCGAGAAATTCCTGCACGTCAAATACACCGGCACCAAGCGGTTCGGCCTGGACGGCGGCGAGAGCCTCATTCCGGCGATGGAACAGATCATCAAACGCGGCGGTGCGCTGGGGGTGTGCGACATCGTGATCGGCATGCCGCACCGCGGCCGTCTGTCGGTTCTGGCCAATGTGATGCAGAAACCTTACCGCGCCATCTTCAACGAATTCCAGGGCGGCAGCTTTAAGCCCGAAGACGTGGATGGCTCCGGCGATGTGAAATACCACCTTGGCGCGTCGTCCGACCGCGCGTTCGATGGCAACAATGTGCATCTCAGCCTGACCGCCAACCCCTCGCACCTTGAGGCGGTGAACCCGGTGGTGATCGGCAAGGTCCGTGCCAAGCAGGACCAGCTGGGTGACAAGGACCGCAGCAAGGTGCTGCCGATCCTGCTGCATGGCGACGCGGCTTTTGCCGGCCAGGGCGTGGTGGCGGAGTGCTTTGCGCTGTCGGGCCTGCGCGGCCACAAGGCCGGCGGCACCATGCATATCGTGGTGAACAACCAGATCGGTTTCACCACTGCGCCGCATTTTTCACGTTCCTCCCCCTATCCCACCGACAATGCGCTGGTGGTTGAGGCGCCGATTTTCCACGTCAACGGCGACGACCCGGAGGCGGTGGTCCATGCCGCCCGCGTTGCCACCGAATTCCGCCAGAAGTTCCATAAGGATGTGGTGCTCGATATCTTCTGCTACCGCCGGTTCGGTCACAACGAAGGCGACGAGCCGATGTTCACCAACCCGTTGATGTACAAGAAGATCAAGGGCCACAAAACCACGCTGACGCTCTACACCGACCGGCTGGTCAAGGATGGCCTGATCCCCGAAGGCGAGATCGAGGACATGAAGGCCGCCTTCCAGGCGCATCTGAACGAAGAGTTTGAGACCGGCAAGAACTACAAGCCCAACAAGGCTGATTGGCTGGACGGGCGCTGGTCGCATCTGGATAAGAAAGACGCCGACTACCAGCGCGGCCGCACCGCGATCGCTCCGGAAACCCTGTCAGAGATCGGCGCCTCGCTCAGCCGGGTGCCCGACGGCTTCCCGATGCACCGCACCGTGGGCCGTTTCCTGGATGCCCGCGGCAAGATGTTTGAAACCGGCCAGGGCTTTGACTGGGCGACGGGCGAGGCGCTGGCATTCGGCTCGCTGCTGCTGGAGGGCTACCCGGTGCGCCTGGCGGGCCAGGACGCCACCCGCGGCACCTTCTCGCAGCGCCATTCCGGCATCGTCAACCAGGAGACCGAGGAGCGTTACTATCCGCTCAACAACATCCGCGCGGGCCAGTCGCAATACGACGTGATCGACTCGGCCCTGTCAGAATATGCGGTGCTTGGCTTTGAATACGGCTACTCATTGGCGGAACCCAACGCGCTGACCCTGTGGGAAGCCCAGTTCGGCGATTTTGCCAACGGCGCGCAGATCATGTTCGACCAGTTCATTTCCTCGGGCGAGAGCAAATGGCTGCGGATGTCGGGCCTCGTGTGCCTGCTGCCGCACGGGTTCGAGGGCCAGGGCCCTGAGCATTCCTCCGCCCGGCTTGAACGCTTCCTGCAGATGTGCGGCCAGGACAACTGGATTGTGGCCAACTGCACCACGCCTGCAAACTATTTCCACATCCTGCGCCGCCAGCTGCACCGCACCTTCCGCAAGCCGCTGATCATGATGACTCCGAAATCCCTGCTGCGCCACAAGCTGGCGGTCAGCAAGGCGGAAGAGTTCACCACCGGTTCCAGCTTCCACCGGGTGCTATGGGATGATGCCCAGCACGGCAACTCCGACACCCGGCTGGTGGCGGATGACAAGATCAAGCGCGTCGTCATGTGCTCGGGCAAGGTCTATTACGACCTGCTCGAAGAACGCGATGCCCGTGGCATCGACGATGTTTATCTGATGCGGGTCGAGCAGTTCTATCCGTTCCCGGCCATTTCCATGGTGAAGGAGCTGGAACGCTTCAAACAGGCGGAAATGGTCTGGTGCCAGGAAGAGCCCAAGAACCAGGGCGCCTGGAGCTTCATTGAACCCAACATCGAATGGGTGCTGACCCGCATCAAGGCCAAGCACACCCGGCCGGTCTATACAGGCCGCGCCACCTCGGCCTCGCCCGCAACCGGTCTGGCCAGCCAGCACAAAGCACAACAAGCAGCCCTCGTGAACGAAGCGCTGAGCATCTGAGGATAAAGAGACATGACAACCGAAGTCCGCGTACCCACCCTGGGCGAATCCGTGACCGAGGCCACCGTGGCCACCTGGTTCAAGAAACCCGGCGACACCGTCAATGCCGATGAAATGCTCTGCGAGCTGGAGACTGACAAGGTGACGGTCGAAGTGCCCTCGCCTGCCGCAGGCACCCTGGGCGAGATCGTCGCCGGTGAAGGCCAGACTGTCGGCGTCGACGCTCTGCTGGCCACCCTGTCCGAGGCCAATGGTGCTGCCGCTGCCCCTGCAGCACCGGCTCCTGCTGCTGCGCCCTCCGGCGGCGATAGCGCACCGGTGCCGGTCATGGTTCCCGCGCTTGGCGAGTCAGTCTCCGAGGCCACCGTTTCGTCCTGGTTCAAAAAGGTGGGCGACACCGTCACGCAGGACGAAATGCTGTGCGAACTGGAAACCGACAAGGTGTCGGTAGAAGTGCCCGCCCCGGCTGCCGGCGTGCTGACCGAGATCATCGCCGCAGAGGGCGCCACCGTCCAGGCTGCCGCACAGCTGGGCGTGATCGCTGGCGGCGCAACCGGATCTTCCGCGGCCCCTTCCGCACCTGCCGCCGCCCAGAACCCGGCTGCTGCCACCGCGTCGGCGTCCAAGGATATTGCCAACGCCCCGTCGGCGGAAAAGGCGATGGCCGAGGCAGGCCTCAATGCGTCGCAAGTCAGCGGCAGCGGCCGTGACGGGCGCATCATGAAGGAAGACGTTGCTGCCGCCGTGGCCGCCGCCAAGACCGCACCGCCTGCCGCTCCGGCAGCCCCGGCACCGGCCCAGGTGCGCGGCCCGGTCACCGCAGATGATGCCGCGCGCGAAGAGCGGGTAAAGATGACCCGCCTGCGTCAGACCATCGCAAAGCGCCTGAAGGACAGCCAGAACACCGCTGCCATGCTGACCACCTACAACGAGGTCGACATGACCGAGGTGATGGCCCTGCGCAATGAGTACAAGGACCTGTTCCTGAAGAAGCACGGCGTGAAACTGGGCTTCATGTCCTTCTTCACCAAGGCCTGCTGCCATGCGCTGAAAGAAGTGCCCGAGGTCAATGCCGAGATCGACGGCACCGACATCGTCTATAAAAACTTCGTACACATGGGTGTTGCCGCAGGCACTCCGACCGGCCTGGTTGTGCCGGTGATCCGCGATGCTGACGCGATGTCCTTTGCCGCGATCGAGAAAGCGATTGCCGAAAAAGGCGCCCGCGCCCGCGACGGCAAGCTGTCGATGGCCGAGATGCAGGGCGGCACCTTCACCATCTCCAACGGCGGCGTCTACGGCTCGTTGATGTCCTCGCCGATCCTGAACCCGCCGCAGTCCGGCATCCTGGGCATGCACAAGATCCAGGACCGCCCGATGGCGATAAACGGCAAGGTGGAAATCCGCCCGATGATGTATCTGGCGCTGAGCTATGACCACCGCATCGTCGACGGCAAAGGCGCCGTGACCTTCCTGGTCCGCGTCAAGGAAGCGCTGGAAGACCCGCGCCGTTTGCTGATGGATCTGTAATCCATTGAGGGGAAAGCCTAGCCAGCCCTACAAAATCAGCGCGCCCAAAATTGGTGAAAGACCCAGCTATTGGGCGCGCTGGTGCGGGATAAAGTGCCCCGATTGCGGGCGCATTCAGTCAACGCTGGCTATGATGCGGACCAACCCTTGGAGGGGTGTGAACAAGACCGATTTTCACCTTTGCGGAACCTGCGGCACACACCTCTT